>DASTSX010000204.1:0-4529 GCA_035760455.1 Gemmatimonadaceae bacterium | reverse complement strand
TTCACCGAGTGGTTCATCCCGATGTCGTCGAGGCGGAGCAGGACCTCGGGGGCGGCGCTCTGGGCGGAGAGGGAGCGCGCCGGGGCGAGCAGCGCCGCCAGGGCGAGCATGATCGTGAAGATCTTGCGGACGTGAACCATCATCGCACCGGGCTTCGAAGGGAGTCGAGGTCTGGCCACAAGCATAGCCCGCGGGAGGGGTGAGCGGTTAGAGGTGTGAGCTGTGAGCTGTGAGCTGTGGGCTCATTGCTCATCGCTCATCGCTCATCGCTCATCGCTCATCGCTCATTGCTCAGGGATCGCTCATCGCTCATTTTTCACCACCCACCTTCGCCGTCGAGTCGGCGAAACCGAAGAACCGGTCCATCCGCCAGCCGTCGGCGCGCGGCACGAGCACCGCCACGTAGCGCCCGTACTCGATGCTGCGCGCGCCGCTCGTGTCGGCGTAGGCCTGCTGGAAGGCACCGAACTCGGTGACGTGGTCGGGGGCGACGCGGCGATGGTCCACGTCGAGCCGGAGATCCATGTCGCGCAGCGTCGCCCAGCCGTTGCGTGCCATCGCCTCGAGGCCGGCCCGTCCGCGGACGGTGCCGAACGCCGGCCACTCGAACACGGCGCTGTCGGTGAAAACCGCACCGTACGCGACCGGATCGTGGTCGCGGTAGGCCTTCGCCAGTCGCGCGTTGAGCGAGTCCACGCCGGCGTCCACCGAGGTCGTGCCGGAGGCCGTGCGATTCTCCGTCGCGCACGCGAGCGAGGCGGCCGTCATGAGGACGACGGTGATGCGAGTGACGAGCGATCCCGGCGAGGTCATCCAATGGAGGGCGCGACGGTGGACCAGCGGGGTCGGACACACTGAAGTACTCGGTACTCGGTACGACCGATGTATGCGGACCCGCGCGAACGTCCCCACGAATGCACCGCGAACCGCTCTACCGGGAGGCCATGCAAGCTTTCGAGTAGAGGGCGCGTCTTGCATTCGTGGGGCCGGTATGCCAGTCGAAGTACGCCGGTCGTACGGAGTACTTCAGTACTGCAGTGGCCGTGATTCCGCTACAGCCGCCACGAGCTCCCGAGGGTCCACTCCGCGGCCGTGCCGCCGAGCTCCGGACCGACCCGCCGCACGCGCAGCTCGGCGCGGAGACCGCGGTCCTCGGAGAGCCAATAGCGCACGCCCGTCGCGGCGGAGACGGTGAGCTCGCGCTCCGGGCCGCTCCGTCGGGCGGGGCCGCGATCGAACGCCGCGCCCACGCCGGCGCCGACGTACGGCGCGATCCACGGGCCTGCGGGTAGCTGGGCCTGCAGCTGCGCCTCGGGGACGACCAGCGTCGTCGGTCTGCCGAGCCGTTGCTCGGGTCGCGTCGCCGCCAAGCCGCCCTCGAGCAGGAAGTGCGAGGTGAGCGGCAGCTCGCCGCGCGCCGCGAGCACCGGCGCGGTGCCGGTGCCGACCCGGGCGTACTGGAACGCCCCCGCGCTCAGCGAGACGCTCGGGCGTCGCGCCCACGTCGGGTCGGACCAGCTGTCTGTGGAGGATTGGCCGCGCGCGTCGGTCGCATGACCGATCGCGAGGAGCGCGGCGAGGATCGATGCCGGGCGAAGCCATCTCATAGGTCCCTCTACGCTGTAACCGGGTTGTCACGTCGATTGTCCGCCGGCGCGGCGGTCTCTCGCGCCGGCGCGTACCAATGCTGCAGGAACCGTGCACCAGACTGACTGCCAGAACTGCGCGCCGAACGGCGCTACGGCCGAGGCCGGCCGGTCAACTCTGCGGACGCTTGTACGCCACGCACTCGATCTCGACCTTGCAGTCCACCACCATGCTCGAGACCACCGCCGCGCGCGCCGGCGGGTGGGCCCCGAAGTACTCGCGGAACACCTTGTTGAACGGCTGGAAGTCGCGCGGGTCGTCGAGCCACACGCCGCAGCGGACGACGTGCTCGGGGCCGTATCCCGCCTCCTGGAGGATCGAGATCAGGTTGCGGATCGCCTGATGGCTCTGGGCGACGATGCCGCCGTCCACGATCTCCCCCTCGGCCATCGGCACCTGGCCGGAGACGAACAGCCAGCCGTCGGCGCCCGCGGCGCGCGCGAAGGGGAGGTGCTGACCGCCGGTGCCCGTCCCGCCACCGACGCCGTATCGAACGATGTCGCTCATGCCGTCTCTCTCTCCGGGGTGCGTGCAGCGAAGGCGTCGTGGTAGTCGGCGGGGTCGATCGCGCCGCGTGGAAGAAAGCGTCCGCCGCGCGCGCCCGTCGGCGCCTGCGCGCGCGAGGTGAGCACGCCGTTCACCCACACGGCGTGGATGCCGTCGGCGGGGCGCTGTGGATCGGTGAAGGTGGCGACGTCGCGCACGGTGAACGCGTCGAACAGCACGAGGTCGGCGGCGAGCCCCTCGCGCACGAACCCGCGGTCGCGCAGCCCGAACTTCCGCGCGGGACGTCCGGTCATCTTGCGCACCGCTTCGGCGAGCGGGAACAACCGCTCGTCGCGCGCATAGCGGCCGAGCACCCGCGGGAAGGCGCCCCACAGCCGCGGGTGCGGCTTCGGGTCGTTCGGCAGCCCGTCGGAGCCGATCACCGTCGCGGGATGCCGGAGGATCCGTCGCACGTCCTCCTCCGACATCGAGTGGTAGATCGCGCCGGCCGGCTGCAGCCGGCGCGCTGCGTCGAGGAGCGACGCGTCCCACTCGCGCGCGATCTCCTTCAGCGAGCGGCCGCCGGCGTCGGGGTGCGGATCGGACCAGGTGATCGTGATCTCGATCCGGTCGGTGACCTGCTCGAGGTCGAGCATCGACGACCCTGCCGTATAAGGATATGCATCGCATCCCACGGCATGTTCGCGCCCCTCGCGCTCGAGCGCGGCGAGCACCTCCGTGCTGCGCCCCCAGTTGTCGGGTCCCGCGCACTTGAGGTGCGACACGGCGACCGGCACGCGAGCGTGGCGTCCGATGCGGAACGCCTCGTCCATCGCGTCGAGGATGCCGGCGAACTCGGTGCGCATGTGGGTCGCGTACAACCCGCCGAACTCGGCGAGCGGCTCGGCGAGCGCCATCACTTCCTCGGTCGGCGCGGCGAACGCGCTCGCGTACTGGAGCCCCGAGCTCAGGCCGAGCGCGCCGAGCGAGAGCGCGTCGCGCAGCTCGGCGCGCATCGCGTCGATCTCGGCGGATGTCGCCGCCCGGTCGAGCGACGACATGTGGTTGTTGCGCAGCGTCGTGTGGCCGACGAGCGCGGCGACGTTCACCGCGGGCCGTGCGCGCTCGACCGCGTCGACGTACGCGCGGAAGGTCGGGTACGCGAACGCGTCGGCGCCGCCGAGGAGGGCGAGCGGCACGGGCAGCGCGCCATCGCGGAGCCGCGCGGGCGCCGCGCTGATGCCGCAGTTGCCGACGACGACCGTCGTCACCCCCTGCGACAGCTTGGGCCACATCTCGGGCGCGCGAACGACGTTCGTGTCGTCGTGGGTGTGCACGTCGATGAACCCCGGGGCGAGCGAGAGGCCGGCGGCGTCGATGGTCTGGTCGGCGCGCAGCTCGACCCGCGGAGCGACCCGGAAGATCCTGCCGGCATCGACGGCGACGTCCGCAACGAATGGTGCGCGGCCTGTGCCGTCGATCACAGACGCCTGTCGGATCACTGTCTCGCAAGTATCCATCGCGGGCGAAAAGCTACGGGCAGGGTGACCGTGTGCCAACTCGAGGAGGCGGCCGCGCGTCGTGAATCACGACAGATGCGAGAGGCCGTGCTCGGTCGTCTTTCAGAGAGGAACGGGACGACCACATCGAACCCGAAGGGTACTCATGACGCACCCACTTTCGACCCCGAGAATGCGGCGCGGACGCGCGCTGGCCTCGGTGCTCGCCGCCGCGGCTCTCGCGGCATCTTCCCCCCGCGGGGCGGCCGCACAGAGCGACGCCCCGGACTGCGTGGCGATCGTCGCCGAGATGCTCGCGCCCGCGCCGTCGGCCGGCGCGATCCGCGCCTCGGCCGGCTGTCCGGCGACCGGCCCCGTGACGCTGGCGAGCCGCTGGACGCGGCGTGGCGCGCGCGCCGCCGGCGAGCGCGCGGCGCTCGTCGAGGCATCCAGCTTGATGCGCGATGCGCGGCTCTACGAGGCGGTGTCCGCCGTCGTGCGCGACGCAGGCTACCCGAGAGCGGACCGGCTCGCCGGCATGCGCGTGCTGGTCGGCTATGCCGATGAGGAACCGGGGGTGATCCAGCAGGGACAGGTCTACGGCGCGAAGGCCGCGGAGCTCTCCGGCGGCCGGCCGGCCGACGCGACGATGACCGTGGCTGGGAGCAACGCGCTCCCGCCGACCGTTCGCGAGGACATCAAGCGCGAGCTGTCGCGGCTCGCGCGCGAGGACAAGGAGCCGGATGTGCGCTGGGCGGCCCAGCGCGCGTGCGAGAGCCTCGGCTACGTCGCGCCCCGCGGCGCCAAGGTGGCGCGCTATCCCACTCCCTGAGCGACGGGAAGGCCGCGGCGCGCGACGCCGCTAGTCAGGGCACGAACACCGCCGCGTGCGGCATC
>DASTSX010000203.1:0-10428 GCA_035760455.1 Gemmatimonadaceae bacterium | reverse complement strand
GTCGGAGACGGACCTCACGGCGCGCTGAGCCTCGTCCGCCTCGGGGCAGGCTGCCGAGGTTGGGCCTTGGGGGGTGAGTTGGTGAGTTCGATAGGGGGCTCGTTGGTCGGTTGTGAAGTGAGTTGACGTGCACATGCCACGAACCGGCGTGGAGAATCCCCCGTGAGGGCTCCACGCCGGTTCGTGGCCGTTCGCGGTTGAACGCACCAATCAACCGACCAACCAACTCGCTATCCACCTCACCAACTCACCGCGCTTCTCACTCCACAGTGACGCTCTTCGCCAGGTTCCTCGGCTGATCCACGTTCAGCCCGCGCTTTGCCGCGATGTAGTACGCCAGCAGCTGGAGCGGGATGGCCGCCAGCACGGGATTGAGCATGTCGATCGTCTCGGGGATCCGGAACTCGTAGTCGATCTTCCCCTCGAGCGACGGCTCGTCGCGGCTCGTCAGCACGATCACGCGGCCGCCGCGCGCCTTCACCTCCTGCACGTTCGACACGACCTTGTCGAACACCGAGTCGTGCGGCGCGATGAACACGACGGGCATGTTCTCGTCGATCAGCGCGATCGGCCCGTGCTTCATCTCCGCCGCCGGATACCCCTCGGCGTGGATGTAGCTGATCTCCTTCAGCTTGAGCGCGCCCTCGAGCGCGACGGGGAAGTTGTAGCCGCGTCCGAGGTACAGGAAGTTCGTCGCGTCGACGAACGCCTCGGCGATCTTCTCGATCTCGCTCGCGCGGTCGAGCATCGACTGGATCTGCGCCGGCAGCGCCTCGAGCGCCTGGGCGACCTCGCGCCCCTTCACGACCGACATGTTGCGCAGCCGGCCGAGCTTGAGGGTCAGCAGCGCCAGCGCGACCACCTGGCTCGTGAACGCCTTCGTCGACGCGACGCCGATCTCCGGACCGGCGTGCAGGTAGATGCCGCCGTCGTCCTCGCGGGCGATCGTCGAGCCGACGACGTTGACGAGGCCGAGCGTCTTCGCGCCGCGCCGCTTCGCCTCGCGCATCGCCGCCAGCGTGTCCGCCGTCTCGCCCGACTGCGAGATCACGACGCACAGCGTCCGGTCCGTGATGATCGGATTGCGATAGCGGAACTCGGACGCGTACTCCACCTCGACGCGGATCCGCGCATGCTCCTCGATCATCAGCTCGCCGATCAATGCGCTGTGCCAGCTCGTGCCGCACGCCGTGATGACGATCTGATCGAGCTGCTGCAGCTCTTCCTTCGTCAGGTTGAGGCCGCCCAGCTTCGTGAACCCCTCGTCCGTGACGAGGCGCCCGCGCATCGTGTTCTGGATCGTCTGCGGCTGCTCGAAGATCTCCTTGAGCATGAAGTGGTCGAAGCCGCCCTTCTCGATCTGGTCGAGATCCCAGTCGATGCGGCTCACCCCCTTCTTCACGATCTGGGCGTCGAGGTCGCAGACCTGGTAGCCCTGGCGCGTCAGGATCGCCATCTCGCCGTCGTCCAGGTACACCACCTGCCGCGTGTGCTGCAGGATGGCCGCGACGTCGCTCGCGACGTAGTACTCCCCCTGGCCCTCGCCGAGCCCGATGAGGAGCGGGCTCCCCTTTCGCGCCGCGACGATCTTGTCCGGGTCCTTCGAGGAGATCACGGCGATGCCGTACGTCCCCTCGACGAGCGCGAGGGCGTCGATCACCGCCTCCTCGAGGTTGCCGTCCATCGCGGCCTCGATCAGGTGCGCCAGCACCTCGGTGTCGGTGTCCGACACGAACGTGTGCCCGGTCTTCTGGAGCATCGCGCGCAGCGGGCCGTAGTTCTCGATGATCCCGTTGTGGACCACCGACACGGTGCCCGTGCAGTCGTGGTGCGGGTGCGCGTTGCACTCGTTCGGCGGGCCGTGCGTCGCCCAGCGCGTGTGCGCGATGCCGACGTTGCCGTCCACCGGGCTGGCGCTGATCGCCTGCTCGAGCTGGGAGATCTTCCCCTTCGCCTTCCGCGTCTCGACGCCCTTCCCGTTCATGATCGAGATGCCCGCGGAGTCGTAGCCGCGATACTCCAGGCGCTTCAGGCCGTCGATGAGCATCGACACGCTCTTCTTCGGGCCGACATAGCCGACGATTCCGCACATGGTTCCCAAATCCTCTTCGAAGTGATCGAGCGCGCCGAGCCTATCGGCCCAACGCGTCGAGCGGCTCGCGCGACCGCCGTACCAGCTCCCGCGCCTGCGCCTCGTCGGGCGCCTCCGCGATCACTCGCACGATCGGCTCCGTCCCCGACGGGCGTACGTGAACCCACCGGTCCGGCCAGGCCAACCGCAGCCCGTCCTGCATGTCCACCCCCGCGTCCGGAAACGCCGACCGCAGCGCTCCGTACACGGCGTCCAGGCTCGCGTTCGGCCTGGCGAGCTTGTCCTTCACGATGACGTAGCTGGGAATCGACCGCGCCACCTGCGACAGCGGCCGCCCCTCCTCGACCAGCAATTGCAGGAGCAGGGCCGCGCCGATCGGCGCGTCCCGCCCGAGGTGGACCTCGGGCAGGATGACCCCGCCGTTCCCCTCGCCGCCCACCGGCGCTCCTTCGCTGCGCATGCGCACCGCGACGTTCACCTCACCCACCGGCGTGCGGACCGCCGGCACCCCCGCCTCCCGCGCCACGTCCTCGATCATCAGGCTGCTCGAGAGGTTCGTCACCACCGGGCCGCGGCGGTGACGCAGCACGAGCCGCGCGGCGAGCGCGAGCGTGTACTCCTCGCCGATCGCACGCCCCTCCTCACTGACGATCGCCAGGCGGTCCACGTCAGGATCGACCGCGAACCCGATGTCCGCCCCGCTCTCTCGGACCAGCCCCTCCAGCGCGTGAAGGTTCTCCGGAACGGGCTCCGGCTCGCGCGGGAACCGCCCGTCCGGCTCCAGGTTGATCGCCACCGTCTCGCAGCCCAGCGCGTCGAGCAGCATCGGCATAATGGTGGCCCCCGCCCCGCGCACGCAGTCGAGCGCCACCTTGAAGCGCCGGCGCCGGATCGCCTCGACGTCCACGTACGGGATCGCGAGCACCGCCGCGAGGTGCCGCGCCGCGGCGTCGGGATCCTGCACGACCGCGCCGAGCCGATCCCACGTCGCATGCGGCACCCCCGTGTCCAGCAGCGCGCGCATCGCCGCACCCTGGCTCGCTTCGAGAAAGAGCCCGCTCGAGCCGATCAGCTTCAGGGCGTTCCACTCGATCGGGTTGTGGCTCGCCGAGAGCATCACGCCGCCCGCGGCGTGATGGTGCTCCACAGCGAGCTGGCAGCCGGGGGTCGTGGTCAGGCCGATGTCCACCACGTCGGCGCCGACCATCTGGAGCGTGCCGACGACGATGCGGTGCACCATCGGGCCGGAGACTCGGCTGTCGCGGCCGACGACGATCCGGCGTGACCCGCCCTGCGCCAGCGACCATGCCCCGAACGCGGCGGCGTACCGCGCCACGATCTCGGGGGTCAGTGCCTCGCCGACCCGCCCACGAATCCCCGAAACGCTCACCATCAACCCGCTGGTGCCCTGCGCCATGCCGCCTCCGTCAGAGAGAAGCCGAAAACTAGTCCCGCACGGGGGCGGAACAAGCTGATGGGACGGCTTCACCAAGCGTGCTCGCGCGTAACTTCGCCGGCTGCTCGCGCGTCCTCCTCGCGCACCACCTCACCCTTCTCTCTCGACTGCCCTGGCTGCCGCGACTCGATTCCCCGTGCGGCTCAAGATGGCCGCGCTCGCCGGTGCCGCCGTCGTGCTCACGCTCGGCGTCATGCTCCTGCCGACGTACGCCCGCGTGCGCAGCGCCCTCGCGCGTGCGCAGGGGGAGCGGCTCGTCTACCTCGCGCGCGCCACGGCGCTCGGCGTCCCCGGCGACTCGTCGCTGAGCGGCGCCTTCGCTCGCGACCTGATCCGACGGGCGCGCGTCGAGAACGCGGGCGTCCTCGGCGCCGGCAACGATCTGCTCGCGATCGAGCTCGTCGCCCGCGATTCGGCCGGCCGGTTCCATCTCGTCGCGAACTCGGATCGCGAGCAGGTGCCGGTCGGCGTCTGGAGCGCCCCCGATCGGCTCACCGAGACGGTGGCCGCGGGACGCGCGGGCGCCACGGGCATCTACGACTTCGGTCTCGACCGCGCCCTCAGCGCGGGCGCCCCCATCCTCGCCAACGACCGCGTCGTCGGTGCGCTCGTCGTCACCGGGCGCGCGGACGGGCTGATCATGGAAGCGCGTGCGGCAGTGCTCGATCTCGCGATCTACTGCGCCATCGCGCTGGCGATCGCCATCGGGCTGGCGTTCTTCAGCGCCTCGCACTTCACGCACGGCGTCGCTCGCCTCTCTCGGCAGGCGGACCGCGTCTCGCGCGGGGAGCTGCGCCACGAGCTCGCCTTCGAGTCGGACGACGAGCTCGGCGAGCTCGCCGGCTCCTTCCGGAAGATGACCTCCGGACTCCGCGCGCTGATCGCCGACCTCGACTCGTCGGCCGCCGACGTCGCCAGCACGGCGGAAAACCTCGCCGCGAGCGCGCAGCAGATGACCGCGTCCACCCATGAGGTGTCGAGCGCGGCCGGCGCCATCGCCGAGGCCGCGGCGACGCAGACGAGGGGCGTCTCCAACGCCTCCGAAGCCTCCAGCCGCGTCGCCACGCGCGCCGTCATGGTGGCGAGCAACGCCGAGCAGGCGCGCAACGCCGCCGACGTCGCGCAGCGGACGACGCGTCGCGGCACCGTCGCCGCCGATGAGGCGCTCGCCGCGATGGCGGCCATCGCCGACGTCACCAAGGCCGCCGTCCCCGCCGTCGTGGAGCTCGGGGAGAAGTCGCAGCGCATCGGCAAGATCACGGACGCGATCGGCGCCATCGCCCGGCAGACCAACCTGCTCGCCCTCAACGCCGCGATCGAGGCGTCGCGCGCCGGCGAGCATGGCAAGGGTTTCGCGGTAGTGGCCGACGAGGTGCGGAAGCTGGCCGCGGAGAGCGCTCGCGCGCTCAATCAGATCCGCAAGCTCGCCGCCGAGATCCGCACGAGCGCCATCCGCACGGAGGAGCAGATCATTCAGGCGAGCGACCGCGTCACCGCTGGCGAGACCGTCATCCGCGCGTCGGCGGAAGCGCTGACCCAGATCGACCGCGAGATCGCCGCGGCGCGCGAAGCGGTCGACCGCATCGTCGGTGCGGCGGACGCGCAGCGGGGCGAGGCGGAGGCGCTGGCGAAGGAGATCGAGGCGCTCGCGTCGTCGGCCGAGATGAACGCGTCGTCCGCCGAGCAGGTGAGCGCGGTCGTGCAGGAGCAGACGGCGGCGATGGCGGGCGTGGCCACGTCGAGCCAGCATCTCGCCGACGTGGGCGAGCGATTGAAGGAGTCGCTGCGGCGGTTCGAGATCTGACGCTCCCGCACGGCCGCACGCGCCCGTGAGCGATCCGCTCGCCCTGCTCCCCCTCGCCCTCGCCGCCGGCGGCGGGCGCATCGGTGCCGCCGGCGGAGAGACGTACGACGCCCAGCAGCTCGTCGCCGCCGGGCTGACCCTGCTCCGGCGCAGCGCGCCCCTGGTGCGAGCGCTCACCGGGAAGCGCGCGGCCATCCTCCTGCCGACGTCGCCGCAGTTCCTCACGGCGCTCGCCGCGAGCGAAGGACGCGGCGCGGTGCTCGTCAACCCGCTCGCCGCCGCCGCCGAGATCGAGTACCAGTGCCAAGACGCGAACGTCGGCGCGGCATTCACCATCGGCGCGCTCGCATCGCGCCTGCCGGTCGGCCTCCCCGTCGTATTGCTCGACGAGGCGCCGCGCACGGCGCGCGTCGTCACCGCCGACCGCACGCACGACGTGGACCTCGGCTCGCACCACGGACTCTCGATCGAGGGCGAGCGCGACGCGCGCGGCCGCGACGAGGAGGCGGTCGTCGTCTACACGTCCGCCATGCGGGGCGTGCCCCTCGGCGCCGTGCTGACGCACGCGAACATGCTCGCCAACGCGCGGTCCACCGTGGAGGCCGCGGCCCAGACGGCCGACGACGACGTCCTCGCGCTGCTCCCCTTCACGCACCTCTTCGCACTGACGGTCGCGTGCGGCGCACCGCTGCTGGCGGGGAGCCGCGTTCGCACGATGGAGCGCTTCCACCCCGTGCGCGCCGCCGAGCTGCTCGCCGACGGCATCACGGAGGTCGTCGGCGTGCCCTCGGTGTTCCAGACGATGCTCGCGGCGATCGAGCGCCGCGGCGTGGACCTGCGCGGCTCGGCGCTGCGGCTCTGCATCTGCGGGGGCGCCGTGCTCACCACCGAGCTGCAGGATCGGTGGGCCGAGGTCACCGGCGTCGAGCTGCGCCAGGGCTACGGGCTGACGGAGGCCGCGCCGGTGTGCCTGTTCAATCGCGTCGACCGGCCGAATGTGCGCGGTACTTTGGGACTCCCGTTCCCCGGCGTGGACGTCGCCATCATGGCCCCGGTGAACCATTCGGGAGGCGAGCCGGTCGGCGCCGGACCTGCTGCTCCCCTCGCCGAGGGAGCCCCCGGCGAGATCTGCGTGCGCGGCGAGAACGTCTCGCCCGGGTACCTCGGCGGCTCCACCGCCGGCCTGCCGCGCCGCGGCGAGTGGCTGTGCACGGGCGACGAGGGCGTTCGCAATGCCGACGGCACCATCACCTTCCTCGGCCTGCTCAAGCCGATGTTCACCCGCAACGGCTTCAACGTCTATCCGCGCGAGATCGAGCGCGTCGTCGGCGCTCTTCCGGGCGTCACTCGCGTCGAGGTGGTCCCGATCCCCGAGCCGTCCAAGGAGAACGACATCCTCGTGCGGGTATGGGGGAGCGTGACGGAGGCGCAGGTGCGCGAGTGGTGCGAGAGCAGGATCAGCGCGTACAAGCAGCCGACGGTGATCGAGCTCCGCTAGCCAATCGGACCTCAGACGGCCGTCAGCTCGCCCCGTCCGATCAGCGTGAAGCGACCGTCCTCGACGGCGGCCACGAAGGCCTCGACGACCCGCGGGTCGAACTGCGTCCCGCTGCAGCGCACGATCTCCGCGAGCGCCTCCTCCATCGACAGGCCCGGTCGGTACGGGCGGTCGCTCGTCATCGCGTCGAACGAGTCCGCCGCCGCGGCGATCCTCGCCTCGAGCGGGATGTCCGTCCCCGCGATCCCGTCGGGGATCCCGCGCCCGTCGAACCGCTCGTGGTGCGAACGCACGATGTTCAACGCCTCGGGCGTGTCACCGAGCAGCGGCGCGAGGATTCGCCACCCGACCATCGGGTGCGTCATGATGTGCTGATACTCGTCGTTCGTCAGCTTGCCCGGCTTGTTCAGCACATCCTCGCGCACGCCGATCTTGCCGATGTCGTGCACGTGCCCGCCCAGCTCGATCCGGCGCAGCAGCTCGCCGCCGAGTCCCATCTCGCGCGCGATCACGACCGAGTAGTGGCTCACGCGCACCGAGTGCCCACGCGTGTACGGGTCCTTCACTTCGAGCGCCTCCGCGAGCGACTGCACGCTCGCCAGGAACAGCTCCTCGAGGCGGCGGGCCTGGATCGCGACCTTCTCCTGCAGGCGCTCCTGGTATCCGCGGTTCTCGAGCACGAGCCGGCGCTTCTCCAGCGCCTGCGCCACGCGCGCCCGCACTTCCTCGAGGTGGAAGGGCTTCGTGAGGTAGTCCATCGCCCCCATCGCGAGGCAGCTCACGGCGACCTCGACGTCGGCCACGGCGGTGATCATCACGACCGCGGTGTCGGGCCACCGGCTGCGGATCTCGCCGAGGAGGCTCACGCCGTCCCGCTTGGGCATCCGGAGGTCGCTCATCACCAGCGTCACGGGCTGACGCTCCAGCACGGCGGTCGCCTCTTCACCGTTCTCCGCCTCGAGGCACGTGAAGCCGTCGTTGCGCATCAGGTGCGCGAGCACCTGCCGCAGCCTCGGCTCGTCGTCGACGATCAGGCAGTAGGGTGATTCGGGCAGCGCCGAGTAGCGAGCTGGCATCGGTGTGAAGCGTGGCGTGACGTCGGGCGGTGTGGGCCGGCGAGGCGTCGGCGCCTGCCCCTGCCCTCCGCTATCTTGCCGGCACGACTCTACCTCGACGAGTATCGGCATGACGCGTGTATTTGACGACGATCTGGACGTGGGGTTCGCCACGAGGGCCATCCACGCCGGGCAGCGGCCCGAGCCCCTCGCGGGGGCCATCATGACCCCGGTCTATCTGACCTCCACCTACGTCCAGGAGGGGTTGGGCCAGAACAAGGGGTACGAGTACGCCCGCGGGAAGAACCCCACGCGCGAGGCGCTCGAGCGGAACGTGGCCGCCCTCGAGGGAGCGCGGCACGGCTTCGCCTTCAGCAGCGGCATGGGGTGCCTCGACTCGATCATGAAGCTGTTCCGCTCCGGCGACCACGTCGTGTGCGGCGAGAACGTCTACGGCGGCAGCTTCCGGCTCTTCGATCGGCTCCTTCAGAATTTCGGCCTGCGCTTCACCTACGTCGACACGCGGGACCCGCAGCGCATCGCCGACGCGATGACCCCGGCGACGCGGATGGTCTTCGTCGAGACCCCCACGAACCCGCTGATGCGCATCACCGACCTGCGCGCCTCGGCGGAGATCGCGCACCGCGGCGACGCGCTGCTCCTCGTCGACAACACCTTCGCGTCCCCCTTCTTCCAGCGCCCGTTCGACTTCGGCGCCGACATCGTCTACCACTCCACGACCAAGTACCTGAACGGCCATTCGGACATGGTCGGCGGGATCGCGGTGCTGAACGACGACGACCTGGCGACTCGCCTGCAGTTCATCCTCAATTCGGCCGGCGCCGTCCCCGGCCCCTTCGACTCCTGGCTCGCCCTGCGCGGGACCAAGACCCTGCACCTCCGCATGCCGCGGCACGACGAGAACGGCCGGGCCATCGCCGCCTGGCTGGCCGAACGCCTGGGTGCGGAGCGCGTGATCTACCCCGGCCTCCCCTCACATCCGCAGCACGCGCTGGCCAGGGCGCAGATGTCGGGATTCGGCGGCATGATCTCCGTGGAGCTCGACACCAAGGACCGCGCCGCCGAGGTACTCGGCCGCTGCCGGCTGTTCTCCCTCGCCGAGTCCCTCGGCGGCGTCGAGAGCCTCATCAGCCATCCCGCCTCGATGACCCACGCGAGCGTGCCGCTGGAACGGCGCCTGGAGCTCGGCATCACCGAGGGCCTGATCCGGTTGAGCTGCGGCGTGGAGGACGTTGGGGATCTGTTGAGCGACCTGGAGCATGCGTTTCGGGGCGTGTAGGCTCGCGGCTCGCGTTCGTCGGTTGACGGTTTGTCGGTTTACGGCCGACCTCGGGACGCAGAAGCGTCCTGAGGCTGGCCGTCAACCGTCAACCGACCAACGGCGGCGCTCCGCGCCGCCCCGCCTGACACTTTCCCGCCACACCCCCCGTAATCCCGGCATACCCACTCTCCAGGAGCCGGCAGTATGCCCACGCCTCTTCCCCTGATCTCCTCCCGCGCCTGGGAGCATCCGGCCGATCGCGCGGCGCTGAACACGCTGCGGGCCATCCCGGGGTTCGACGAGGTGGTGCGCAAGGTGGCGGGGTTCCTCACCGAGCGCGGGGTCCGGCAGCTCTTCCTCGCCAACGCCGTCAAGGTCGGGCCGCAGCAGCGTCCCGCGTTGGATGCCCTGCTCACCGACGTGTGCACCACGTTGGATTGGCCGGACCGGCCCGAGCTCTACGTCGCGCAGTCGCCGAAGGTGAATGCGTACGCGATCGGCTTCGAGCACCCGTTCATCGTCGTCAACTCCGAGGCGCTCGAGCTGCTCGACGACGACGACGAGCGGCGATTCCTGCTCGCGCACGAGCTGGGGCACATCATGAGCGGGCACATGACCTACCGCACGATCGCCCTCGTGCTCCTGGCGCTTGGCACCGGTGCGCTTCCCTTCCCGATCGGCGTCGCGCTGCTGCCGTTCCAGCTCGCGCTGCTCGAGTGGCACCGCAAGAGCGAGCTGTCCACCGATCGCGCCGGGCTGCTCGCGGTGCAGGACCACCTCGTCGCCCAGCGCTCGTTCATGAAGCTCGCCGGTGGGCCGGCCTACGGCGACGCGACGAGCGTCGAGGAGTTCATGCGACAGGCCGCCGAGTACGAGACCGGTGGCGACGGATGGGATCGCGTCCTCAAGCTGATCAACACCGCCTTCCGCGAGCACCCGTTCAACACGGTTCGCGCCGGAGAGCTCGAGCGCTGGCGCACCGGCGGCGCGTACGATCTCATCCTCGCGGGCACCTACACGCGCCGAGGTGAGGACGGACAGGGCCTCAAGGACGACTTCGCGGACGCCGCCAATTACTACTCCGACAAGGCCAACCAGGCGATGTCGAGCGTCGGCGACGCGTTCAGTCGTGCGCGGGATGCGTTCGCGGATGCCTTCAAGGGCTGAACGTGCGCTAGTTGTAATTGATGAAGAGGTTGTTCACAGGCGATCGGCGAGGCGTTGAGCTGGGGTGCGGTAGC
>DASTSX010000202.1:0-14003 GCA_035760455.1 Gemmatimonadaceae bacterium | reverse complement strand
GCCGTCATCCCGAGCGAGCGCAGCGAGTCGAGGGATCCGCACGTCGGCGCGGCCTTCCGGAATCCGCCGACCGCTTCCGGGTACTTCAGCGGCAGTCCCCAAATGAAGAACGCCGCGATCTTATGATCGCGGCGTCGGATCGCTCACGTGGAGCGAGTCAATCGGGGGTTGCCACACACGCCGTCATTGGAACTCTCCGTCCTACCGAACGGCGGCGGGCAATGTATTGAACTGTTGGCGTGTCACGAAGCGGTCACTGCGCCAACGAATTCACGTACCAAATGGAGCTGAGGGGGCTCGAACCCCTGACCTCTGCAATGCGAATGCAGCGCTCTCCCAGCTGAGCTACAGCCCCGCATCGGCGATGGCTCGTGGAGAGCAGGTCTCCGCACCGTCCACCACCCAGACGGAAACGGCCCCGCAACCGTGCGGAGCCGCCGTTACTGCAAGAAATCTAGCCGGACGGCCCGCGCTGTCAAGCAGACGCACCACCTGGGAGCGTCGTAACACGCCCAACGGGTCCGGGAACACGCGCGGGGACCGCGCCGTTCCGAAGCATATGACGCATCCGATCGGCTCGCCCTGTGTCCGCGATCAGATCTCCCAGCGCGCCGTGGCGCTGAACGAGAAGCGGCTCCAGCCGGATGGCGACTACGTCCTCTATTGGATGCAGTCGACCCAGCGGTTCGAGGACAACTGGGCGCTCCGATTCGCGACGCTCGAGGCCGACCGCGTGGGCAAGCCGCTGCTGATCCACCATGGGATCGACCCGACGTATCCGCACGCCTCGGCGCGGTTCCACACCTTCATGATGCAGGGCGCGCAGGAGCTCGCCGCCCGCGCGAGGCAGCTCGGTCTCACCTACCGGTTCGCCCTTCGCCGCCGGAGCGACGACGACCGCCGCGTGGTGGACCGCCTGGCGCGCCGCGCCGCCCTCGTCGTGACCGATTGCTTTCCGACGGCGGGGGTCGCGGCACGCGCGCAGCGGCTCGCGGATCGGGTGAACTGTCGCGTGGTGGCGGTCGACTCGGTGGGTGTGGTGGCGGCGGCCGCCTTCTACCGGGAGGAGTACGCGGCCCGTACGATCCGCCCGAAGCTCGCGCGGCTGATCGAGCCGTCGCTGGAGGCGGTGGACGACCGTCCCCCCAGGCGCGCCCTGCCCGCGTCCGCTCTCGACTCCCTCGACGTCGACTGGCTCGACGTGGAACGATGCGACGTCCCCGCCGAGGTGGCCGCGTGCGAGATCGATCAGGACGTGGGGCCCGTCTCGGCGCGCGGAGGACTGCGGGCGGCTCGCGCGCGCCTCGCCGCGTTCGTCGCCGATGGCTTGCACGGCTACTCGGAGCGACGTCGGAATCCCTCCGACGATGGGGGCTCGAGCCGGCTGTCGCCGTACCTGCACTACGGGATGATCTCGCCCGTGGAAGTGGTCCGCGCGGTGCGGGCCGCGGCGAACGAAGGGTCCAGCGAGGCGTTCCTGAACGAGATGCTCACCTGGCGCGAGCTCTCGCTCAACTTCTGCCTGCGGAACCCAGATCACGCCTCGCTCGTCGCGCTGCCCGACTGGGTGCAGCGCTCGATGCGGGCGCACGCCGGCGATCCGCGCGAAGTGACCTACTCGCTGGACGAGCTCGAGCGAGCCGCGACGCACGATCCGATCTGGAACGCGGGACAGCGCGAGCTGGTCGAGACGGGGCAGATGCACAACGTCGTGCGGATGCTCTGGGGGAAGTCGGTCATCACCTGGACTCGCAGCTACGAGGAAGCGCTGACCTGGCTGCTCCATCTCAACAACAAGTACGCGCTCGACGGCCGCGATCCGAACAGCTACGCGGGCATCCAGTGGTGCTTCGGGAAGTTCGACCGGCCGTTCGCCGCGCGACCGGTCTGGGGGACCATCCGCCCGATGTCGCTGGAGCGCGCGCACGCCAAGTACGAGATGGGCGACTACCTCGCGCGGTGGAGCGCCCAGCCGGTACCCGCGTGAGCACTCGATAGCGAAGACTCGCGCGGCGGGACCGAGCGGTCCGACTTGCCCGGAGCGCCAGGTTGGTTAATCATGTCTGTCCCTACCGACGCATGATTCTTCCCACCGCTCCCGACGTCCTCGCGGCTGCCCGCAGGCTGCGAGGTGTGATTCAGCGCACTCCGTGCAGCTATTCCGCTCCGCTCTCCGCGCGAGCGGGAGCGGAGTCGTACCTGAAATGGGAGAGTCAGCAGAGCACGGGGTCGTTCAAGCTTCGCGGCGCGTTCAACGCGCTGCTGACGATGCCGGTCGAGGAGCGTCGGCGCGGTGTCGTGGCGGCATCCGCGGGCAATCACGGCCTCGGGGTGGCCTACGCGGCCCGCACCCTGGGAATGCGCGCGCGGGTCTACGTGCCGGCGACGGCGCCGCTCGTGAAGCGCGAGGGGATCGCCGCGATGGGCGCGGAGGTGGATGCCTCGCAGCCCGACTACGACTCGGCGCACGAGGCAGCGCTGGCGGCCGCGCACCGCGATGGGATGACCTTCGTGAGTCCGTGCACTGGCCGGCCGCTCCTCGCCGGTCAGGGCACCGTGGGTCTCGAGATCCTCGAGGACCTGCCGGGGGTGCGTACGCTCGTCGTGCCGGTGGGCGGCGGCGGCCTGGCGGGAGGCATCGCCGTGCTCGTTCGCGCGGTGGCGCCGCACGTGCGCATCGTCGGCGCGCAGAGTGAGCTGACGAACGCGATGGCGGCTGCGCTGTCGACCGGACGGCGCACGATGATCCCGGTGGTCCCGACCCTCGCCGACGGACTGGCGGGTCAGGTGGACGACGAGGGAGTGCTCATCGGCCGGTTCGCGCTGGACGAGATCGTGGTCGTCGCGGAGGGCGAGATCGCCGCGGCGATGCTCTGGCTCTCGCGCATGCACGGGGCGCGGGTCGAGGGGTCGGGTGCGGTCGGCGTCGCGGCGATGCTGACGCGCGGCGGATGGGACGGTCCGGTCGCGGCGATCGTGAGTGGAAGCAACATCGACCAGCGAGTCTGGAACGACATCAGCGGCGAGACGGCGGCCGTCGCCTAGCGCCGGCCCGTCGCCCCGACGCCGAACGGCACGCCGGAGTTGGTCCGGCGTGCCGTTTCACGTTCTCGCGCGGTCCTCGCGGACCGCGTCCCGCAGTCCTACGGACGCTCGACGTTCCGCTCGTCCGAGGTAGCCGGCCGGCGCTCGCCGCCGAGCGAGTTGCCGCTCGTCCGCGCCGTGCCTTGCCCGCCGGTGTTGACCGAGGGCTGGGCGCTGTTCGCGGCGATCCCCACCTCGCGATCGCTCTGGAACCGTGCGTTGCCCGCGCTCGTGCCCTGCTCCGTCGAGCTGCCGCCGTTGGCCTGGAGCCGCGCCGCGCGATTCGCGCCGCGCGCTTCACCGCCGCGCCGGCCGATCGCCGCCATGTGCTCACGGTTGCGGCTCACCGTCACGCCGCCCTTCCGTCCCGCGGCGCGTGCCTCGCTGGAGTCGAACTCGTGGGCCGTCCCCTTCTGATGCGCCGCGCGACCGCCCTTGCTCGCGATCTCGCGCTGCTTGGAGCGATCCATCGAGGCGAAGCCACGATTGCTCCGACGCGGAGCGGCGCCACTCTCCGGCGCCCCATCGGTGCGACCGGCGCTCTCGCCACCAGTCGCGCGGGCCGCGCGCCCACCTTCGTTGGAGACCTCGCGCTGCCGCTCCCGATCCGCGCCGAAGCCGCGCTCCTCGTTGTTCGGTCTGATCGCCATTCCCGCTCCTCCTGAATGTGGTGGGCCGCCGCCCGGTCCGCGCTCCCCCGAGTGCTACGGGTACTGCGCCCTCTCCGCTGTGGCCCGCGAGGGCCGCTCCGATGCGGCCCGCGATGGCCGCTCCGTTGCGAGTTCGTGTGCAAACTGCGGACCCATGTGTTTGCCCTCGCGGGACTTTCGTGTGTTTCCATCGTGATTGCGACGCAGCCGCTCGCATCGCACGTCGAGTCGCGCGCTGGGGGCAAGTGGTGGGCCGCTGCGGACTATATTCCCGCCATGTCGCTCGCCCTGCGCCTGCTCGGCACCTCCGCGTCGCGTCCCACGGTGGAGCGCAACGTCGCATCGATCGCGCTCGTGCGCGAGGGGGAGACGTTGCTGTTCGACTGCGGCGAGGGCACGCAGCGCCAGATGATGCGCTACGGGGTGTCGTTCTCGCTCGGGGATCTGTTCTTCACGCACTTCCACGCCGATCACGTGATCGGCGTCATCGGTCTGATGCGAACCATGTCACTCCAGGGGCGCACCGAGCCGCTGCGGCTCTGGGGTCCGCGAGGTGCGGCGCGTATCCTGAAGCGCGCCGAGGACTTCGGCATGGACCGCCTCACATTTCCGCTCGACGTCGCGGAGCTCGAGCCGGGCCAGCGCGTCGAGCGCAAGGACTACGCGATCGTGCCGTTCGCCGTGGACCACCGCGGCGCGCGGGCCGTGGGCTACCTGCTGGAGGAGCAGGATCGGAAGGGCCGCTTCAATCCCGAGCTGGCGCGCGAGCTCGGAGTGCCCGAAGGGCCGCTGTGGGGAGAGATCCATCGCGGCCGCGCGGTCACGCTGCCCGACGGCCGCACGATCGAACCCTCAGTGCTGGTCGGCGCCCCGCGCCCGGGCCGCCGCGTCGTGATCACGGGGGATACCCGGCCGTGCACGGCGACACGCGACGCGGCGCGCGGGGCGGACCTGCTCGTCCACGAGGCCACCTTCGGCGATGAGGAGGCGGCGCGTGCCGTGGACACCGGCCATTCCACGGCCCGGGAGGCCGGAGCGGTGGCGCGCGATGCGGGCGTGCACGCGCTGCTCCTCACCCACTTCTCCGCCCGCTACTCACGCGACGCGACGGAGCTCGGCAAGGAAGCGCGGGAGTGCTTCGACGGGACGGTCTACGTGGGGAGGGATGGGATGGAGGTGGAGGTGGGGTATCGTGTTTGAACTGCTACTGCGAGTACCCGGTACTTCCGTCGCAGGTACCCGGTACCTGCTGGACGCTCCCGGAAGTCCGGTCGGCGCGTACCGGCACGAGAGTGTGTGAACGACGAAGCCCGCCCCGACGAGGAGTCGTGGACGGGCTTCTCAGTACGAACTCTCGGGCGTTCCAGCACTCGAGGGGATTTCCGGGAGCCTCCCATCGGTACCTGGTACGTGCTACGTCGGTCCTCCCGGGTACTCGCCGTGGCAGTTCACCGCAGCGGATCCCTCCGACTCACCGGCATCGACCGCTGGAAGAGCCGCATGATGGTGCCGGCGTCGAGGCCCTCGAGGATCTTCTCCGGGTCGAGGCGCGCGGTGACGCTTCGCGACTCGGGGCCGCGGCTGATGATCCAGTTGTAGCGATCGAGGCGCGAGCTGCGGCCATCGGGATGACGGAAGACGATCATCGCGTTGCTCGAGCCGGGCGACTGCACGCTCACGGACCAACGGGTGCCGTCCGGCGCGGTGTACGTCTTCGCGTTCTTCGCCATTGGATAAAATTGAGGAGAGCGAAACTCAGCCGACGAGCGTCGGCGAGAGCGGCTGACGGCCGGAGAAGCCGGCGTCCTCGTCGTGCCAGAACTGCACGGAGGGCTCGCCGAGGCGCCAGCAGAGCAGCACGCGCCGTCCATCGAGCTCGCTCGGAAAGTCGACGAGGCCGATGCGGCGGTCCTTCAGCTGGATGCCGAGCGACTCGAGCTCCGACTGGAACTCGTCGATCTCGCGTGCGATCTCCTGGGCGCGGCGCTCGAGGGCGACGATGCGCGGATCGGGGAGATCGGATCGCGCTTCCACGACGAGCACGTCGAGCTCGGCGATCGTCTCCTGCCACCGCTGGTGCTCGCGGACGACGTCCTCGACGATGCGGCGGACCAGCGGGAGGGTACGGTTGGCGTGATCGACCGTGAAGAGCCTCATGGTCGGCAATCTAACCGCATCTGGAGTGCCGCGGAGCGGCTCACGCGCGGTCTGCGAGCGCCGCCTCGCGCCGGCGGGCGGCCTGGGCGTGGAGCGTCCGATCGTCGTCGGTCTCGAGCCGGAGCGGCGGCACGGCGGCCGGCTTCCCCGACTGGTCGAGGTGCACGAAGGTGAGCCAGCACTCGTTGGTGTGACGCCGCTCACCAGTCGCGATGTTCTCGGCGTACACGTTGGCCAGCACCGACATCGAGGTGTGCCCGACGTGGACGACGCGCGACCGCACCTCGACGAGCTCGCCCACGTGGATCGGCTCCTTGAACAGGATCCGGTCGATCGAGAGGGTGGTCGCCTGTCCGCTGGCGTGCCGCATGGCGCTGAGCGCCGCGCACCGGTCGACCATGCTCATGATGACGCCACCGAACACCGAAGGACGGCGCAACCCGTTGGCCTGGTGTGGCATCATCAGGTCGGCCACCACGGCCTCCGAGGCCTGCGGCGGCTTGGGCGACAGGTGATCGACGTGCGGCGGGTTCATGCCCCGTGGCGAAGGAGGAGGAGTGCGGCGTGTGGGGACGCGAGACGCTGCCGCGCGAGCCCGACCGCCGGCTGTGAGCGGCCACGCCGAAAGGATGCGGCACGAACGGCGTCGTCGTACAGCACCGACTCGTCGAAGGCGCGCGTGAGCGCGCGCCGCGTCACGCTGTCGACGGACGGCTGGTCGAGCCAGTAGACACGCGAGGCCGGCACGGGCACCGTGCCCACCGGCCACTCGCGCGACGTGCTGTCGCGCAGCAGCAGTCGCGCGACGCGCGCGCTCGAATCCTGCCGCGCGACGACCTCGTAGCGGCCGTGGCGCCACACGTGGCGTGTTCCGTCGGCCGAAGCGACAGGGAGCGACGGCAGCGCCTCGGTCCACCAGCCCGGCTCACCGATGTGAATGGGCGGAAGCTCGAGCAGATGGCCCTCGTCCCCTTCGCCGCGGCCGCTGAGGGCGTACGCCACCGCCGGCTGACCGTCGAGCGTCGTGAGGGTGAAGCCGGCCGGATCGAGGTGGTAGGCGCGCAGCAGCGACGCCGTTCGCGCCCGGTCGATGCGACTGCCGCCGGCGCGTACGGAGTCCACGATCGAGGCGACGGCGAGCGTGCGGCGGCGCGCGATGCGCGCGACGTCGCCGCCGACGACGCGCGCGAGCGAGGCGGGACGACCGGTGGTGAGGTCGATCACACCGCGCCGGCTCGTGTGCCAGTGTGCCGCGTCGTCGCGCTCGACGTCCGCGTGGAGCGTGTACGACAGGAACGGGCCGTGGAGCTCGACGAGATCGATCGTGGTCGTCGCCTGCCACAGCGGGTCCTCGTTCGCCTCGTCGGTGGGCCGCAGCGGAGTGTCCTCCGGATGCAGCCGCGCGTAGAGCGCCGCGAGACGCGGCACGACGGTGTCCTCGAAGACGAGCAGCGAGTCGCCCGTGACGAGGTCCCGCCGGAAGATCCGCTGCCCGACGAGCACCGCATCCTCGTACGAGCGGTCGTCGTCGGCGACGTACAGCTCGTAGAAGCGACCGTCGACGCGGGCGAGCTCGAGCGGCGCACCACGCATGGTGATGCTCCCTCCGTCGCTCGTGACCCAGTACGACGAGTCGCCCGCGGCGAGCACGAAATCGGCGGCCGGAGGGGACGCGACGTCCGCCTGCGGGCTGCGGCAGGCAATGGCGCCGACGAGCAGCGCCAGCACGACACGGAAGGGAGGGAGGGGAGGCATCCACCGGAATATAGGCGAGTCAGCCGCGAGATTCGGCGCGAAAGCTGCGATTTTCGCCGCCCTCCCGTTACCCTGTTCCCTCACCCTTCACTGGATCGACCCGTGCGCGCTCGCCGTCTCATCCATGCCCTGGCGCTTCTCTCGCTCACGCTCGCCGCGTGCTCCGCGATGGCGGACCGTGGGTCGAAGTCGCCGACCGACGAGGGCGGAGCGCTGGGTGCGAGCACGCCCTCGCCGGCCGCCCAGGCCGCGTCCGACTCCGCAGCCGGCAGCGTGGGCGCGACGCCCGGCGGGCCGACGGGCGCCACGCCGACGCCAGCGCTGGATCTGGACAGGGACTTCCCGATCGTCCGCGCGCTGTACGTCAACCGCTTCGCGGCGCAGAGCACGAAGCGGATGCGCCAGCTCATCCAGATCGCCGACGAGACGGAGATCAACGCGCTCGTCATCGACATGAAGGACGAGTTCGGGCTGAACTACAAGTCGTCCATCCCCGAGTTCGCGCGCAACGCCGGCACGGCGGGTACGGTGCGCGACCTGCGCGCGATGCTGGACACGCTCCGCGCCCACAAGATCCTCCCGATCGCGCGGCTCGTCGTGTTCAAGGATTCGGTCACGGCGCGCAACCAGCCCGACTGGACGATCCGGCGTCAGGACAACTCGATCTGGCGCGACAAGCAGGGCCTCGCGTGGGTGAACCCGTACCACCGCGGGCTCTGGAGCTACAACATCGGCGTCGGCGAGGAGCTGGCGAAGATGGGGTTCGGCGAGATCCAGTTCGACTATATCCGCTTCCCCGAGCCCTACGCGTCGCTGCCGAAGCAGGTCTTCCCGGGGAGCAACGGCGTGTCGAAGCCCGACGTGCTCGCCGCCTTCCTCAAGGAGGCGAACGCGCGCTACGACAAGATCGGTGTGCGCACGACGGCCGACATCTTCGGGCTGGTCACCACCGTCGGCGGTCCGCTCGAGGTGGGGCAGTGGTGGGAGAAGGTCTCGCCGACGGTCGACGTCGTGCTGCCGATGGTGTACCCGTCGCACTACCCGCGGGGGAGCCTCGGGCTGCCGTCACCGAACGCCGATCCGTACAACGTCATCCGGATCGCGATCACGCGCGCCAGGGAGCGCGACCAGAAGCTCGGCATCTCGACGCCCGAGCACGTCCGCCCGTGGCTTCAGGCGTTCACGCTCGGCAAGCCGCCGTACGGCGCGAGGGAGATCGAGGCGCAGAAGAAGGGGACGTACGACGCGGGCTACGACGGCTGGGTGCTGTGGAGCCCGGGATCCAAGTATGAGATCTTCCTGCCCGCGTTGGAGAAGACCCTCGTGAGTCGGAAGCAGTGAGTCGGTGAGTTGGATCGCGAGTTGATTGGTGCGTTGAACCCCGAATGGCCACGAACCAGCGTGGAAGCCGCACCGAGGGGTCTCCAGGCTGGTTCGTGGCGTTTGCCGTTCAATTCACTCAGAAACCGACCAACGAGCCCACGATCCAACTCACGAGCTCACCGTCGTTGGGATCCAACGCACCGACTCACCGCGTGATCTCCACTCCCGCCCACTCCTCGACCACCCTCACTGCCTCCACGTGATCCGCCTCCTCGCCGAGCGCGTTGTGCGCGACGCGGAAGAGATCGGCGGTGAGCTGAAGCAAGGGCGACGGCACCTTCTGCTCGCGCGCGACGCCTGCGGCGATGCCGACGTCCTTGTCGAGGAGCGCGAGGCGGAAGGTGCGCGGGAAGGCGCGCGTGAGCACGCGCTCGGGGAACAGGTTCATCGACGCGTTGGACCTGCCGCTCGACGCATTGATCACGTCGAGCGCGACGGCGGCGTTCACACCAGCCTTCGCGAGCGTCGCCAGCCCCTCGGCGGTGCTCCAGACGTGCACGGCGAGCAGCGCGTTGTTCACGGCCTTGAGCGCATCGCCCGCGCCGACGTCGCCGCAGTGCACGATCTTCTTGCCGAACGCCTCGAGCACGGGCCGTGCGCGCTCGAGCAGCGCCGGGTCACCGCCCACCATCACGGTGAGCGTGCCCTGCTCCGCGCCGATCGTCCCTCCGCTCACCGGCGCGTCGAGGAAACCGATGTCCTGCTCGGCGAGCCGCGCGGCGATCCGGCGCGACGTGGCGGGATCGCCCGAGGTGCAATCGACGAGCAGCGTTCCGCGCGAGAGCCCGGCGAGCAGGCCGTCCGCGCCGTCGAGCACCGCCTCGACGTCGGCCGACACGGGGAAGCACGTGATGACGACGTCGGCGCCACGCGCGGCGTCGGCGGGAGTGGCGGCATGACGGGCGCCGGTCTCGGCGGCGAAGGTGCGCGCGCGCTCGGCGGTCCGGTTCCAGACCGCGAGCGAGATGCCGGGCGCAGTGGCGAGTCGGGCTGCCATGGGGCGCCCGATGGCGCCGAGCCCGAGGAAGGCGACGGTAGACATGGGCGGAAGCTAATATTCTCCTGATGCGCACGCGCCTTCGCGTCCCCGGCATGAGCTGCCAGCACTGCGTCAACGCCGTCTTCACCGCGTTGACACCGGTGGAGGGGATCATCACCGCACACGTCGAGATCGGCACGGTCGTCGTCGAGCACGACGGTCGAGCGACGGCGGACGCGCTGCGCGACGCGATCGCGGTGGCCGGCTACGACGTCGTGCTCGCGGGCGAGGAGCGCCGCCAGCTGCCGATCGTGTAGCGCGACGCAACCCGGGTTGTGGCGACGCGGGCCGACGTCCTACTTTGACGGGCTCGCCCTCCCAATCGCCGCCGAGGACGTCGCATGACGCCATCCCAGCACACTCCGGAAGAGCGTCGTCCGATCGGCGCTCTGCTCGCCCCCGACATCCTCGCGCTGCTCGAGGAGTCTCCGTCGCAGATCGCGGCGGAGACCGAGGAGATGCACCCGGCCGACCTCGCGGACGTCGCCGAGGCGCTGCCGTTCGACCAGGTACCGGTGTTCCTCGCCGCGCTGCCGAAGGATCGCGCGGCGGACGTGCTCGAGTATCTGAACGAGGAGCTGCGCGCCGAGGTGCTCGAGGCGATGACGGCGCAGCAGGCGGCGGCCCTCGTCTCGGAGATGAATCCCGACGAGCGGGCCGACGTGCTCGAGGAGCTCGACGAGGAGCGCGCCGAAGAGATCGTCGAGGAGATGCCCGCCGACGCGCGGCGCGAGACGGAGGAGCTGCGCCGGTTCGATCCGGATTCCGCCGGTGGGCTGATGACCACCGAGTACGTCTCGGTGGAGGCGACCACCTCGGTGGAGGAGGCGCTGCGCCGCGTGCGGGTGATCGCGCGCAGCGAGAAGCGCGAGGCGATGCACGCCGTGTACACCACCGACGAGACGGGGAAGCTCGCCGGCGTGCTCTCGCTGCGAGAGCTGCTCGCCGCGCCGGAGGGCGCGATGCTCGGCGACGTCGCGTGGACCGAGCCGATCACCGTCTCGCCGAGCGCCGATCGCGAGGAGGTGGCGCGCGTCATCTCCAACTACGACCTCGTCGTCGTTCCCGTCGTGAGCGAGTCCGGGCACCTGATGGGCGTGATCACGGTGGACGACGTGATCGACGCGATCCAGGAGGAGCAGACCGAGGACGTGCAGAAGTTCGGCGGCCTGCAGGCGCTCGACGAGCCGTACATGCAGATCGGCATGCTCGGAATGCTGAAGAAGCGTGCGGGATGGCTGAGCATCCTGCTCGTCAGCGAGATGCTCACGACCCAGGTCATGCAGCACTACGACAAGGAGCTCGCCACGGTGACCGTGCTGGCCCTGTTCGTTCCGCTCGTCGTGAGCTCGGGGGGAAACTCGGGATCGCAGGCGACCTCGCTCATCACGCGGGCGATGGCGTTGCGCGAGGTGACGTTGGCTGACTGGTGGCGCGTCGCTCTGCGGGAGCTACCCTCGGGGTTCGTCCTCGGTGCGATCCTGGGCCTCATCGGCGTCGCGCGCATCGCGCTCTGGCAATCGATGGGCTGGTACAACTACGCCTCCGGATCGCACTCCTGGGAGCAGGTCGCGGTGACGGTCGGTTGCTCGCTGGTGGGCATCGTGACGTTCGGCTCGCTCACGGGCTCGATGCTGCCCTTCCTGCTGCGGCGAGTCGGCTTCGACCCCGCGAGCGCGTCGGCGCCACTGGTCGCGACGCTGGTGGACGTGACGGGCCTGAGCATCTACTTCGGCGTGGCCTGGCTGATCATGCTGCGGTGAGCGAGCCGCTGGCCGACGGCGCGCCCCGCACGGCGCGTGCGCCGGGAGTCGGACGCGCGACGCTCCTCGTCGCGTTCAGCGCGTGCTGCTTCGGCTCGATCGCGATCTTCGTCAGCGTCGCCACGCGGGCCGGCGCGCGTCTCGTCGACGTGCTCGCCTGGCGCTTCCTGATCGCCGCACTGCTGCTCGCGCTGCTCGCCGGGGGACCGGCGGCGATCCAGCGGGAGCTCCGGCGCGGGCTGCCGCTCGTGGTGCTGGCGGGAGGCGGCCAGGCGGCGATCGGAGGGCTGAGCCTGAGCGCGCTGCGCTACGTGTCCGCCGCGACGATGATCTTCCTGTTCTACACGTATCCCGCCTGGGTCACGGTGATCTCGGCGCTGCGAGGAAAGGAGCCGCTGACGGGGCGGCGCCTAGTCGCGCTGGCGCTGTCGCTGGCGGGGATCGCGGTGATGGTCGGGCTGCCGGGCACGGGAGGCGCGTCGAGCGCCGCGGCACCGGGCGTGCTGCTCTCGCTGGCCGGCGCGCTCCTCTACGCGCTCTACATCCCCATGATCGACCACTTCGGACGCGGACTCGCTCCAGCGCTCACCGCGGCGTTCGCGACGTCGGGCGCCGCGGTGATCCTCACGGCCGCCGCGCTGGTGACGGGCGGGCTCGCGGCGCGGCAGCCGGCGACGGTGTGGCTCATGATCCTGCTGCTCGCCATCCTGTGCACGGTCATCGCCTTCGTCGCCTTCCTGCGCGGGCTCGCGGCGATCGGGCCGGTGCGCACCGCGATCGTGAGCACGGTCGAGCCGTTCTGGGGTGCGCTGCTGGCGAGTGTCGTGCTGGCCCAGCCGCTCGCGCCGCGCACGTTGACGGGCGGCCTCCTGGTGGCGGCCGCGGTGGTGATCCTGAACGTGCCGCAGCGCACGCATGCCCCCGCGGTGGCGTGAACCTCGCGCGGCGAGACGGGGTTGGTCGGTCGAACTTCAATCGGGAGCGAGAGGCAGCGATGGAAACGGCGCATCTGAACATCGAAGGGATGACGTGCGAGCACTGCGTGCGCGCGATCGACAACCGGCTCCGGCGCACGCCTGGGGTTCAGGTCGACCGGGTGGTCGTCGGTGCGGTGGACCTTCGATATGACAAGGCGAAGATCTCGCTCGACGAGATCAGCGAGGTGATCTCGGACGAGGGGTACACGGTGGAGTAGCACCGCCACTGAAGTACCCGGTTCGACTGACGTACTGGGTATCCAGTACCGGTGGGATGCGCCCGGAAGCGGCGCCGGCATCTCGTGCGAGTGTGCGCGGCGGCACAGCGGCGCCGTCGTGTCCGCTGATCGGCACCGTGCGGCTGCTGTGGTGTAGTTCCTGACGAAGGATTCGAACGACTTCTGAAAGGAGCTCAACCAAATGCGTCATTCGTTGATGGTCATCCCGATGCTCGCCACCGTGTTCGTCTCGAGTGGCTGTGCGTCGCTGAACAAGAAGGAGACGGGCGCGATCATCGGCGGGGCCACCGGCGCCGCGGTGGGCGCGGCGGTCGGGCGCGCCAACGGGTCCACGGCCAAGGGCGCCATCATCGGCGCCGCGGTCGGCGGCACGGCCGGCGCGGTGATCGGACACCAGATGGACCAGCAGGCGAAGGAGATCAAGCAGAACATCCCCGGCGCGATCGTCGAGCGCGTGGGCGAGGGGCTGCAGGTGACGTTCGAGTCGGGGCTGCTGTTCGACTACGACTCCGACGTGCTGCGCGAGGCGGCACGCAAGAATCTCGCGACGCTCGCCGCCAGCCTCGAGAAGTACCCGAACACCGATCTCATGATCGTCGGCCACACCGACGCGACGGGACCCGACGGGTACAACATGACGCTGTCGGAGCGTCGCGCCGCGGCGGCGTCCAACTACCTCGCGTCACAGGGTGTCTCGCGGACGCGGCTCCGCTCGACGGGACGGGGTGAGGTCGAGCCGATCGCGGCGAACGACACGGAGGCGAACCGGCAGAAGAATCGCCGGGTGGAGGTCGCGATCTTCGCGAACCAGGCGCTCAAGACGCAGGCGCTCAGAAACCAGTGAGTTGGTGAGTTGGATAGGGGGATAGTGAGTCGGTTGTCGAGTGAGTTGAACGGCAAAAGCCACGAACCACCGTGGAGACTCCTCGAGGAGGCTTCCAGACCGGTTCGTGGCC
>DASTSX010000201.1:0-7699 GCA_035760455.1 Gemmatimonadaceae bacterium | reverse complement strand
TCGACTCGATGATGACCCGCCAGCAGTGGACCGAGATGATCCGCGCGCTGGAGCGTGCCGGCGGGAACAAGCTGTTCGTCCAGCAGGAAACGCTGTTCACCGAACACGTCGACTGGCTGGCCGCGCGCGGCTACAGGCCGTATGTGGAATGGAGGGCGCTCGCGCTCATAGGCTTCGTCAAGAAGCCCGCGAGCGCGCCGAGCGCCGCCGGTTAGCCGCCGATCAGCGCGCCCTTGAGCCGCTCGATCGCGTCGACCGGCGTCGGGTCGATGCCGCGCAGGACCGCCAGGTAGAGCGAGACGAGGTCGCCGAGCAGCACGAGCGAGACGAGTCGCTCGAGGCGCGTCTCGCCACGGCTCTCGACGCGGAACGAGGCCGCTGCGCTGGCGCCGATCAAGCCGCGCGTCAGCTCGATCCGCTGACGGATGCGCGGGTGCAGGTCCGAGTCGTCGAGGAAGACGGTGCTGAACTGGCCGAGCTCCGGCGCCCCAACCCACCCGGCGACCTCGTTGTGGTCGAGCTCGGGCAGCTCGGACGAGTGCGCGGGGATCTTCGCGTTCTCGTTCAGCTGCGTCTTCCAGCGGTAGGCGATCGGGGCGGTGAGGCCGGCGCCGGCGATCTGCGGGATCGTGCCGAGCAGGCCGCGCGCGAGCTGCTTCGGCAGCGAGTCCTCCGGGCCGTCCGGGCCCCACTCGGCGACGAGCTCCTCGGTGTGGGCGGCGGCGACGTCGATCTCCGAGTGCAGCGACTCGGCCGCGCCGCAGGCCGCCGCGACCTCGAGCGCGATCACGAGCGCGTAGCCGACCGCGGCGCGCGGCTGGAACGCGCCCGGAACCGGGATCACGGGCACGCTCTCCTCGCGCGCGGCAGCGGCCAGCTTGCCGCCCGTCGTCGCGACGACGCGGCGCGCGCCGAGCGCGCCGGCCGCCTCGAACGCCGCGAGCGTCTCCTCCGTGTTGCCGGAGTAGCTCGCGCACAGCACCGTCGCGTCCGGCGTCGTCCACGACGGCACGCCGTAGTCGCGCATCACGATCAACGGGCGCGACGCGCGATCGCCGAGCGCCGCGCGCGCGAGCGCGCCGCCGATCGCCGAACCGCCCATGCCGGCGACGATCAGGCCGCCCGGCGCGTCGTGGCGCTCGAGCTTGGCCGACTCGACGCGCCACAGCGCGTCGCGCAGGTGCTCGGGGAGCGCGAGGATGTCGTCGATCTGCTTCGAGGCGTCGATCGCGTCGACGGCCTCACGGTTCAACGCCTGTTCGGTCAAAACTTGATCGCTCCGTCGGGAAGGGACACGTTCGGGGACAGCCGCGCGCCGGCGGCGAGCTGGTTCTCGGCGCCGAGCGTCACGCACTCGCCGAGCACGACGGTTTCGCCGAGGCGGCAGTGGGCGCCGACACGCGCGCCGGGGCCGACGATGCAGTGCGTCAGCTGGGCGTGCGGACCGATCACCGCGCCGTCGAGCACGACCGAGCCGTCGACGTGCGCGCCCTCGGCGATCTCGACGCCACGCCCCAGGACGCTGCGTCCGGTGACGAGCGCGCCGTCGGCGACGCGCGCGCGCTCGCCGACGAGCGCCGGCCCGACGACGCGGCCGTTCAGCTCCGCGCCGTCGGCGACGGCCAGGTGGGCGGCGTCGTAGGCGTCGGTGACGCTCGTCCTGACCGCCCCGTCGAGGATGTCGTACGTCGCCTGCAGGTAGCGCTCGGGCGTGCCGATGTCGAGCCAGTAGCCCGACGACTCGTAGCCGTAGAGGCCGTTGCCCACGAGCGTGGGAAACAGCTCCCGCTCGATCGAGACGTGCTGGTCGCGCGGCATGTCGGCGAGCACGTCGCGATGGAGCACGTAGGCCCCCGCGTTGATCAGGTTCGTGTCGATCTGATCGGGGCTCGGCTTCTCGAGGAACTCGCTGACGCTGAGGTCGCCGTTGCGCCGCACCAGGCCGTACGCGGACGGGTCCTCGACCGGCACGAGCGCGAGCGTCGCGCGAGCGCCGGTGCGCTCGTGCTGCTCCAGCTGCGCGGTCAGGTCGATGTCGGTCAGCACGTCCCCGTTGAGCATCAGGAAGCGCTCGTCGAGCAGCTCCTCGGCGAACTTGACGGCGCCGCCGGTGCCGAGCGGCCTCGGCTCCTCGACGTAGCGCAGGCGCATCCCGTAGGCGGATCCGTCGCCGAGCACGTTGTGGACGCCCGAGGCGAGGAAGCCGCACGAGATCACGACGTCGTCGACGCCGTGGCCGCGCAGCCATTCGAGCATGAACGCGATGAACGGCCGGTCGACGAGCGGCACGACCGGCTTCGGGACCGTCGAGGTCAGCGGCCGCAGCCGCGTGCCCTCTCCGCCGGCGAGGATCAGGGCCTGCACGGTTAGGAGACCGTCCCGGTACCGACGCCTTCAGGCTCGCGCGCCGCGGCGCGCCCACCGCGGCCGATCCCCTCGAACGCGAAGCCCGCCGCGCGGATCGCCTGCGGATCGAGCGCGTTGCGCCCGTCGATCACGAGCCTGCCGGGCATCCGCCGCGCCGCCGTGTCCCAGTCGAGCGCTTTGAACTCCGGCCACTCCGTCACGAGCACGACCGCGTCGGCGCCGTCGAGCGCCTCCATCGCGCTCGGCGCGAAGTGCACCCCCGGCATCAGGCGGCGCGCCTCCTCCTCGGCGACCGGGTCGTACGCGCGCACGGTCGCGCCGTCGGCCTGCAGGCGGGCGGCGAGCACGAGCGAGGAGGCCTCGCGCATGTCGTCGGTGTCGGGCTTGAAGGCGACGCCGAGCAGCGCCACCGTCCTGCCGACGAGCGATCCGAGGTGCTTCTGCAGCTTCGAGATCACGCGCCGCTTCTGCAGCTCGTTGACCTCGATCACGGCCGTCAGCAGCTGGAAGTGGTAGCCCGAGTTGCCCGCCAGCTGCTTGAGCGCGCTGACGTCCTTCGGGAAGCACGAGCCGCCGTAGCCGATCCCGGGGCGCAGGAAGTGCTCGCCGATGCGACGGTCGAGGCCCATCCCCTTCGCGACCTCCTGGACGTCCGCGCCGGTCTCCTCGCAGACGTTGGCGATCTCGTTGATGAACGAGATCTTCGTCGCAAGGAAGGCGTTGGAGGCCATCTTGATCATCTCGGCGCTTGCGATGTCGGTGCGCACGAGCGGCGCGCCGAGCGGCGCGTACAGCTCGCAGACCGCATCGCCCGCCCAGTCGCCGTCGTCGCCGACGACGACGCGATCCGGTCTGCGGAAGTCGGCGAGCGCGGTGCCCTCCTTGAGGAACTCCGGGCACGAGACGTAGCGGAAGCCGTCCTTGCCGCGGGCGACGAACTCGCGCTTGATCGAGGCGCCCGTGCCGACCGGCACGGTCGACTTCATCACGCGCGCGTGGCGGTCCGACGGCGGCATCGCGTCGACGACCGCGTGGACGGCGGACAGGTCGGCGTCGCCGGAGTAGGTCGGCGGCGTGCCGACGGCGACGAACAGCAGGCGCGCATGCTCGAGCGCCGGCGCGAGCTCGGTCGAGAAGTGCAGCCGCTGGCGGTTGGCGGCGATCGACTCGGCGAGCCCGGGCTCGTAGATCGGCACCTCGCCCGCTTCGAGGCGGGCGACCTTGTCGGCGTCGATGTCGACGCACCAGACCTCGTTGCCCAGCTCGGCGAAGCCGGCCGCCGTGACGAGGCCCACGTAGCCGGTGCCGATGACCGCAATCGGTTCGCGCGCGGAGCTCATGGGGCGGCGAAGACTACTAGCGCGGCGAGAGGAAAGCCCTGCAAGCTCCGCGCGTGGAGTCAGCGCCCGCCGAGCCGCGTGAGCGAGCCGGCGATCGCGAGCATCTGGTCGTTCGTGAGTCTCGCCTGCAGCGTGTTCTGCACCCAGTAGGCGGCCTTCGACGTCTTCCAGCCGACCGTCCGCAGTCTCTTCCCGTCGTAGACCAGCAGCAGCTTCTTGCCGTTGATCGTGCGCGTGTCGCTGGACGGATTGCGCAGGATCGGCGGGTCCGTCCAGGTCGTGCCCTGGATCCCGTAGTAGTCGCCCTCGATCGTGTTGTACGGGACGACGAGCCGGTAGGCCGCCTTCATCTTGCCGTCGGGCGCCTTGATGCGGTAGGCGCGCGGATACATCTGCTGCCCTCTCGCGTCGCGCGCGGGCTCCGCGTAGTGACGGCCCGCGACGATCAGCTTCGGGTAGTAGACCGGGAACTTCATCGCGCCGAGCTGGATCGCGTAGTCCTCGCCCTCGGTCTGGGCGTTCACGAGCCCGTCGAGGCTGGGCCCGCCGGGCCCGCGCCGCTTCTTCCCCTGTCCGCGACCTCGACCGCCAGACCGTCGCGCCGGCTCCGCCTTCGGCGGGGGCGCGAGGAACTCGTGTCGCACGCGGGCGAGCACCTCCGGCGTGGCCGTCACGAACGAACCAGCCGAGCTGTTGTCGTAGGCGATCGGGAACTGCACCTGGCGGACCGGATGGTTGAGGGAGTTGCCGGCCAGGAGCGCCAGCTTGAGGAACTCCTCCTTCGACTGCAGCGCCGCGTCGGTGCGCATGTGCTTGCCGATCTTGCTCGTCAGCTTGTGCGGATCGGCGATGAACTGGTCGACGCCGTACTGCGACTTCGCCTGGCGCAGGAAGTCCTGCTGGCGTGCGGCGCGCACGAAGTCGTTGTCGAGGTGCCGGAAGCGGACGTAGTCGAGCGCTCTCTGTCCGCACAGTCTCTGATAGCCGGGCGGCACGTCGATCTCGGCGTACTGCTCCACGGAGCCGACGTTCGAGTGGTAGTACCAGCGATCGGCGTCGACGTACACGCAGCCGATCGCGTCGACGGCGGCGCGGAAGCCGCCGAAGTCGACGTTGATGATGTGGTTGATCGGGATCTGCAGCAGCCGTCCGATGACTCTGGCGGTCAACACCTCGCCGCCGTCGGTGTAGGTCTCGTTGATCTTCGCGCCGACGCGCAGACCGCCGCCCGGCACGGTGAAGTCGACCTTGAGGTCGCGCGGAATCGACAGCACGGTCGTCACGTCGGCCTTCGGGTCGAGCCGCACGAGCATCATCGTGTCCGAGCGCGCGTTTCTCGTGTCGTCGCCGTAGCGGTGGTCGGAGCCGATCAGCAGGAGCGTCTGCGGATCGCCCGCGGCAGCGTCGCTGATGACCGCGCTGGCGCCGGGGATCGTCCCGCCTTGCTTGAGGTCGTCGACGAAGCCCTGCACCGTGTTGAGGCCGACGGTCGCGGTCACGCCGGCGCTCAGCACGACGATCATGCACGCCGCCAGCAAGAACTTCAGCCACAGGCCGCCGCGGCGCGGGAACTCGGGGAACTCCGGCGTCATGCCAGGCCCCCGTCGATCGCCGTCAGGCCGGTCGCGCCGCCTGCGCGCTCCCGCGCGAGCCACTCGGGCAGCGTGCGCACGAACGCCGTCAGCGCCTCGCGATAGCGCCGTATCGAGGAGATCGAGACCCACTCCTCGGGCCCGTGGTGGCCGGCGCCCGTGGGCCCGAACTCGACCGCCGGTATCCCCGCCTCCAGGAACGAGATCGCGTCGGAGGCGCCGTCGCGGCCGACGCTGAGCGCCTCGCCGTCGGTCGTGCGCGCCGCCGCGTCGCGCAGCGCGCGCACGTACGGGTTCGTGCGCTCCACGTGCGCCGGCGCGCGCATCAGCGTGTTGGCGACCGTCACGTCGGGCAGCGCGCGGATCTGCGCGAGGATCTCGCCGGGGTCCTGGCCGGGCAGGTAGCGGACGTCGACGACCATCGTGCAGCGGTCGGGCACCTTGTTGAAGACGTCGCCGCCCTCGATCCGGCCGAGGTTGATCGAGGGGCGGTCGAACAGCTCCGAAGACTCCCGCGCGAAGTCCATCGCCTCGATGCGGCGGAACACGTCGAACGCCTTCAGCACCGCGCTGTCGCCGAGCCACGGGGTGGAGCCGTGCGCGGCCCGCCCGGTCACCTCGATCCGCATCGCCAGCACGCCCTTCGCCTCGATCCCGATGTGCAGGTCGGTCGGCTCGCCCGTGATCGCGAAGTCGGCGCGCATGCCGGCGCGCACGAGCTCGTCCGTCGAGCGTTCGTCGACGTCCTCGGCCTCCTCGTCGGGCACGCACAGGAAGCGCACGCGCACGTCGCGCTGCTCGGCGCAGTCCTTGACCGCGCACATCATCGCCGCGAGGCCGCCCTTCATGTCATACGCGCCGCGCCCGATCAGGCGGTCGCCCTCGACGCGCGGCTCGTACTGCTCCTCGTGGCCGGGCACGACGTCGAGATGGCCGTGCAGCAGCACCGTCGGGCAGCCGTCGCCGTCCGCGCCGACGTCGGCGATCAGCACCGGCAGCCCGTTGTGGACGTGCTCGCGCACCTCGATCTCGCGCGCCTCCAGCCAGCCCTTCACGAACGCCGCCGCCGCCGCGAGCTCCTCGGGGCGGGACGTGTCGTAGGAGATGAGTCGCTCGGCGAGGGCGCGTTCGTCGACCACGATCGAGAGAGGATAAGCGGCCCGCCGGGCGGGGCCGGCGGAGCGAAGCGGGCGCGGAACGGCCGCGCCCGCAGCGTTACGCCTCCGCCGCGATCCGCTGGAACGCCTCCCAGCGACGTCTGTCGCGCGCGGCGAGGCGCTGCTCCTCCGAGCCGTCCTCCGCTCTCGCGTAGGCGTCCTCGGCGGCGCGCAGCTTCTCGGTCAGGTCCGCAGCGTCGAGCTGGTCGGGGCGCATCGCGTCCTCGACGAGGATCAGCGCGCGCCCCTCCGCAACCTGCAGGTAGCCCTCGCCCTGCGCGTAGCTGACGACCTCGTTCTCGGAGACGTACAGTCTCAGCTCGGTCGGGTCGAGCATCGCCAGCAGCGGCGTGTGGTTGGCGAGGATGCCGATCGAGCCCGTCGCGGTGCGCGTCGAGACCATCTCGACCTCGTCGTTGAAGACCTCCCCCTCGGGGGTGAGGACCTCGACCGGGAACTTCGTGCGGGCCATCGAGCGCCCCGCCTAGCCCTTGGCCGCCGCGACGACGTCGTCGATCGTGCCCTTGAGCAGGAAGACGCGCTCGGGCAGCTCGTCGTGCTTGCCCTCGATGATCTCCTTGAAGCCGCGGATCGTCTCGGCGATCGGCACGTAGGCGCCGGGCGTGCCGGTGAACTGCTCCGCGACGTGGAACGGCTGCGAGAGGAAGCGCTCGACCTTGCGCGCGCGCTGCACGACGAGCTTGTCCTCGTCGGAGAGCTCGTCGATGCCGAGGATCGCGATGATGTCCTGCAGCTCCTTGTAGCGCTGGAGGATCTGCTTGACCTCGTTCGCGACGTTGTAGTGCTCTTCGCCGAGGATGTCGGCTTTCAGGATCGTCGAGGTCGAGTCGAGCGGGTCGACGGCCGGGTAGATGCCCTTCTCGGAGATCGAGCGGCTGAGCACCGTCGTGGCGTTCAAGTGGGCGAACACGGAGGCCGGCGCCGGGTCGGTGAGGTCGTCGGCCGGCACGTAGATCGCCTGCACCGAGGTGACCGAGCCCTGGCGCGTCGAGGTGATGCGCTCCTGCAGCTGGCCCATCTCGGACTCGAGCGTCGGCTGGTAGCCGACCTGCGAGGGCATGCGGCCGAGCAGCGCCGAGACCTCGGAGCCGGCCTGCACGAAGCGGAAGATGTTGTCGACGAACAGCAGCACGTCCTGGCCCTGCTCGCGGAAGTACTCCGCCATCGTCAGGCCCGACAGCGCCACGCGCATGCGCGCGCCGGGCGGCTCGTTCATCTGGCC
>DASTSX010000200.1:0-4002 GCA_035760455.1 Gemmatimonadaceae bacterium | reverse complement strand
AGCCGCTCGTGCGCGCCGTGGCCGGGCGCGGCGACATCGCGGCGTTGAAGGATCCCATCGCGACGACGCCGAACCTCCAGGCGCTGGCGATCGATCAGGTGCGCTTCCCCAAGCGGCTGCCGCTCGTCGCGCTCGTCGCGTACTCCAAGGCGGGCGCGGTGGAAGACATCACCGATCGCGTGCTGCCGACCGGTGTCATCGACTGGACCGCATTCACCGGCGACTGGACGCTGTACGCCATCTTCCAGGGCTGGCACGGCAAGCAGGTCGAGCGCGCGGCTCCCGGGGGCGAGGGGAACGTCATCGACCACTTTGCCCGCCAGCCCATCGTCAACTACCTGCGCGGCTTCGACCGCGCCTTCGCCGGCCGGAGCGTGCGCGGCCTGCGCGGATACTTCAACGACTCGTACGAGGTGGACGACGCGAGCGGCCAGGGCGACTGGACGCCGCGGCTGTTCGACGAGTTCCGCGCGCGGCGCGGCTACGATCTGCGCCACCACCTGCCCGCGCTGCTCGAGGGCGGCACGTCGGACACCGCGCGGCGCGTGCTGTCGGACTATCGGCAGACCATCTCCGACCTCGTGCTCGACGGGTTCACGAAGCCGTGGGCGGACTGGGCTCATGCTCGGGGTGCGATCGTGCGGAACCAGGCGCACGGATCGCCGTCGAACATCCTGGACCTCTACGCCGCGTCCGACGTCCCCGAGACCGAGGGCACCGAGCAGACGCGGCTCAAGTTCGCCACGTCGGCGGCGCACGTCGCCGGCAAGCGCCTCACGTCGGCAGAAGCGGCCACGTGGCTCACCGAGCACTTCGTCACCAAACTGTCCGACGTGCGCGCCGCGCTGGACAACTTCTTCCTCGCCGGGGTGAACCACGTCGTGTATCACGGCAGCGCGTACTCGCCGGCGAGCGAGCCGTGGCCCGGCCGGTTGTTCTACGCCGCCGTCGAGTTCACGCCGCAGAACCCCTGGTGGCGCGACTTCGCCGAGGTGAACGCGTACGCGGCGCGGGTGCAATCGTTCATGCAATCCGGGCAGCCGGACAACGACGTCCTGCTCTACTTCCCGATCTTCGACCGGTTCGCCGAGCGTGCGCGGGTGCGCGGCCGCGAATCGACGTCGGGTGGCTTCTCGATGCCGGGCGCGGCGCCGGCGGGGGGATTCACCTCGCAGGGCTTCACGTCGCAGGGCACGAGCCCGATGCTCCTCGACCACTTCGACGCGATCCCCGCGTGGGACAGCTCGGCGTTCCGCTCGGCGGCGGACAGCATGCTCGCGCGCGGCTGGATGTGGGACTACGTGAGCGACCGCCAGCTCGCCGGCACGCGCGCCGAAGGGAACGCGCTCGTGACGAGCGGCGGCACGCGCTACCGCACCGTGGTCGTGCCGGCGTCGAAGTACATCCCGCTCGAGACGATGGAGCAGCTCGTGCGGCTCGCCGAGGGCGGCGCCACGGTTGCGTTCTACCGCGGGCTGCCGGAGGACGTCGCCGGGCTGGCCGAGCTCGACGCGAACCGCGCTCGCTTCGCAGCGATCAAGTCAGGGACGCTGCGGCTGCAGGCGGACAACCGCGAGGTGCAGCGCGTGAGCGTGGGACGTGGCACGGTGCTGGTCGGGGGAAACCTCGACGCGCTGCTCGCCGCCGCCGGCGCGCGGCGCGAGCCCGCCGCCGACATGGGCCTGAAGCTGATCCGCCGCCGCGAGCGCGACGGCGCGACGTACTTCATCGTCAATGCCAGCGGCAGGACGATGGACGGCTGGGTGCCGCTCGCCACGAGCGCACGCTCGGCGGCCGTCTACGCCGCGATGCACGGCACCAGCGGCGTGGGGCGCGTGCGGCAGACGGCGAGCGGCGGCACCGAGGTGTACCTGCAGTTCCCCGCGCACGCGTCGCGGATCGTGCGCACGTACGACGACCGCGACCTGCGCGGCGCGGCGTGGCCGTACATGGAGAGCGCGGGGCCGGCTGTGGCGCTGAGCGGACGCGGATCGCTGGAGTTCGTCTCCGGCGGGCCGACGCTTCCGGCGAAGGTGTCGAACGTCGGGCTTGGCTCGTGGACGGAGCTGCCGGGCGACGACGTGAAGAGCTTCTCGGGGACAGCGCGCCATTCGATGGAATTCTCTCGCCCCACCGCGCCGGACAGTGGCGTGACCGCGTGGCGGCTCGACCTCGGCGCCGTGCACGAGAGCGCGCGGATCGTGCTGAACGGGCGCGAGCTCGGCACTTTCATCGGCCCGTGGTTCAGGGTGGACGTGCCGGTTGGAGCGCTGCGCGACCGCAACGTGCTCGAGCTGGAGGTGACCAACCTCATGGCGAACCGCATCGCCGACCTCGATCGCAAGGGCGTGGCGTGGAAGAAGTTCTACAACGTCAACTTCCCGGCGCGGCTGCAGACCAATCGTGGTCCGGACGGGTTGTTCAGCGCGGCGAAATGGCCGCCGCTGCCGTCGGGGCTCGTGGGGCCGGTGACGCTGACGCCCTTGAAGCCGAAGAGGTTCTGAGCCTTGCTCGCCCTTGCCAGCGCCGAGAGGCTGCAGAAACCCATCTGTTGGGTTAAGTTGTGCGGGCTACTTGGGCGAGTTGGAGGCGTCACCATGGCTAGAGCACCGCGTACGCCAAAATCGGAGATCCTCGGGCAGATTGCCCCCGCCCGTGCTCGGGAAGCGGGTGAGCGGAAGCATGGACGCCGGGCGGTATCGGCCTCCTACGACCGAGACACGGGCCGAGTCATGGTCGAGTTGACGAGCGGTTTCGTGTTCGGGTTTCCGGCCAGGTCCGTGGCGCAATTGGCCAAGGCAAGTCCGGCGGTGCTGGCGACGGTGGAGGTCAGTCCCGGCGGCAGCGGATTGCACTGGGAGGCGCTCGACGTCGATCTCAGTGTGCCGGGGCTGCTGCTGTCATTCGTCGGTCGATCGGAGAAGGTGCGGGAGCTGGCCCGCGTCGCCGGACGGGTGACCAGTCCGGCCAAGGCCGCTGCGGCCCGCGCGAACGGCGTGAAGGGTGGCAGACCTCGGAAGGCCGCTGGCCGGTAATCACCTAGGCGGCGGCGACCGTCTCCACACTGTCTGGGACGTCGTCGCCAATGTGCGGGTGCGCGGGCGCGTGAACTCGCGGGCGCTCACGCGCGACGCAGCCGCGCCGAACGTCGTGCTGGTGCACGGCCTCGGGATGGCGACCGACTACCTCGAGCCGACGATGCGCGCGCTCGGCGAGGACGTCGCGGTGAGCGCGCTCGATCTCCCGGGCTTCGGCGGCAGTCGGCGGGTGGGTGTTTCGACGGGAGGGTACAGATCCCTCGACTCCGCGCTGCGCGCTCCGCTCGGGATGACGGAGGGTGTCATCCCGAGCGAGCGCAGCGCCCCTCCTGTCATCCCGAGCGAGCGCAGCGAGTCGAGGGATCCGCACCCCGCCGTCATCCCGAGCGAGCGGAGCGAGTCGAGGGATCCGCACCCAACCTCCGCGATGCCACTCACGGACCTCGCCAACGCGCTCGCCGAGTGGCTCCGCGTGCGGAGGATCGTGGCGCCGGTGCTCGTGGGCCAGTCGCACGGATGTCAGGTCGTAGTGGAAGCGGTGACGCGCGCGCCGGAGCTCGCGTCGGCGCTCGTGCTCAACGCGCCGACGATGCTCGCCGAGCATCGGAGCGTCGTGCGCCAGCTCTGGCTCGTGGCGCGGGACGCGCCGCGCGAGCCGCTGTCCCTCGTGCCGCACGTCGTGCGCGACTATCTGAAGGCTGGCCCGGTGCGCATCCTCGCGACGCTGCGAGACGCGCTGCGCGACCGGATCGAGGAGAAGCTGTCGGCAGTCCGGTTGCCGGTGACCGTGGTGACGGGCGAGCGAGACCCCCTGTCGCCGCCGGCGTGGTGCGAGCAGCTGGTGCGCGCCGCCGGCTCCGGGGCTCGGCTCGTCGTCGTGCCGGGGGCGGCGCATGCGCTGCCGTTCTCGCATCCGAAGGCACTGGCGGCGGAGATCCTGGTGACGGTCCAGCGTTTGGAGGCG
>DASTSX010000199.1:0-8311 GCA_035760455.1 Gemmatimonadaceae bacterium | reverse complement strand
AAGGTGGACATCGACGCGCGGCGCACGCCGTTCGATCTGCTCTCGATCTCGGGGCACAAGGTCGGCGCGCCGAAGGGGATCGGCGCGCTGTTCATCCGCCGCGGGACGCCGATGGAGCCGCTGCTGTTCGGCGGGTCGCAGGACCGCGGCCGCCGTCCGGGAACGGAGAACGTCGCGATGGCCGTCGGGCTGGCGGTCGCCGCGGAGCTCGCCGTGGCGGAGCGGGAGGAGGAGTGCCGCCGCCTCGCGACGCTGCGCGATCGGCTGGAGGGAGCGATCCTCGCGCGCGTCCCCGATGCCGTCATCCACGGACGCGGCGCCCCGCGCGCGCCGCACATCTCGAACATCTCGGCGCCGGGCACGGAGAGCGAGTCGATGCTCATCGCGCTCGACCTGCGCGGCATCGCCTGCTCGGCGGGATCGGCGTGTCAGAGCGGCAGCATCGAGCCGTCGCACGTGCTCGACGCGATCGGCGTCTCGACCGACGTGGCGAAGGCCGCGCTCCGGTTCAGTCTCGGTGCGCTCAGCACCGACGCCAGCGTCGATCGCTTGCTCGAGGTGTTCCCCGTGCTCGTCGAGAAGGCGCGCCGTCTCGCGACGGCGTGAGCGCGTGATGCGCGAGCGAGTGCTGGTCGCCATGAGCGGTGGCGTGGACTCGTCGGTCGCCGCGGCGCTGCTCGTGCGCGAGGGCTACGACGTGGTCGGCGCGACGATGAAGCTTTTCTGTCACGGCGACGACGTTCCCGATCGTCCCTGCTGCTCGCTCGACAGCGTCAACGACGCGCGCCGCATCTGCGAGCAGCTCGGCATCCCGCACTACGTGCTGAACCTCGAGAGCGCGTTCGGCCACGACGTGGTGCAGGATTTCGTGGACGAGTACGCGCGCGGCCGCACGCCGATCCCGTGCGTGCGCTGCAACACCTTCACCAAGTTCCGCGACCTCGTCCGGAAGGCCGACGCGATGGACGCGCGCTGGATCGCGACGGGCCACTACGCGCGCGTGATCGACGGCGCCCTTTATCGCGGCCTCGACCCGGCGAAGGATCAGTCGTACTTCCTGTGGGGGATCGACCGGCGCGTGCTCGCGCGGATGCTGCTCCCGGTCGGGGCGCAGACGAAGGCCGAGACGCGCGCGATCGCGCACGAGCTTGGGCTGGAGCTGATCGCCGAGAAGCGCGAGAGCCAGGACATCTGCTTCGTCCCGGACGGCGACCACACGCGCGTCGTCGCGCGCGTGCTGGGCGCGGACGCGCCGGCCCTCGCGCCCGGCCCGCTCGTGCTGCGCGACGGAACGGTGGTCGGCGAGCACGCCGGCTACGCGCGGTTCACCGTCGGCCAGCGGCGCGGGCTGCCGGGCGGTTTCGCCGAGCCGATGTTCGTTGTCGCGATCGAGCCGTCGACGCGCGCGGTGGTGATCGGGCCGCGCGACGAGCTGCTCGGGCGCGGGGTCGTCGTGCGGGAGGTGAACTGGCTCGTCGCGCCGGCGCCGGCGGTCGGCGGCGAGGTGGCGGTGCAGATCCGGCATCGCTCGCGCGCGGTGCCGGGGTCGATCGTGCGCGTGTCGGGCGACGAGGTGGAGCTCGTGTTGGACGAGCCGGCGAGCGCGATCAGCCCGGGGCAGTCGTGTGTGCTGTACGATGGAGCACGGGTGCTCGGCGGCGGGGTGATCGAGCGCGGGCGACGGGGGCTGCCGGTGCGGGCGGCCTGAATCGATCGACCGGCTCGTGGTGCGCGAGAGTCTCCCGCGCGTACCAGCGGATTCCCAGCAGTATGTCGTACCAGGTACAAGGTACGTGGTACGAGGTACGCTCTCGTGGACCTCGAGGTGATGTTCAGTCTCAGCCGCCGATCCAGCCGCGATTTCGAGATATCGCAGAGTTTCGGCTCGTGAATTCCTTCCGCAGCCTTCAGCGATGTTGGTTGTGATCGATAAGGCTGATCGGCGGCGCTGCGTCGTGATCAGCACGTCGGTCCGCGGTCGCTCAGCGCAGAGAGCATAGATCGTCGCGCCCAACGCCTTCGCCTCATGCCAGACGCGGAGTCGACGGAAATCGTGCATGACGCAACGTGTAACTCTGCGTCATCAGTCCGTCACCGAACGGACGCTCGCGCGACCAAGCGTGCGCGTGGATGGCGTACCTCGTATCCCGTACCTTGTACTCTGTATTGCGTACTGCTGGGAATCCCTTGGTACTCGTCCGACGGCCTCGCGCTCCGCGAGCACGAACAGCGGGAGAGTACGCTCAGTACTTCATTCCCCCCGCCTCGGCGAACGCCTTCATCGCCTCCTCCTGCTCCGGCGTCAGCTTCTCCGGCACCGCCACTTCCACCTGCACGATCAGGTCGCCCTTCGTCCCTTCCTTCTCGATCCCCTGCCCGCGCACGCGGAACCGCTTTCCCGACGCCGTGCCGGGTGGGATCTTGATCGCTACCTTCGTCCCGTCGAGCGTCTTCACGCTCACCCGCGACCCGAGCGTCGCCTGGGCGATGTTGATCGGGACCGGCGCGATCAGGTCGAGGCCTTCGCGCTTGTAGAACCGGTCCGCGGTCACGCCGAACGTGATCAGCAGGTCGCCCGGGGGGCCGTTCTTCGACCCTTTGCCCCCCTGCCCCTTGAGCCGGATCTTCGTGCCGGTGTCGACGCCGGTGGGAACGGTGATCGTCACCTTTTTCCGGGTCCGGACCTCGCCGGCGCCGGCGCACGTCGGGCAGCGCTCCGTCGGGACCTGGCCGCGGCCCAGACAGACCGGGCACGGCCGGTTCACCGCGAAGCCGCCCTGACCGAAGCTGATCGAGCCCCGGCCCTTGCATTCCTCGCAGGTGACGAGCTTGGCGCCCGGCGCGGCGCCGGTGCCGTGGCAGGTGCCGCACTCCTCGTTCAGGTCGAGCTCGACCGCCACCTTGCCCCCCAGGGCGGCCGTGCGGAACGGGATCTCGAGCGTCGATTCGACGTCCTGGCCGCGCTGCGGTCCGCGGCTGCGGCCGCCGCTCGCGCCCGGTCGCGCCGCGCCACCGCCGAACATCGAGCTGAAGATGTCGCCGAGCCCGCCGAGGCCCCCGATGTCGAACTCGTCGAATCGGACGTTCGGACCGCCCGGGGGTGGCGCGCCCGCCCCGCGCGTACCCGCGCCGCGCGCCCCACCGCCGAAGCCGCCGAACGCGCCGAGCTGGCGCATCTGGTCGTACTGCTTCCGCTTGTCGGCGTCGCCAAGCGTCTGATACGCCTCCGAGATCGCCTTGAACGTGTCGGCGGCCTTGGGGTCGTTCGGATTCTTGTCCGGGTGGTGCTTCGCCGCGAGCTTGCGGTACTGCTTCTTGATCTCGTCATGACTCGCCGAGGCGGGCACGCCCAGGACGGCGTAATAGTCTTGCTGCGCCATGTCTGGCCCTACGGGGTCAGCCGTTCCACTGCTTCACCACGACCCTGGCGGGGCGCAGCAACTGCCCGTTGAACAGGTAGCCCACCTGGAACACGCGGGCGACGAGGTGGTCCTCGTCCTTCGACGCCGCGGGCTCCGTCATCACCGCTTCGTGGATGGAGGGGTCGAACGGATGCGCGACCGGGTTGATGATCTCCAACCCGTGCCCCGCCAGCGTCTTGTGCAGCTTCTTCTCCACCATGTCGACCCCGTCGACGACGGTCTTCGCGTCCGTGGTCGCCGGATCGACGTGCGCGAAGCGGCCGAGGTCGTCGAGCGCGTCGATCATCCCCTTCAGCATGTCGGCCTGTCCGCGCCAGTGCGCTTCCTGCCGCTCGCGCACCGTGCGCTTGCGAAAGTTGTCGTACTCGGCCGCGAGGCGAAGGTACTTGTCGCGCTGCGCGGTCAGCTCGCGCTCCGTATCGGCCGACTCGGCGTCCGCGATGGCGGAGGCGTCGTCGAGAACGGCTCCGTCGGCGGGACTGGTGGCGTCGTTCGGGAACTGCTCGGCGTCAGACATGGCGATGGATCGAGGGAGAACGGAAATGTCGTCGGTCGTGGCTGCATGCGACAGGCCGTAGCGCGCCGGTGCGCGGGTGCGCGGGTGCGCGGGTGCGGGCTCACGAATCGCTACTGCGCTTTGGCGGATGGTCCCCCCTGCCTGCTGCCGCCGAGAGCCGCTGGCTCTGTCAGCGCGCTGCCGAACACCATCCTCCGCCGCACCATCTCCAGCGCCGCCTGTGCCGCCCGCTGGCGCACCTCCGCCCGGTCGCCGATCAGCCTGAGCCGGCGCGACTCGACGACGCCGGTCAGATCGCTCGCGATCCAGACGGTCCCGACCGGCTTCTCCTCCGAGCCACCCCCGGGCCCGGCAATGCCGGTGATCGCGACGCCGATCCCGGCACCCGTCGCCGCGCGTGCTCCCGACGCCATCGCGCGCACCACCGGCTCGCTCACGGCGCCGTGCTCGACGAGCAGGTCCACGGGGACTCCGAGCAGCGCCGACTTCATCGTGTTGGAGTAGGCGATCACGCCGCCGACCACCACGTCGCTCGATCCTGCGATCGCGGTGAGCCGCGCACCGAGCAGGCCCCCCGTGCAGCTCTCGGCGACGCCGATCGTCAGCGCCCGCTCGCGGCAGAGGTCGAGCACCACCGCGGCGAGATCCACGCCGTCCTCGCCGTAGACCGCGTCGCCGACCGCGCCGCGCAGCCGCTCGGCGGCCTCGGCGAGCCGGCGGTCGGCCTCGGTGGGTGCCACGCCGCGCACCGTGAGCCGGAGGTCGGTACCCTCGGCGTTCGGCAGATAGGCGAGCCCCGCCTCGCCCACGCCGCCGTCGATCGACGCGACGCGGTCGGCGATGAACGACTCACCGACGCCCGTCGTGCGCAGGGTGCGCGAGCGCACGACGCGCCGGTCGCCGCCGAGGCGCTCGCGGATGAGCGGGACGAGCGTGTCGGCGAGCATCCCCCGCATCTCGCGCGGCACGCCGGGAAGCATCGCCACCCAGCGTCCGCGCTCGTCCTCGAGCCAGATCCCCGGCGCCGAGCCGTGGTTGTTTCGCAGCTTTCTCGCGCCGTCCGGGAGCATCGCCTGCTGCCGGTTCGCGGCGGGCATCGGCCGTTGGAAGAGGCGCGTGAACCGCTCCTCCATCCAGGCGAGATGCTCCTCGTCGAGGCGCATGCCGCGGCCGAAGAGGGCGGCGATCGACGGCTTCGTGAGGTCGTCGCTCGTGGGTCCGAGGCCCCCGGTCGTGATCACGGCGCCGGCGCGGTCGAGCCCCTCGCGCACGGCGCCGGCGATCGCGTCGGCCGAGTCGCCCACCGTGGTGCGCCGCGAGATCTCCACCCCCTCGGCCGCCAGCGCGCGCGCGAGGTGCGCGGCGTTGGTGTCGATGGTGTACCCGAGAAGCAGCTCGTCGCCGATCGTGACGACTTCGATGTGCATGGCCGAGGAGGTGAGCGGGCGGGGCCCGCGCGTCAGCTCCGGCCGCGAACGGGCGCGCCGGTGAAGACGCGGCCGTAGCTGCGAAGGTAGAGCGCGAGCGAGTAGATCGTGAGCGCGATGGCGCCGATCATCGCAAGAACGCCCACGAGCCCGTTGAAGTTCGACCACACGCTCCAGGCGGTGCGCCCATCCCAGCCGCGCTGCGCGGCCAGCGTCGCGGCGAAGAACCAGAAGAACGCCGCGCCGACCCAGATCCACTGGAACGTCGTCTTCCACTTCGCCGGGCCGATCGCCGCGATCACCACGCCCCGGCGCGCCGCGGCCTGCCGGAAGAGCGTCATGAACGCCTCGCGCCCGAGGACGATCGCGAGCACCCACCACGTGAGCGGGATCTCTCCCATCGGCGTGTGGAAGGGAAAGACGTTCGCCGCCACGCGCGCGGCGAGCCCCTCGGCGGCACGCACCGACGGACGCATGAGCATGAACATCGGGACGAACGTGCCGACGAGGAGCAGCTTGTCGGCGAGCGGATCGAGCAGCCGGCCCAGGTCCGTCTCCTGTTTGCGCGACCGCGCGAGATGTCCGTCGAAGTAGTCCGTGACGGCGGCGATGATGAACAACGCGAACGCAGCCAGCCTGAGCCCCGACGACGGCGCGAGGGGGAGCCACGCGATGAGCGGCGTGACGGCGATGCGACCGGCAGTGACCGCGTTCGGAAGGTTCACGTCGTGAGGCGAAGGATCATGCGAGCGACTTGAGCACGAGCTTGCTGACGGCGCGAAGCGTCTCGAACACGCCGTCGCCCGTGACGGCGACTGCTTCAAAATACGTCGCGCGCTCGATCCATTCCCCGGTCGGCAGCTGCTCGATCAGATTCTCGCCGGCGTGGTAGGCGTCGGGGGTCACCCGCTGCTTCGCCGGCTCGGTGATCTCCCAGCCCGGGTTGAGCGCGGCCTGCAGCTCGCGGACCGGGGCAGCATTCGGGAGGTCACGCTTATTGTACTGGAGGACGAAGGGCATCTTCGTCAGATCGTATCCGTACTCGGCCATGTTGTCGTACAGGTTCTGCATGGCTTCCTGGTTGGCTTCCATGCGCTCGACCTGCGAGTCGCCCACGAAAACGATGCCGTCGACGCCCTTGAGGATGAGCTTGCGGCTGGCGTTGTAGTAGACCTGGCCCGGCACGGTGTACAGGTGGAACCGGGTCTTGAAGCCGCGAATCGTACCGAGGTCGACCGGCAGGAAGTCGAAGAAGAGCGTGCGCTCGGTCTCGGTCGCGAGGGAGATCAGCTTCCCGCGCGTGTCGGGCTGCACCTTGCCGTAGATGTGCTCGAGGTTCGTCGTCTTGCCGCCGAGGCCCGAGCCGTAGTACACGATCTTGCAGTTGATCTCGCGCGAGGCGTAGTTGATCATCGACATGGCTGTCTCTCCTTACTGGAACAGCTTGTCGATCTCGTCGTCGGCACCGGCGAGGAGCCCCGGGCTGCCGCCCTGCTCCTGCGTGGGACGCGAGAACACCTGCTCGAACAGCCGCGTGAGCTCGTTCACCGTCTCCTTCATCTTGAGTCGAACGAGGCCGAGCGTCGTGCGGTTGTCGAACAGCACGACGAGGATGACGCGGCGCGCCACGTCGGCCAGATACATGGACTCCTTCTCGCCCTGGTGGAAGAGCGAGTTGAAGTCGCTCTCGCCGATCAGCTTTGCCAGCTGGTCGTTGGCGCTGAAGTCCGCCGCCGTGAGTGTGGCGAACGCGGTGGGATCGAACTTCGGCTGCTCACCGACGGTGGCCACCAGCTGCCCGCTCCGGTCGACGAGCAGCGCGCAGCGCGCGTTGCTCTCGTGCAGGAAGCGCTGCAGCGACTGCGTGATGGCGGCGAAGTCGTCTTCGGTGAACGACCAGCTCGCGGCACCGACGGGCATGAGTCTCAGAGCCTAATCGAGGTAAGCGTGCATGCGGCGCAGCAGATGCTGTCCGCGGCGGCGTAGCGCGGGCCGCGTCTCCCAGTTGACGTAGTCTCTCAGAAGCCGGGCCGTCTCCGCGCTGGGCCGACCGGCGAGGAACCCGAGCGCGGCGTAGCGCCGCATCGGGGACCGGCTGAACAGCTCCCGACGGCTGCGCTGCACCTGTGTTGACCAGACGACGAGCCCCACGGCAAGGCCACCAACGAACCCCGCGGCCGCGATCCGGGCGTGCCGCGCCGCGCTCACATCGCCCTCCGAGCGGACAGCGCCTGGGCGATCGTCACACCATCGGCGTATTCCAGATCACCTCCGACCGGCAGACCCCGCGCGATCCGGGTCACGGTGACCTGGAGTGGCGCCAGCTGCCGTTGCACGTACAGCGCCGTCGCCTCCCCCTCCAGGCTCGGGTTCGTGGCCAGGATCACCTCGCGGACCTCACCCTGCTCGACCCGCTGGATGAGCTGCCGGATCGTGAGGTCGTCCGGAGTGATCCCATCCAGGGGGGAGAGCCGCCCGCCGAGGACGTGGTACTGCCCGCGGAACTCCGCGGCGCGCTCGATCGCGCCGATGTCGGCGGCGTCCTCCACCGCGCACAGGAGCGACGGATCGCGCCGCGGATCTCGGCAGATCGCGCACAGGTCCTCCTCGGTGAGGTTGAAGCACCGCGAGCACGGCCGGACCTTGTCCGACAGCGTCTGGAGCGCGAGCGCCAGCCGCCGGCTCTGCTCCGGCGGCTGCTTCAGCAGGTGGTAGGTCAACCTGAGCGCCGTCTTCCGCCCGATCCCCGGGAGCCGCGCGAGCTCACTGGTCAGGTCGTCGATCGCCGACACGTCCGGCGCCGGTCAGAACGGAAGCTTGAAGGGGAGGCCGCCGGTGAGCTTTCCCATCTCCGTCTGCGCGGCCTCCTGTGCCTTCTTCTGGGCCTCGGACACGGCGACGAGGAGCAGGTCCTCGAGCATCTCGACATCGGCGGCATTCACGAC
>DASTSX010000198.1:0-4738 GCA_035760455.1 Gemmatimonadaceae bacterium | reverse complement strand
GCCGGCGACGTGACCGAGCGCGGCGAGGACACCGGATCCGGCCGCGGGCTCGGTGCCCGCTGGTGGGTCGCGCTCGCCGGCATCGCCGCGATCCTGCTGCTCGCCTCGCCCTTGTGGGCGCCGGGCGTGCTGCGCCGGCTGTCGTTCTTCCGCGTGCGCCGCGTGGAGATCCTCGGCACCCGCTACACCTCGCCCGCCGAGCTGCTCGAGCGGCTCCGCGTCGACACGACGCGGAGCGTGTGGGACCCGCTCGATCCGCTCGCGGCGCGGCTCCGCACCCACGCGCAGGTCGAGAGCGTCACCGTCACGCGGCGGTTGCCGGGCACGCTCGTGGTGCGCGTGAAGGAGCGACATCCGGTGGCGCTCGTCAACGCGCCGGGCGGGTTGCGCGCCGTGGACGAGCGTGGTCGTCGGCTTCCGCTCGACCCGAGCCGCACGCCCGTCGATGCGCCGGTCGTCACGGCGGCGCCGCGCGATACCATGGTGTATCATCTGCTGGGTGCCATGCAGCGCGAGGCGCCGGCGCTGTACGCGAAGCTCAGCTCGATCCGCGCCACCGGCGCGGACGAGATCGTGTTACAGATCGCCGACCTCTCCGTCCGAGCGATGACAAACGTCACGCTCGCGCGTCTGGGTGACATCGAACCCGTCCAGCGCGATCTCGCGCGTCGTCAGCTCCGCCCGACCGAACTCGATCTCCGCTACCGCGACCAAGTGATCGCCAGATTGCCATGAACCCGGAACGCCTCGTCGCTGGATTGGACATCGGCTCGGCCAAGACGACCGCCATCATCGCCGAAGTGGTCGGCGACCTGCCGAAGCACCCGACGATCAAGGTCCTCGGGGTCGGGCAGGCGCGCACCACCGGCATGCGCCGCGGCGTCGTCTCGGACATCGAGGAGACCACGCGCTCCATCCGGAAGGCGCTCCAGGACGCCGAGCGCATGGCGGGCGCGACGATCACCGACGTCTACACCGGAATTGCCGGCGAGCACGTCCAGGCGATGACCTCCAAGGGCATCGTCGCCGTGAGCAACGACGAGATCAACAAGTCCGACGTGGATCGCGCGAACGAGGTGGCGCGCGCGCAGGCGATCCCGCAGGACCGCGAGCTGCTGCACGCCATCCCGCAGGAGTACACCGTCGACAAGGACACGGGGATCCGCGATCCGATCGGCATGAGCGGCACGCGGCTCGAGACGGAGATGTACCTCGTCACGATCGGCTCGTCGCCGGCGATCAACCTGCGCAAGAGCGTGGAGCGGGCGGGCTACAAGGTTCGCGAGCTCGTGCTCGAACCGCTGGCGAGCGCGCTCGCCGCGCTCACCGAGGATGAGAAGGAGCTGGGTGTCGCGCTCGTCGAGATGGGGGCGGGCACGACTGACCTTGCCGTCTTTCACGAGGGGAAGATCCGCCACCTCGGCACGATCGCGTTCGGCGGCAACAACGTCACGAGTGACATCGTGCACGGCCTCGGCGTCACCCAGGCCGATGCGGAGCGGCTGAAGGAGAAATACGGTTGCGCGTACGAGCCGCTCGTGGACCCGAGCGAGATCATCCAGCTCCCGAGCACCGTCGCGCAGGGCGACCGGCAGATCCCGCGCGAGCTGCTCGCGCACATCATCCACCAGCGGATGGACGAGATCTTCGACCTCGTGCAGCGCGACGTCTCGTCGGCCGGCTTCGCGGGGAAGCTGAGCGCGGGCGTCGTCCTCACGGGCGGCGCCGCGGCGATGCAGGGAAGCGCCGAGCTGGCGAGCGACGTGTTCGGGACGGGGGTGCGCGTCGGCACGCCGTCGGAGCAGATCGGAGGTCTCAGCGACTCCGTCGACGCGCCGCGCTTCGCCACGGTGGTGGGCCTCGCGCAGTACGGCGCGCATCGCATCGCGCTCGGCGGCGCCGCGGCGTCGGCGAAGCGGATCAAGCTCCCGTCGAGCGGGGGGATGGACAAACTCGGCGAGAAGATCAAGTTCTGGCTGCAGGATTTCTTCTGATCGTCCCGCCGGATTTTCCCTGACAGTGCCACGCCGACGCGCAGCGTTCTCGCCCGCGCGCCTCTGTGAAATCATAAAGCTGCTTCGGGCGTCGTCGCTGTGGATAACGCGGCGGTTTTTTTGCCTGTAATCTTTTCGTTTCTGACTCGTCCTAAGGCGTCGAGAAAGGACTGGCCGGATTCCCCGGGACAGTTATATTGCCCTTCGCTTCAAGGGCCTCCGGTTCTCGCTCGTCCTTCCGTTCCCACCGTCGCAGTGCCCGCAGTGCTCTGCCTTCCCGTATCACCCCGCACACCTCGTCGTAGGGGAGTGTCGTTTTCATGATCTTCGAATTCGAAGAGAGCGCCGCGCAGAACGCTCGCATGAAGGTCGTCGGCGTCGGCGGCGGCGGGGGGAATGCCGTCAACCGGATGATCGACGAGCACCTCGAGGGCGTCGAGTTCATCTCGGTGAACACCGACGCACAGGCGCTCCTGTCGTCGAAGTCGGACGTGAAGATCCAGATCGGCAAGAAGCTGACGCGAGGGCTGGGGGCGGGCGCACGACCCGAGGTGGGCAAGCAGGCCATCGAGGAGAGCCGCGAGGAGATGGCCAAGGCCGTCGCCGGCGCGGACCTCGTCTTCATCACCTGCGGCATGGGCGGCGGCACCGGCACCGGCGCGGCGCCCGAGATCTGCGCGCTGGCGCGCGAGGCGGGGGCGCTCACCGTCGGCATCGTCACGCGGCCCTTCCTGTTCGAGGGACGCAAGCGCATGCGTCAGGCGGAGCAGGGGATCGCCGAGATGCGCAAGCACGTCGACACGATGATCGTCGTGCCGAACGAGCGCCTGCTCGCGGTGGTCGGGAAGGGCATCCCCTTCCAGGACGCGCTCAAGAAAGCGGACGAAGTCCTGCTGCACGCCACGCAGGGCATCTCCTCGCTCATCAGCGTGACCGGCCTCGTGAACGTCGACTTCGCCGACGTGCGCACCGTCATGCAGAGCGGCGGCTCGGCGCTCATGGGGACCGGCATCGGCCGCGGCGAGAACCGCGCGATGGAGGCGGCCCAGCAGGCGATCGCCAGCCCGCTGCTCGACAACATCAGCATCTCCGGCGCGTCGGGCGTGCTCGTGAACATCACGGGCGGTGCGGACCTGACGCTCGGCGAGGTGCACCAGATCAACGAGATCATCCACGACGCCGTCGGTGACGAGGCGGAGATCATCTTCGGCGCCGTCCATGAGCCGGCGATGCAGGGCGAGATCCGCGTCACGGTCATCGCCACCGGCTTCGACAAGGCGGTGCAGCCCGGTCTCGTCACGCCGGCGCACGACTCGGCGCCCGTCGCGGTCCCGAAGGGCGCGCCGGTCATCCCCTTCCCGGGGACGCGTCCGTCGCGCGTCGGCGGCGGCCTGCCGCCGCGGCCGAGCACCGAGACGCAGCGCCCCGTGCGCGCCCCCAACGTCACCCCGCCTACGGGCACCGGGTCGCAGGATCTCAGCGACATGGAGATCCCGACCTTCATTCGGAGACAGATGGATTGAAGAACCTGGGCACCCGCGCCATCACCGTCCTGGTGGTGGCGCTCCTTCTCGTTTGCGCTCTTCGGTTCACGCCCAGCGTCACCGAGCGCCGCGCGGCCTCCGTGCTCCGGACCGTCGACACCGTGCAGGTCGACTCCGCGTTCGTCGCGCCGCCACCGCCCGCGCCGGTCCTGTCGCGCGTCGAGCGGCTCAACCGCGGCGAGACCCTCATCGGCCTGCTGAGCCGCGTCGGCGTCTCCGAGGCGTCGGCCCGCGAGGTGGTGCGCGCTGCCACGGCCTCCGCGGTGAACACGCGCTACCTGCGCGCGGGGATGCAGCTCGAGGTGACAGCGGACAGTGCCGGGGTCCCCCCGCGCGAGCTCGTGTTCCATCTGGGCGTCGATCGGCTGCTGCGCCTCGTGCGCTCCGACTCCGGCTGGACGGGGAAGGAGGAGCGGCTCCCGTGGACCACCGACACCGTCGTCGTCGCCGGCTCGATCCGCTCGACGCTCTACCAGGCGATGGAGTCGTCCGCCTCGACGTACTTCCCCGGCCGCGCGAAGGACGACCTGACCTGGACGATCGCCGACATCTTCGAGTACCGGCTCGACATGAGCCGCGATCTCCAGCCGGGCGATCGGTTCCGCGTGCTCGTCGAGCGCTCCGTGGCGCCGAACGGCCTGACGAAGATGAAGACCGTCCTCGCCGCGTCGTTCACGACGTCGGGCGGCGAGATCTCCGCGTTCCGGTTCGACAGCAAGTTCGGCCGCCCGACCTACTACGACGCCAAGGGGAAGTCTCTGCGCGCCCAGTTTCTCCGCGCGCCCCTCGAGTTCCGTCGCATCTCGAGCACCTTCGGCATGCGGTTCCACCCGATCCTCGGCCGCTACAAGGCGCACCGGGGTACCGACTACGCGGCGTCGTCGGGCACGCCGGTGCGCGCGATCGGCGACGCGCAGGTCGTGCGAGCGGGCTGGGCGGGCGGCTACGGCAACGTGCTCGAACTCCGTCATCGCAACGGCTACGTTACGCGGTATGGACACCTGCGCGGGTTCGCCAAGGGGATCCGCGCCGGCAAGCGCGTGGAGATCGGGCAGACCGTCGCCTACGTCGGCTCGACGGGGCTCAGCACGGCGCCGCACCTCCACTTCGAGGTGCTCGTCGGCGGCGTGCAGCGCGACTCGCGGTCGGCGCTGCGCTCGGTGGCCGGCGAGCCGATCGGCGGCAGCGAGCGGCGCGCCT
>DASTSX010000197.1:0-4884 GCA_035760455.1 Gemmatimonadaceae bacterium | reverse complement strand
GATGTCGTCGTACATCTCCGGGCCGACGATGCGCGGAAAGGCGACGAACGGCTCGTCGGCGAGCGCGGCGAGCGCGAGACGCGAACGCCCGGCCAGCGCGTGATGCTTCGGTAGCGCGAGGATCACCCGCTCCGTGTGGATCGGCTCGACGCGCAGCCAGCGCGCGGCGTCCAGCGGAGGACTGTGCAGGATCCCCACGTCGATGCGTCCGTCCTGAAACGCCTCCGCCTGCCGCAGCGGATCGAGCTCGAACAACGAGAGCCCCACGCTCGGCAGGTGTGCGCGGAAGAAGCTCAGCACGTCGGGCAGAATCCCCGAATGGGTCGCCGCTTCGACGAACCCCACGCGGAGCCGGCCCGTCTCCCCCAGCGCCGCACGGTGCGCGGTGCGCTGTGCGCGCTCTGCCTGTGCGAGCGTCAGCCGTGCCTCGGGCAGGAACGCCCGGCCGGCGTGCGTGAGCTCGACACCGCGCGGCACGCGCTCGAACAGCGCGCTGCCGATCTCACGCTCGAGGTCGCGGATCTGGCGGCTCAGCGGCGGCTGCGCGATGCGCAGGCGCTCCGCCGCGCGGCCGAAGTGCAGCTCCTCGGCGACGGCGACGAAGTAGCGGAGATGCCGCAGCTCCATCTATCGGGCGCGCCGCTTCGCCGGACGCGTGCGAGCGCGCGGCGTCGGGGGCGGTCCCTCCGGCGGCGCGATGGCGGCGCCCTGATCCGCCGGCAGCGCACCGAACTGCGTGACGACGTACGCCCCCATCAGATTGGCGTGCTGGAGGAGGTCGTCGTCGGACGAGCCGGAGAACAGCCCGGCGAGCAGCACGGCGAGGAACGCGTCGCCCGCTCCCACCGTGTCGCGCACCTCGGCCGGAAAGCCGGCATGCTCCGTGAATATCCCGTCGTGCAGGAGCGCCGCGCCGTCGCTCCCCCGTGTCACGCAGACCACGCCGCATCGGAACTGCTCGGCGAGCCCGGACATCATCGTCCGCCGATCAGCGTCGCCCCACTCGAACCACGTCGTGAGTCGCACGAGCTCGGCCTCCGAGAGCTTCACGACGTCGGCGTTCGACAGCGAGCCGCGCACGATCTCGCGGTCCTCGTAGGGTGGGCGCAGGTTGACGTCGAACACCATCAGCGCGTCCGGCGCGCGCACCGTCCAGAGCCGCTCGATCGTCGTGCGCGTGACCGCATTGCGCTGCGCGAGCGTCCCGAACACGATCGCCCGCGCACGCGCCGCTCGCGCGAGCAGTGTCTCGGTCGCCTCGATCGCGTCCCACGCCACGGGCTCGCAGATCTCGTAGGCGCCGTTGCCCTGTTCGTCGACGTGGACGCGCACGAACCCGGTCGGCAGCGCGTCGTCGGTCTGAATGAGATCGGTCGCCACGCCGTAGCGTGCCGCGCGGCGCAGCACTTCATCGCCAAGTCGGTCGGCGCCGACGCGGCTCACCATCGCCACGGGCGTGCCCGTCGCGCGCAGGTGGCAGGCGACGTTGAACGGTGCGCCGCCGAGGAACAGCCCCTCGGGCAGGGAATCCCACAGCACCTCACCGACGCAGAGCACCTCGCCCCCCGATGCCGCCGGCCCCGCCGGTGGCTTCGCTCCCCCTGCCGATCGCGCTCGAGCCATGGGTACAAGGTAGCCGCCGACGCGATACCCGGTAGGTATGGAACCACACGAAAGATGTCTTGGAAGACCGTCCTCGCCACGTCTAGATCTCGACTCGAAGCTCGAGACCACCCACCACACACGACACGACGACGGCCAGCGTGCACCACCCGCGGCCGAGGAGGATTCGATGGCCAACTTCGGAGCACACCTCGCTTGGCCGACCCCCGACTGGGTCGCCTACCGCCGAGAGGACGAGATCGCCCGCGCGCACACCGCGCGTCGCACCACCGCGCTACTCGTGCGCATCGCACGCGCCCTCCGCCGGCTCGCCCGCAGTTGGGCGACGGCGCAGGCGCACAACGCCTTTCGCTAGGACCCCACAGGCACACGCCTGGTCGGCACGGCTGAATCGGCGCGGTACACGCGGATCGAGGAGCTGCTCGCCGATCGAGTTTCGCGGCTCGACGTGCGACAGCCGCGACGGTACGCGCTGACCAGACGCGCCGGGCCCGCTCACGTGAGCCCGGCGCTGCTCGAGGCGCTCGACGGCGTACCCGGGCTCCAGCCGCGGCGAGCGGCTAGCCGACGAAGACCTTCGCCTCCCGCGCCAGCTCGAGCCACTCGGCGTCGGAGAACGAGTCGGCGAGCACGATCCACTCCTTCATCGCTTTGCCCTTGTTCGCATCGAATCGCGTGCCCTTGCCCGCGTCCACCAGCGCGTCAACGCGCTGCTTGGGCAGCTTCACCACCAGCGCTCCGCCGACGAGCATCGCGAAGATCTTGCCTCCCGTCTTCAGCGCGCCGGCACCGAACGACCGCGTGGCACTGGCGTCGTGCGTCACTCCGTCCTCGCCGGCGAAGCGCGCTACGAGCGACGCGTAGCGCTCCTCGGGACTCGCTTGCCGGCGTGGCACGGTGTGCGGCTCAGTTGGCGGCGAAGCAGTAGAAGAGGCCCGCGCCGCCGGTGGATTGGAGGTTCTGCTGGTTGCAGCCGCGCGACGCATGCGCGGAGTTCCACGAGCTCGAGCCGCCGCCCGTGCGATCGTGGTGTCCGACGAATGCGCTCCCCGTCGTCGCGTTGCTCGTCCAGTTCTCGCATGTCGTGTCGATCCGTCCGGGCAGCGCACGGCCGAAGGAATCGGATCCGGTGAGGATGTCGTGGACGTTCGGCGTGTCGCCGGCGCCGTTCACGACCGTGCCCTTCTCCGTGATCGCGTTGAGCTTGTTGATCTGGTTGCGGTCGCGGACGATGTCGCCGTGCAGGTCGGCGACCGTGGCGGCGATCATCGCTCCCTTCGCGTTGTGCCAGGGGCCGGTGCCGATCCGGTCGCGCGCGTGGATCGGGCGGCCGTCGGGGCCGGTGGCGCTCAGATACGCGCGCCACGTCCGACCCGGCGCGACCGCCACGCCCGACGCGGCCGCGAGCTCGGCACACCGAGCGTCGGCGCCGGCCAGTCCGCCGAGGTTCGCCCCGTCGCCCTTGCCCGAGCTGGTGATGAAGAACGACATCGGTGCGGCCGGCTGCTGCGCCGGCGCCGGGTTCTGCGCCGCGGCGACATTCGACAGCGCGCACACGAGAAGGGTACTGCCGGCGACGCACGACACGACACGCATGTGACCGATCTCCATTGAGGGTTCGCGACCCGCGGAACGAGCGGCGCAGAACCTAGCGCGCGCCGCGAGGGCGATCAATCGGGTGCGGATCAGCCCGGTGCGCTCGAGCCGCTCGCGGCGAGACGGTGTTCCGCGATCCCCGCGCGCACGAGTGGCGCGACCTCGGTGCCGAGCAGCTCGATCGCCCGCATCACCGTTCGGTGCGGCATCCCCATCAGGTAGACGAGATATCGCGTGTTCCCGAAGATCTCGTACTGGAAGAGAATCTTCTCCGCCACCGTCTTCGGGTCGCCGACGAGCAGCGCGCCTCGCGGTCCGCACAGCAGATCGTACTGTGCGCGCGTCGGCGGAGGCCAGCCGCGTTCGGCGCCGATCTTCCGCATCGACGCCTCGTGCCCCGGCCAGTACTCCTCGGCGGCGCGCGACGAGCTCTCCGCCACGTGGCCGTGGCCGTTGATGCTGAACGCGAGGCCCGCGGGATCGTGGCCGGCACGGCGCGCCGCGTCGCGATAGATCTCGACGAGGGGCGCGAACCGCTCCGGCGCGCCGCCGATGATCGCCAGCGCCATGGGCAGACCGAGCCGGCCCGTTCGCTCCGCCGATGCCGGCGTGCCGCCGACCGCGATCCACACCGGCAGCGGGTGCTGGATCGGACGCGGGGTCACCACCTGATTGCGCAAAGGCGCGCGGTGTACGCCCGACCACGTCACCGGTCCGTCCTGACGCAGACGAAGGAGCAGGTCGAGCTTCTCGGCGAACAGCGAGTCGTAGTCGTCGAGGTCGTAGCCGAACAGCGGGAACGACTCGATGAAGGACCCGCGGCCGGCCATGATCTCGGCGCGGCCGCTCGAGAGCAGATCGAGGGTCGCGAAGTCCTGGAAGACCCGAACGGGATCGTCCGAGCTCAGCACCGTCACCGCGCTCGTGAGCCGGATGCGCGACGTTCGCGCGGCGATGGCGCCCAGCACGACGGCGGGCGACGAGACGATGAAGTCCGGCCGGTGGTGCTCGCCGACGCCGAACACGTCGAGGCCGACCTGCTCGGCGAGCGCCGCTTCCTCGACGAGCTCGCGCATCCGCCTGGGCGGCGGTGTGGTGCCGCGTCCCGACTCGTCCGGCGTGGTCTCGGCGAAGGTGTAGAGTCCCAGCTCCATCGTGTTCTGCGGTTCGAGGTTCATCCTGACGGATGAGTCTCCATGCGCGCCGGAAAGTTCCGCGCGCAAGTCAAGGAAGGAACCTTGGGGGTGGTGGATGGCGAGGAAGGGTGCGCGTGTGTACGCACCGCGGCCCGGAGAGGAGCGATCCGGTCCTTTCCGTTATCCCATCCGCCGTCTCCGCATTCCTGCCGTTGGTCCGCGTGCTGACGTCTTCGCGGCGAGAGTGCACCGCTTGACCGACGCCATCGCGCGTCCGATAATCGCGGCTCCACTGACGCCGAGAGGGCCGATCGCATGAGCGCCGCACGCATGATCTCGCCACGCTGGGGCCTGCTGTCGCTGGCGGCGGTCGTGAGCATGGCAGGGAGTCCCCGTTCAGCTGCCGCGCAGACGTTCCACCTCGAGCGCCTGCGCACCGAGCACGCGACGAACCCGATCGGGATCGACGAGCCCGCGCCGCGGCTGAGCTGGACGCTCCACGCCGATCGCCGCGGCACGCGGCAGAGCG
>DASTSX010000196.1:0-7111 GCA_035760455.1 Gemmatimonadaceae bacterium | reverse complement strand
CGCCGGCGAGATCGCCGTCGGCCGCGACAATCGCCCGAGCGGCGCGAAGCTCCGGGACGCGTTGGTGGCCGGTCTCACGGAGAGCGGTGTCGATGTCGTGGACATCGGCGTCGTGCCGACGCCGCTGCTCTACTGGAGCCTGTTCAACCTCGGCGTGGCGGGTGGGATCCAGATCACGGGCTCCCACAACCCCGCCGAGTACAACGGGTTCAAGCTGTGCCTGGGCACCGAGTCGATGCACGGCCACGACATCCAGGCGCTGTTCGCGCGGATCGACGCGCCCTCCGGCGAGTCGACGGGCAGCCTCCGTCACGCCGACATCATCGGACGATACGTCGACGACGTCGCGGGCCGCATCGGGCGGATCTCGCGGCCGCTCGTGGTCGTGTACGACTGCGGCAACGGCGCCGCGACGCGAGTCGCCCCGCAGCTGTTCCGCGCGCTTGGGCTCGACCCGATCGGCCTCTTCACCGAGGACGACGGAACCTTCCCGAACCATCATCCCGATCCGACCGTCCCCGAGAACCTCGAGGATCTGATCGCCACGGTGCGTCGCGAAGGGGCCGAGCTGGGCATCGCGTTCGACGGTGACGCGGACCGCATCGGCATGGTGGACGGGACCGGTAAGATCGTGTGGGGCGATCATCTGTTGATTCTCTATGCGCGGGATGTCCTCTCTCGTCGTGGCGCAGGGGTCCCCGTGATCTTCGACGTGAAGTGCAGCCAGGCGCTCCCCGACGCGATCGCCCTGGCGGGCGGCACGCCGGTGATGTGGAAGACGGGCCACTCCCTCATCAAGGAGAAGATGAAGGAGTTGCGTGCACCGCTCGCCGGCGAGATGTCGGGACACATGTTCTTCGCCGACGACTACTACGGGTACGACGACGCGCTCTACGGCGCCGCCCGGCTCCTGCGCATCGTCGCCGATTCGGGGCGCACGGTGCGTGAGCTGCTCGCCGACGTCCCCGAGTTCGTGAGCACGCCGGAGATCAGGGTCGACTGCGGAGACGACGCGAAGTTCGGCATCGTCGAGCGCGCCGTGGCCCACTTCCGCAGCCGGTACGACGTGATCGACGTCGACGGCGTGCGCGTACTCTTCGGCGATGGCTGGGGGCTCATTCGCGCGTCCAACACGCAGCCGATCCTGGTGACTCGTTTCGAGGCGCGCTCGGTCGGGCGTCTCGCCGAGATTCAGGGGGAGATGGAAGGGTGGCTGCGGCAGCAGGGCGTGACCGTCTGACGTGACGAAGCGACGAGTCGTCATCGGCGCGCTCGTCGCCGCGGCGCTCGTCCTCTCGCTCGGGCGGTGGGCGAGCGAGCAGTACACCGACTCGCTCTGGTTCGCCGCGCTCGGCGCCAAGGACGTCTGGCGCGCCCGGTTCCTCGATGGGATGGCGCTGCGGGCCGGCTCGTTCCTCATCGCGAGCGCGTTCGCCTTCGTGAACCTGTACGCGGTGCGCCAGTCCGTCGTCTCGCTCGTGCTGCCCCGCCGCATCGCCAACATCGAGATCGGTGAGGAGGTGCCGGGCCGGTACCTGCTCGCCGCCACCGCCGCGCTCTCCGCCGCGCTCGGCGTCGCGCTGACCATCTCCGGCGACGTGTGGTTCACCGCGCTGCTCGCGCGCATCGGCCGGCCGTTCGACGAGAGTGATCCCTACTTCGGGGCCGACCTCGGCTTCTTCGTCTACTGGCTGCCGTTCGAGACGCAGTTGTACTACTGGGCGATGCTGCTTCTCCTCGTCACGATCGGCGTCGTGATCCTGCTCTATGCGCTGACGCCGAGTCTGCGCTGGACGCGCGGTGCGCTGTACGTATCGTCGTACGTGCGACGCCACTTCACGATGCTCGGCGGCATGCTGCTGCTCGCGCTGGCGTGGAGCTATCGCCTCGGCATGTACCGGCTGCTCGCCGAGGGCAGCGGGCCCGGTGGGGCCTTCACGTCGGTGGATCACCGCGTCACGGTGCCGGCGACGCTCGTGCTCGCCCTCGTCACGCTGTGTGCGGCGGTGATCGTGCTCTGGGCGGGATGGAGCGGTCAGATGCGCCTGGCGTTCTTCTCGGTGAGCGCCGTGCTGCTGCTCTCACTCGTCGCGCGCACGGTGGCGCCGCTCGTCGCGCGTCGCTCCGTCGATCCCGACGCATCGGCCAAGCAGGAGCGGCCCTATCACGCGACGCGACTCAGCTACACCCGCCGCGCGTACGGCGTCGTCGAGCGAATGCGCGCCGAGACGCTGGGGGTCGGCTTCCGTGCCCCGGCGGACCTCGCCGGACGCACGGCCGTGTGGGACGCCGCCATGCTCCGCCGGTTCACGGAGCGCGAGCGGCACGTTGATGTCGTCGGGACGGGTGCGGCGTGGGTCGCATCGCCGACGGGCCTGAGCGCCCTGCTCGTCGAGCGCGGGGAAGACGGCGCCAGCGAGCGCCGCGCGTTCTGGGACATCGCACGCTTCGACGCCGGGACCGCCGACGAGCGCGGGCAACCGGTGCGCCTCCCCGCCTCCGGCCGGTTCGGCGAGGAGACGGTGCTGGACGAGCCGGCCGTCTACGACTCCGCGCCGGGCTACTCGGTGCTGTCCGATTCCTCCCAGCGGCTCGCCGGCGTCGAGATGGTGAGCACGCGCTCGCGACTGGCACACGCCTGGGCGTTACAGAACTTCCGCCTGCTCTTCGGCGAGCTCCCGCTCGATCGGCCGACGATCCTTCAGCGGCGTGACGTGCGCGAGCGCGTGCGCACCCTGGCGCCGTTCTTCGTGCAGGGCACGGAGATCCTGCCGGTCGTCGCCGAGGACTCGCTGTACTGGGCGATCGAGCTGTACGTCGCCTCCGACGACTACCCGCTCGCCGAGCGCTTCCACATCCTCGGCGCGCAGCGCGGCTACCTCCAGCATGCCGCCACCGCGGTCGTGCATGCGGCGAGCGGGCGTGTACGTCTCGTGCTCGCGGCGTCACCCGATCCGATCACGGCGACGTGGGCGGCGCGCTTCCCGGCGCTCTTCGTGAGCCCAACGACGCTGTCCCCCGGGCTGCAGGCCGCGCTGCCACCGATCCTCGACGGCGCCCAGACCCAGGCGCTCGCGTTCGCCGACGCAGGCTTTCGCGGCGACAGCCTGGAGCTGCGGCACTTCGCTCCGCTCGACGCCGCCGATTCGACCATCGCGCGCGAGCCGCAGCGGGCCGTCATTCCCGGCGTCGGTCTGGCCGTGCTCTGGACCCTGCTCGATCCGCAGGAGCAGGTGCGCGGCGTCGTCGCCGCCGTCGGCGGTGCCTCCCGCGAGACCGTCTGGATCCCGGTGGCGTCGGACCATCTGCGCTGGGGAGGAACGGTGGAGCGCCTCCGCTCCGCCGACACCACCGCGGCGGATGCGGCCATCGTGCATGCACCGGTCCGGGTCCTTCCCCTGGCCGGAAGACCGGTCTACCTCCAGGCCGCGTTCCGCTGGCGTGCCGGCGGCGTCCCGTCGCTGGCGCGCGTCGCGTCCGTGGTCGCCGATACGGTGCGGGCCGGTCCCTCGCTCGCGGCCGCGCTCGGTCTCACGTCGAGCGTGCCGGGCTCGGTCGCCATGACGCCGGGCGATGCACGCACGCGGGCCGCCGCACTCTACGGCGAGATGCGCGACGCGCTGCGGCGCGGCGACTGGCCCACCTTCGGTCGTGCGTTCGAGGCGCTCGGCACACTGCTGCGCACGCCGCCGCGGTGAGCTTGCCTCGACTCCGGGCCCGGTCTAGCTTGCCACGGCTGATCCGATGACGCCGCCGCCCGATGCACCGACCGCCGTGATCGCCCTTGGTGGGAACGCGCTCGCGCCGGCAGGGGAACGGAGCACGATCTACGATCAGTTTCGCCACACGCGCGAGAGCCTCGGTCCGATCGTCGATCTGGCGCGACAGGGGTGGAACGTCTGCGTGGTGCACGGCAACGGCCCGCAGGTCGGCGACGAGCTCGTGCGAAACGAGGTCGCGCGTGCCGAAGCCAGTCCGCTGCCCCTCGGCGTGCTCGTCGCGGCGACGGCCGGATGGATCGGCTACATGATCCAGCAGTCGATCGAGAACGCATTGCGGCGCGCTGGGTCGACACGGGAGGTGGCCACGCTCATCACGCAGGTGCAGGTGCGGGCGGACGATCCCGCGCTGCTGCACCCGACGAAGTTCATCGGGCAGGCGCTCTCCCCGGAGCGCGCCGAGGAGCTGCGCCGGGAAGGACACGTGGTGAAGCCCGATGGGCGAGGTACTCCACGACGCGTCGTGGGGAGCCCGGTCCCGCAGGCGATCCACGAGCTGAACGTCATCAAGCGGCTCGTCGAGCGCGGCACGATCGTCATCGCCTGTGGCGGTGGGGGCGCGCCGATCTATGACGATGTAGAGAAAGGATGGGAGGGATTGGACGCGGTCATCGACAAGGACCTGGCCGCGGCGGTGCTCGCGCGGGACCTCGGCGCGCGACTGCTGCTGATCCTCACGGACGTCGACGCGGTCTACGCGGACTGGGGCACGCCGCAGCAGCGGCCGCTGCGCCGGCTCACGGTCGAGGAGGCCGAGGCAATGGACCGCGCGGGCGCGTTCGGCGAGGGCAGCATGGCGCCGAAGGTCCGCGCCGCAATCGACTTCGCGCGCCGCACCGGCGGTCGCGCGGTCATCACCGTCCTCGATCGCGGCCAGGCCGCGGTGCGAGGCGAGGCAGGGACGACCATCACAGCGGAGACGGCGTGAACATCCACGAGTATCAGGCCAAGGACATCCTGCGCGCCGAGGGCGTGCCGATCCCACCAGGCGAGGTTGCCACCACCCCCGACGAGGTCGAAGCGATCGCGAAGCGGATCGGCGGGATGGTGGTGGTCAAGGCTCAGGTGCACACCGGCGGTCGCGGCAAGGCCGGCGGCGTCAAGCTCGCGAAGACGCCCGCGGAGGCGCGCGAGATCGCAAGCAAGATCCTGGGCATGAAGATCAACGGCCTCACCGTCTACAAGGTCCTCGTGACCTCCGCCGCCGACATCGCGAGCGAGGCGTACGTCGGGATCATCCTCGACCGCGCCTCGAAGAAGCCGGTGTTCATGGTCAGCCCCGCCGGCGGCATCGACATCGAGGAGGTGGCGGCCAAGACGCCCGAGAAGATCCTCAAGCTGCCGATCGACACGCGGTACGGACTGCAGCCGTACCAGGCGTCCGAGCTCGGATTCTTCCTCTTTCCCGCCGACGTGAAGAAGGTGCGCGCCGCGGCGAAGATCATGGGCCAGCTGTACCAGGCGTTCATGAAGAGCGACGCGTCGCTCGCCGAGATCAACCCGCTCGTCGTCACGCCGGCGGGCGAGGTGTTGGCCCTCGACGCGAAGATCTCGATCGACGACAACGCCCTCGACCGCCACGCGGATCTCGCCGGGCTGCGCGACGAGACGGCCGAGGCGCCGAGCGAGGTGGAGGCGCGCAACGCGAACCTCACGTTCATCAAGCTCGAGGGCGACGTCGGCTGCGTGGTCAACGGCGCCGGCCTCGCGATGGCCACGATGGACCTCGTGAAGTACTACGGCGGCGAGCCGGCGAACTTCCTCGACATCGGCGGCTCGTCGAATCCCGAGAAGGTCGTGAACGCGCTCCGCATCATCACCGAAGATCCGAGCGTGAAGGTCATCCTGTTCAACATCTTCGGCGGCATCACGCGCACCGACGACGTCGCGAACGGCATCGTGACGGCGACGAAGGCCAACCCGCTCAAGATCCCCATCGTCATCCGCCTCACGGGCACGAACGAAGAGATCGCCATGAAGATCCTGCACGAGAACGGATTCACCGCTTCGTCCGACATGGACGAGGCGGTCGAGAAGGCGGTCGCGCTCGCGAAGGGAGGCAAGGCCGCATGAGCATCTTCATCGACAAGTCGACGACGCTCCTCGTGCAGGGCATCACGGGTCGAGACGGCGGGTTCCACACGAAGCAGATGATCGAGTACGGCACGCGCGTGGTCGGCGGCGTCACGCCCGGCAAGGGCGGCCAGAGGTTCGAGAGCACGGTGCCCGTCTTCAACACGGTGCACGAAGCGGTGAACGCGACCGGCGCCAACACCTCCGTCATTTACGTGCCGCCGATGTATGCCGCCGACGCGATCATGGAGGCGGCCGATGCGGGGATCCGGTTCATCGTCGCGATCACGGAAGGCGTGCCCGTGCTCGACATGACGCGCGTGTATCCGTTCGTGAAGGAGAAGGGCGCACGGCTGCTCGGGCCGAATTGTCCGGGGCTGATCACGCCGGGCCAGAGCAAGGTCGGGATCATTCCGGGACGCATCTGCGCACCGGGGAGCATCGGCGTCGTGAGCCGCTCGGGCACGCTCACGTACGAGGTGGTCTATCAGCTCACGCGGGCCGGCATGGGCCAGAGCACCTGCGTCGGCATCGGCGGCGATCCGATCAACGGCACGAATTTCATCGACTGCCTGGCGGCGTTCGAGGCCGATCCACAGACGACGGCCGTGGCGATGATGGGCGAGATCGGCGGGACGGACGAGCAGGAGGCTGCCGCGTTCGTGAAGCAGCACATGAAGAAGCCGGTCGTCGGCTTCATCGCCGGACAGACGGCGCCGCCGGGCAGGCGCATGGGGCACGCCGGCGCGATCATCTCCGGATCGTCCGGCACGGCGGCGGAGAAGATCGAGGCGTTCGAGGCGGCGGGCATGGGCGTGGCGAAGCGGCCGATCGACTTCGTCGAGCTGCTCAAAGCCCGCATGTGACGAATCCGTCGCCCGACGCATGAAGCTGCGCGAGTTTCTCGCTCCCGAGCGGGTGATCATCCCGCTCGAGGCGCGAACGCTGGGCGAGGCGGGCGCGGAGCTCCTGGCGCGCGTGCTCGCCGCGCGCGAGGTGCTCGACGCCTCGAAGCTCCGCCGGCGGGCGGCCGAGGCGCGCACCGACGACATGGTCGCGATGGGCGACCGCGCCTTTCTGCTGCACTATCGGACCGATGGCGCCGGGCAGCTGCTCGTCGCCGTCGGCGTGGCGCCCACCCCCCTCTGCCGCCGCCTCCCCGGGGAGGACGAGCAGTGCGCGCGCATCGTGCTGCTCATCGCGACGCCGCCCCGGCAGGCCGCGCGCTACCTGCAGGTCGTGGGCGGGTTCGCGCGGCT
>DASTSX010000195.1:0-9584 GCA_035760455.1 Gemmatimonadaceae bacterium | reverse complement strand
CCGGACGGCCGCCGAATCGCCGGATGGCGAGCCGCGTCGCGCCGCATGGACCGCGGTACAGCGCACGCTCGACTCGCTGGCCCCCGCGACCTGGATCTATCACGCGCGTGGCGTGCAGGGCGTATCGCGCCGCGTTCGGGGCGCGCGCATGGATCTGCGCGGTGAGCTCGTCACCGTGCGCGACTGGTCGCTCGCCCCGCGAGGCGCGCGGTGACACTGCTGGTCGAGCAGGACGTCCTCGCGCGCCGGCGGCTCGTCGCGGCAGGCGCGCTGGCGCCGCTCGCGAGCGGGCTGCGCGCCGAGCTCGCGACCGTGCTGCACGGCGCGATCGAGTTTCCGCGCGAGAAGGCGCTGCTGTCGCGCACGGGGGGGCGGTGTCCGCACGACGGCACGCTGCTGCGATTCGATCCGCTCGATCCTCGGCACGTGTGCCCACGCTGTGGTGCGGAGGTCGTCGGCGAGCTGCACGATCGCTTCCGGCCTTACTGGTACCAGCTCTGGCTCGCGGAGCGCGCGCTGCACGCCGCCGTGCTCGCGACGGTGCTCGACGACTCGGCGTGTCGCGACGCGTCCTGGCGCCTGCTCGATGGCTACGCCGATCGGTACCTCTCCTATCCCAATCGCGACAACGTGCTCGGGCCCTCGCGTCCCTTCTTCAGCACCTACCTCGAGTCCATCTGGCTGCTGCAGCTCGCGCTCGCGGTGGATCTGCTCGAGTCGAGCTCGTCACGCACCGACGCACGCGGCGGTCGGGTGCGCGATCGCGTCCTCGAGCCGAGTGTTCGGCTCGTCGCATCGTACGACGAGGGCATCTCCAACCGCCAGGTCTGGAACGACGCCGCGATGCTCGCCGCCGGAGCCGTCCTCGGCGACGATGCGCTGATCGATCATGCGCTCGACGGATCGTCGGGGCTCACGGAGCTCCTCTCGACGGCGCTCCTCGCCGACGGCAGCTGGTACGAAGGGGAGAACTACCACCTCTTTGCCCACCGCGGCCTCTGGTACGGCGTCACGATCGCCGAGCGGCTCGATCGCGCGCCCGCGCCGTCGCTCCTCCGGCGGTTCGAGGACGGCTTCGCCGCGCCCTTCCGCACCATCCTGCCGGATCTGACCTATCCCTCGCGACGAGACTCACAGTACGCCGTGAGCGTTCGCCAGCCACGCTTCGCCGAGTCCTGCGAGCTGGGGCTCGCGCGGCGCGACGATCCGCGTCTCGTCGGCATGCTCGCGCGGCTCTACGATCCGGGGATTCCCGTGAGTGAGACGGGACGAGCGGCGTCCACCGCCGACGTCGAGCGCAACCTGCCGGCGACCGGGCTCACGCGCGCCGAGCTCTCGTGGCGCGCGCTGCTCTTCGCCCGCGAGTCGCTGCCGCAACTCGAGGCGCATCCGCTCACGTCCGATCTTCTCCCGTCGCAGGGCTTCGCCATCCTTCGGCGAGACCGGGGGCGGATCTACGTCGCGCTCGACTACGGTCGCTCGGGAGGCGGGCACGGGCATCCCGATCGGCTGAACCTGCTCCTCTCCGACGGCGACGCCCGCTGGTTCGACGATCCGGGGACCGGCTCGTACGTCGAGGACGTGCTGCACTGGTATCGCAGTACCCTCGCGCACACCGCGCCGCTCCTCGACGGGCGTTCCCAGCCGCGCGTCGACGGCACCCTCACCGCGTACGACGACCGCGGCGTCGCGGGCTGGGTGCGCGCGAGTGCCGAGCTCGCACCCGGCTGCGTCGTACACCGGTCCGCGGTCGTGCTCGAGGATTACCTCGTGGACCGCGTGGAATGGCAGGCCGACGACGACCACGAGCTGACGCTGCCATGCCACGGCGTGCACGCGGTCGACGCGGACGGTGCGCCGCTCGGCGCCGAGCCGGCGTCGCTCGCCGGAGGGCAGGGGAGCGAGGACGGCTTTCGATTCCTGTCCGAGACCGCGCGACTCGTCCCGCGAGATCGGATCGTCCGCTTGCATGGCGACGCGGCGCCCGACACGCCGTCGGCGCTCGCGGGCTGGGTCGCGCCATCGGCGCCGGCCGCGTGGTGGAGCGCCGTCGCGCCAGGACCTCCCGGACGCGAGCCGCAGCGATTGGTGCTCGCGCGCTGTGCCGCGCGCAGCGGATCGATCACGGCCGTCTGGAGCTGGCGCGGCATGGTCCGGTCGGCCGACATCGGGACGGACTCAGTCCGCGTGGTACGCGCGGACGGCCGCGAGCACGTGCATCGGCCGCGCGCCGAGGCGTGGCGGATCGAGCTGCCGCGCGAGGACGGCGGAGTCGTCGAGCTCGGGGCCGGTGCGGCGATCGCCATTGCCTCCGAGATCGCTCGCTCGTCGAGCGGCAGATCACATGGTTCGCCCGCACCGCTCGCGCTTCCGTTTCACCGCTCGCTCGGCGCGGAACATTACCGCCCCTCGGAGGAGAGTTGGGACGATGCCGGACGGCCGACCGCCGAAGTCACCCTCGAGCGCTCGGGCGATCGACTTCGAGTTCGCGTCGACGTGCCGCGCGCCGAGCGCCGCTTCGTGCCGGTGGACGCCGAGAACCCATTCGACAACGACCCCGCGGCGATCCACGGCGACGGCGTGCAGCTCTACGTCGACGCGGGAGACCGTGCAGCCGGCTGGCTCCTCGTGCCGGTGGCCGGAGGCGAAACGGTGGGCCGCCGCGTCGCCGAGGGATGGCCCGATTCGCTCCCGATCGACGCGACCTGGCGGTCGTCGAGTGCCGGCTACGGGCTCACGATGGAAGTGGAGCTGCCTTCAGACCTGGCGGAGGTGGGCGTCGACGTGCTGGTCAACGAGATCGCACCCGACCGCGCCCGTCGGCGCGGCCAGCTCGTGCTGTCGGGCGCACGCGGCGAGTTCGTCTACCTGCGGTCGGACCGCCACGACCGCGACCGGCTGCTTCGCTTCACGCTTCGGCCGAGCTGAGGCCGGCGGCTCTCAGGGCACCGGTCGCTTGCCGCGCGGCCCCGCTCGCGCGATCAGGTCTGCATACGTGACGAGCTTCACCCTGTTCGACTTCACCATCTCGGCGAGCTGCGGCGAGAGCATCGCGTCCAGCTCGCCCTGCCGGTGCTGGGCCACGAGCGGAACGCCGGCGCCCGTGTTCTGCGCCGCGTTGTTCCGGTCGTAGAGAACCTCCATCTCCGGCGTCCGCTCCGCGACGTGGATGACCCACAGGTTGGTCCGCGTCCGGTCGGCCTGGCCCAGCCGCGTGATCAGGTCCGTCGTCTTCTGCTCGATCGGCGTGCTGAAGATCGTCTGACTCGATTCACCGTAGTAGCGCGAGATGCCGACGCCGTACTTCTCGGCGATGCGCTCCGCCACGGTGCGCAGCTGCGGCGTCGATCCCGCGGTTCCCATGTGGAAGTCCACGTAGGTGATCTTGAGCCCGGAGCCCACCGCCCGCTGCATCTGCGCGTCGAGCTCGCGCTCCACCTCGCCCAGATCGTACTTGCTGTCCAGGAACTCCCGCGTGGACGGGAGGAAGTAGCCCACCGAGTCCACGAGCGACGGCACGGCAGACTTTCCCAGCACCGGCCCCCACCGGTAGTTGCGCCACTCGGAGTTGAGCACGAGGTGTACGCCGACGTTCACCCGGGGGTACTTCTTGAGTATCTCGACCGCCTCCTGGTACCACGGGCAGGCGAACATGACCGAGACGGAGAACGGCATCCCCGTCTTGGCCACGCGTTCGATCGCCGTGTTCACCGAGTGGTTCATCCCCACGTCGTCGAGCCGGAGCAGCACCTCGGGAGGGCCCTCCGACTGGCCGCTCGCGCGCGTGGCGAGGGCGATGGTGGTGAAGCAGACGGTGAGCGTCAGCGTGCGAAGGCTGGGCATGGCGAACACACTCGATGAGGGCGGAGGCGAACATAGAGCGGGCACCGGGGCTCTTCAAGCGAGCCGACGTGCCTCTACCTTACGGGCATGAACGAATCGCGCCTCTCTCGCGTCGCCGTCGTCCTGTTCGAGCCGCAGGACCCGGTGAACATCGCCGCCACCGTGCGCGCGATGAAGAACATGGGCGTCGCGTCGCTTCGCCTCGTCCGCCCCTGCGCCTACGATCCGGTGCGGCTCGAGGGGATTGCCCACGATACGCGGGACGTCATCGACCGGATCGTCCACTTCGACGACTTCGACGCCGCGGTCGCCGACTGCGTGCGGCTCGTCGGGTTCACGGCGCGCCGCCGGTCGGCGAAGTGGCAGCTCATCGATCCACGCACCGCGGCCCAGGACGCGCTGACGTACGTCGACGACGGACCGGTCGGGTTCGTCTTCGGCCGCGAGGATCACGGCCTGCCGAACGAGATCCTCGACCGCGTGCATGCCGCCGTGACCATCCCGACCACCACGCACGCGTCGCTCAACCTCGCGCAGGCGGTCCTGATCGCGCTCTACGAGCTGCATCTGGCCGCCGGCGATGCCACGCGGACGCTGCCCGGTCCGCGCAAGGAGGCGCCGCCGCCGGTCACGGAGGAGTTCGAGCGCTTCTTCGCCGAGGCGCATCAGGCGCTCGACGCCATCCAGTTCTTCAAGACGCGCTATCCCGAGCACATCATGCGCTCGCTTCGCGCGATCACCTATCGCGCCACCCCGGACGCGCGCGAGCTGTCCCTGCTGCGCGCGATGGCACTCGAGGTCGTCCGGTTCCTCGAACGCACGGGACGCATCGAGCGCACCCGCCCCCCGGACGTCGCGCCGCGGCCGCCGCGGCACATCGTGCCGCGCGGCGACGACCGCCCGAGATCGGACGACGCGGAGGATTGACGTCACCCAGCCGCGCGCTCCTCTTTCGGCATGCCCTTCTCACGATTCTTCGGCCGCGGCCGCGATGCCGCTCCCGCCGAGCCGACGGCGCCGGACGTCGAGTCTCCGGACGACGCCTCCGACGTCGAGGGGGTCGACGTCGACGATGCCTCGCCCGAGGTGGCCAGCCAGCGGAGCTGGCGCGCGCGCGCGATGGCCGTGCTTCCGACGGGCGCGTCGACCGGGAGCAAGCGCGTCGCGGCGATGTGGGGCGACGAGGCGGACCCGGATCTTCCGACCCACCTGATGTCGGCGCGGGGCTGCCGCGTCGTCGACGTCGACGGCGGCAGCTACATCGACTGCACGATGGCGCTGGGCGCCGTGGCCCTCGGCTACGGCGAGCCGCGCGTGACGCGCGCCGTCGTCGACGCAGCCGCGGAAGGGAACGTCGGCGCGTTCTCGAGCTGGCGCGAGGTGGAGCTCGCCGAGCGGCTGCATGCCCTCATCCCGTGTGCAGAGCGCGTGCAGTTCCTCAAGACGGGAGCGGAGGCGACCGCCGCCGCGGTGCGGCTCGCCCGCACGTACACCGGGCGCGATCGCGTCATCGCGAGCGGCTACTTCGGGTGGCACGACTGGTCGTCGGAGGCCGACGGCGTGCCGGCCGCGCACCGCGTGGCCACGGTGCGCGTGCCGTTCGACGACGTCGCCGCGCTCGAGCGCGCCGTCGCCGAGGTGGGGCAGGATCTGGCGGCCATCGTGCTCGAGCCCGTCGTCGAGCGCGCGCCCGACGAGCGATGGCTGCGGCGCGCGCGCGAGCTCTCCGACGCGAGCGGAGCGGCGCTCGTCTTCGACGAGATCAAGACGGGGTTCCGCGTCGCGCCGGGCGGCTACCAGGAAGTGAGCGGTGTGACGCCCGACCTGGCGACGTTCGGCAAGGCGCTCGCGAACGGCTATCCGCTGGCCGCCGTCGTCGGGCTCGCGCCGCTCATGGAGGCGGCACGGCGGACCTGGATCTCGTCCACGCTGGCGAGCGAGTCTACCGCGCTGGCCGCCGCGCTGGCGGTCCTCGACTGGCACGAGGAGGCCGACATCTGCGCGACGCTCGCCGAGACCGGCCGCGAGCTGCGCGCGGGGCTCGACCGCGCGATCGCGGCGAGCGGCGTCGGCGGCGTCACCACACACGGCGTCGACACGATGGTCCTCCTGCGCTGGGCCGATCCCGCGCGCGAGTCGCGCTTCCTCGCCGAGAGCGCCCGCGCCGGCGTCATCTTCAAGCGCGGTGCGTACAACTTCGCGGCGATCGCGCACGACGAGGAGGCGCTGCGCCTGATCGAGGCCGCGGCGAGCAGTGCACTCGTCGCGCTGGTGGAATCGGAGCGGGCGGAGTGACGGCGTTTCGTCCGGCGGACGCGATCGAGAGCGCGATCACCGATCCGGGGTCTGCACCGGCGGCGCAAGGCACCACGCGACTCCTCCTCATCGACTGTCCGGACGAGGTCGGCCTCGTCCATCGCATCACGGGCGTCCTGTTCCGCGCCGGGTTCAGCGTCGTGAGCAACCACGAGTACGTCGATCCGACGCGGCGGCATTTCTTCATGCGCACGGCGTTCGCGGGCGAGCGCCCCACGGACGACATCGTCGGAGACCTCCGCGCCCAGCTTCCGGCGCGCGCGAACATCCGCATCGCGACGACGGAGCCGCGTCGCATCGTCGTCTTCGCCACGAAGGAGCCGCACTGTCTCGGCGATCTGCTGCTGCGCCACGCGGAAGGCGACATCCCGGCGCGCGTCGAGGCGGTGATCAGCAACTATCCCACGCTCGGCCGTCTCGTCGACCGCTTCGACGTGCCCTTCCACCACGTCGGCCACGAGGGGCTCGATCGCGCCGGGCACGAGGACGCCATTCGGAAGGTCCTGGGCGGCTACGATCCGGAGTTTCTCGTGCTGGCGAAGTACATGCGCGTGCTGTCCCCCGCGTTCGTCGATTCGTATCCGGCGCGCATCATCAACATTCACCACTCCTTCCTTCCCGCCTTCGTCGGCGCGCGGCCCTATCAGCAGGCGTTCGACCGCGGCGTGAAGATCATCGGCGCCACGGCGCACATCGTCACGGACGACCTGGACACCGGACCGATCATCGCGCAGGACGTGCGCCCGGTCACTCACGCACACACGGCGGCCGACATGGCGCGCGCCGGACGCGACGTGGAGAAGATCGTGCTGGCCCACGGTCTCACGCTCCTCCTCGAGGAGCGCGTGTTCCTCAGCGGCGATCGCGCCGTGGTGTTCGAGTGACCGAGCCGCTCATCGACGCGCACGCTCACTTCTACCACGCCGAATCGGGGCGTGGCGATTGGGAGCGCGTCAACGCCGCGCGCATGCGCGCCGGCGACGCGATGGGGGTCACGTACCACGTCGTGAGCGTGCTCGGCTCGTATGGGCACACGTCGCCCACGTATTTCCCCTCGCCCGACGACGTCGGGCGCGGCAACGACGTGATGCGCGCCTTCGCCGACGCCGATCGCGAGCGGGTGCGCTGGTATGTCACGGTCAATCCCAACCACACCACGCACGCCCTCGCCGAGATCTCGCGCGGCGTGGCTGCCGGGGCGATCGGGGTCAAGCTGCTCGCGAGCCGCCGGGCCGACGACGCGCTCAACGACCCGGTCTGTGAGCTCGCCGCCGAACACACGCTTCCGATCCTGCACCACGTCTGGCAGCATCGCACGCGCGAGTGGCCGAACCAGGAGATCTCCGACGGCGGCGACCTCGCGCGGCTCGCTCGGCGTCATCCTCGGGTCTCGTTCATCCTCGCCCACCTCGGCGGCGGCGGCGATTGGGCGCACACTCTGCCCGCGGTCGTCGACACGCCGAACGTGTATCCCGACCTCTCGGGCAGTGGCGTCGACCGGGGGATGATCGACGCCGCAGTGAGTGTGCTCGGTGCGCAGCGGTTGCTGTGGGCGTGCGATCTCACGATGGAGACCGGCCTCGCGAAGCTGCGCGCGCTCGAGGTCATCGGCCTGTCGCCGGAGGACCTGCGCGCGGTGCGCTGGGGTAACGCGGCGCGGCTCTTCCCGCGCGGCGCCTTTCCGCGGTGCGTCGCCGCATGATCGACTGCGCGGCGTACGTCGGCGGCTTTCCGTTCCGCCACCTTCCGCATCCCGACCCCGACGTCCTCGTGCGCGTGCTCGAGCGCGAAGGGCTTTCGGGTGCGTGGGTGGGCTACCTGCCGGCCCCGTGGCAGCGCGATCCCGCGTCGGCCAACGACGCGCTGGCGGCGCTGCTCGCCCCGCATCGCGCCGTGCTCCACCCGGCGCCGGTAGTCCGCCCGGACTGGCCGCGCTGGGAGCGGACGCTGCGCGACCTCGTGGAGCAGGGGGCGCCCGCCATTCGCGCGTATCCGATGCACTGGGGGATGGGACCCCACGATCCCTCGATGCGTGCGCTCGCACTCGCGTGCGGAGAGCTGCGCGTTCCGCTCCTGCTCACGGTCCGCTTCGAAGATCTGCGCCAGCGCAGCGCCCTCGACGTCGCGGGCGACCTCTCCGCGGCCCACGTCCGGACGCTGGCGCGGGCGGGGGAACGCGTGCGCCTCGTCGTCACCGGCGCCGGTCGCGAGCTGCTCGAGGAGACGCACTGGAGCCTCACGCCCGACGAGCAGCGTCGGGTCTTCTGGGACTTCGCCTGGGTCTGGGGCCCACCGGAAGACCACTTCGCGCACCTGCTTCGCACGATCGGCGCGACGCGATTCGTCTACGGGACGCACTGGCCCCTTCGCCTCACCCAGAACGTGCGAGCGAACCTCGACCTGCTTCCCGATTCGCTGCGGGATCCGGCAATCACCGATGTCGCAACACTCGTCCGGTAGGGAAAACGCCGACTTGACCACTGAACCGGGGTCGGGGACCTTCTGCGGTTGCAGCGGTCCGAAGGATGCGCACGTCGGACCGCTCATTGCGTGCGCTTGCGGCGAGCTCGACGCCCGTTCAGATTTGCCCGCTGGTCCGGAGCCTTGTGAATTCGTTCACAAGTCGCTCCGTCCCTGTCTTCCCCACACCACATCGCGATGACGCAGCGAAGGAAGTGGACGGCGATCCCAGGGTTGCTCCTGCTCGTGATCGGCGCCGTCGTGCTCTCCGCTTACAGTGGCGCATCCTCCTCTCAGGGCAACCAGCCCACCCAGCCCATCAACTTCCCGCATCCCCGACACGCGGGGGCGGTGAAGGACGGCGGGCTCGGCATGAACTGCCTCTACTGCCACAACACCGCCAACAAATCGAAGGATGTCGGCATGCCCGCGGTCAACACCTGCATGGGCTGCCACACCATCGTTGCGGCGCAGAGGCCAGAGATCCAGAAGCTCGCGAAGTACTACGCGGACAAGCGTCCCATCCCCTGGGTGCGCATCCATAAGGTCCCCGAGTACGTGCAGTTCCCGCACGTGCGTCACGTGAACGCCGGGGTCACCTGCCAGTCGTGTCACGGCCAGGTTCAGAAGATGAACCAGGTCTACCAGTACGCGTCGCTGAACATGGGGTGGTGCATCAACTGCCACGTGAACGGCTACGACCCCAAGGAGGGGCAGCGCGCGGCAGGCTTCGACAGCGTGCCTCCCGCCGGCTATTCGGGTGGCGCGCCGTACGGAGCGCCCGGGACGCGTGCCGGCATTCTGACCTCGCCGCCGGCCGCGGGCGCCGTCGCCGATTCGGCGCAACCGACCGCTGCCCCGACCAGCGTCGCCTCGAATACCGCCGTCACTCCGTCGGCCGAGCGCCGGCGCGCGCGCTACGACTGCGCCGCCTGCCACTATTAGACCCCCGGGGGATTCGATCT
>DASTSX010000194.1:0-14094 GCA_035760455.1 Gemmatimonadaceae bacterium | reverse complement strand
GCCGCTCCGGTACGGCGTCGCCGACGTGAGCGCGAACGTCGAGCGCTTCCCCGCCGGGAACAGCTTCTTCCCGCCGCCGAGGGACAGCGGGTACAGATGGATGATGATCTCGTCCACGAGGTCGTGCGCGAGCAGCTCCTGCACGAGCTGGCTGCTCCCGTCCGTCATGATGTTCTTCCCGGGCTCCGCCTTCAGCGCGCGCACCGTCTCGATCACGTCGTCGCGGATGATCGTCGTGTTGCGCCACGTCGGCTCCTTCAACGTGCGCGAGACGACGTACTTCTTCGGCGCGTTCATCATGTCACCGAACGGGTCGCCCGGCGGCATCGGCTCGAACGCCGCCGCGTGCGTCACGTACGTCTTGCGGCCGAGCAGGAACGCATCGGTCCCGGCCATCAGGGCGCCGAAGCGCTTGCCAATGTCGTCGTGCCAGTAGGGCCACGTCCAGCCGCCGTGCTCGAACCCGCCGTCGAGGTCCTCGTCCTTGCCGCCCGGCGCCTGGATCACGCCGTCCAGCGTCATGAACTCCGATACGATGAGCTTTCTCATGTGCATGTCCCCGTGATGAGCTGAGGCACCGGTCCGGATCGGTGAGGCGGCTCCCGCCGCGCACGTCCCGAGCCGGCGTTCAGGGAAGCGTCGAACGACGCGCGTCGGAATCGACATGGTGGCCGCCCGCCGGCGAGGCCCGGCGACGCCTGCCGCCAATCTCTGCTGGACCGGAGGTGGTCGCGCGGGTGTCGGGAATTCGCCTACCCGATTTCAGGAATATTGCCGACAGCATTTCCTCGCGCCGCCACGTATGCTGGCCGCCGGTGGCGGAGCGCCACCTCCTCCAGGAGGACGCGTGTCGAGACGACTCGAGCAGGTCGCGCTCGCCGTCGTGGTCGTCCTCATTGCCGCTGCCGCGCAACCGGTTCGTCACGAGCGCACGAACCTGTCATCGTGGAGTGCGCCATGATCGCCTCCTCTCTGCCGCTCGGCGCGAAGGTCGAGGACTTCCTCGCGCAGAAGCGCATCGCCATCGCGGGCGTATCGCGCGACGACCGCCATCACCCCGTCGGCAACCTGATCTACCACCGGCTGAAGCGCACGGGGCACGACGTGTTCGCGGTCAATCCGAACATGGAGTCGTTCGAAGGAGAACGCTGCTATCCCGACGTGCGATCGATCCCCGGCGGTGTGGACGGCGTGGTGATCATCACGCGGCCGGAGATCTCCGAGCGCGTCGTGCGCGACTGCGGCGACGCCGGCGTTCGCCGCGTGTGGATGCACCAGTCCCTCGCGTCGGGATCGAGCGTCTCGCCGCAGGCGGTGGAGTACTGCCGGCAGCACGACATCAGCGTGATCGCCGGCGCCTGCCCGATGATGTTCGGGCCCGGCGTCGACTTCGGTCACAAGTGCATGCGCGTGATCATGAAGCTCACGGGAGGGCTACCGACATGACACGCCGCCAGGTTGCCTGGATTCTCATCTTCATCGTCGACGTCGGCTGCCTCGCGTGGGGCGCAGGTGCCGCCGCATCGCCCCTCCAGTTGCCTGGCCCCGGCGGCAAGGGGATCCTGCCGGCGGGGTACGAGGGCTTCACCGGCGGCTCCTGGCCGGCGCTCGCGGCCGCCTCCCCGTCCGCTGCGGATTTCATGGTGCTGCTCTTCCGGATGTACGGCGTCTACAACGTCCTGTTCGGCTTCATGGGCAGCGTCATCGCGGCGACCGCGTTCCGTCGCGGCGAACGCTGGGCGTGGTGGGCACTGCTCGTCGGCAACACGGTGGCGCTGGGATCCGCGATCACCTACGACGCGACCGTGAACGCCATCGGCCCGTTCGAGCAGACGGAGTATCTCGGGCTCGCGCTCGTCTGGGGTGCGCTCGCCATCACGGCTCCATTCGTTCCGGCGCGACGACCGCTGCCCGTGGCCGGTTGACACGTCTCGCGCGGCACCGCACGACGGCCGCTCGGGTGGATCATGAGGCTGCACGTCATCTCCAGACACCCGCCGGAGGGCGAGCGTCCGACGCCGCTCCTGTTCATCCACGGCATGATGCACGGCGCGTGGTGCTGGGACGTGCACTTCCTCGACTACTTCGCGCAGCGCGGCTTCGCGGCGCACGCCGTCGACCTGCGCGGACACGGTGAGAGCGAGGGACGGGATCGGCTGCGCTGGACGCGTATCGCCGATTTCGTCGACGACGTCGTCAGTGTGACTCGGCCGCTGCCGAACCCGCCCGTCCTGATCGGGCACTCGATGGGCGGCTTCATCGTACAGAAGTATCTCGAGCGCCACGACGCGGCCGGCGCGGTGCTGCTGTCGTCGCCCGCGCCGTCCGGGCTCATCATGACGACGCTGCGCATCGCCCGCCGAACGCCGCTCGCCTTCGTGAAGGTGAACCTGACGCTGAGCCTCTGGCCGGCCATCGCCACACCGCAACTCGCGCGCGAGGCGTTCTTCTCGGCCGACGTCCCGGACGCCGAGCTGCGCGGCTACTGGGAGCAGATGCAGGACGAGTCGTACCTCGCGTTGCTGGACATGGTCGCGCTGGACCTACCGAAACCCGCCAGGGTGCGGGCGCCGCTGCTCGTGCTCGGCGCGGCGCGCGACAACATGCTCTCGCCCCGGGAGATCGAGGCGACGGCGCGCGCCTATCGCGCGCCGTGCGAGATCATCCCCGACGTGGCGCACGACAGCATGCTCGAGCGGCGCTGGCAGAACGTGGCCGAGCGAATCCTGGCCTGGCTGAACACGCGGAGCAGGTGAAGGACCCTCACGTTCCGGAGAGCGCGCCACGATGCTCGGGGTTCGACGGTAGCGCACACGCTGCGCGCCGTCAGCCTCCCGCGCTCTCCGCCCAGCTCCGCGCCGGCGGCCGGCACGCCGCGGGCACCCCCGGCTGCCCCGTTCGCGAATCGGGCGGAACGACGCGCGGGCTCCGCGGCACGCGCTCCGGGTCCTCCGACGCGAGGTACGCGAGCATCGCCACCAGCATCGCGTTGTGCGTCAGGTCGTCGAACACGAGCTTGTCGAACGTGTCGCGGTTGGTGTGCCAGGTGTACGTCTCGTAGTCCCAACCGCGCGCGGTCAGGTTGAATGCCGGCGCGCCGCGGCAGGCGAACGAGACGTGGTCCGTCCCGTGGCTCGGCGTTCCCGGATCGGCGACGCGCACGTTGCGCGCGACGTCTTCGGGGATCTGAGCGAGCCAGCGCCGGAAGAACGCCCCCGCGCCGGCGAAGCCCTCCATCGAGATGCTCTCGATGCGGCCGGTGCCGCCGTCCTGGTTGAGCAGCGCCTGCAGCCCGGCGACGACCCGCGGATGGTCCGCCGCGAACGACCCCGAGCCGTTGAAGCCCTGCTCCTCGCCGTTCCAGTGGCCGGCGACGATCGTGCGCTTCGGGTTCGGGTACACGGCCTTGAGGATCCGCATCACCTCCATCATCAGGACCGTGCCGCTGCCGTTGTCGGTCGCGCCCGAGGCGGGGTCCCACGAATCGAGATGCGCCGAGAGCACGACGTACTCGTCCCGCTTCTCGCCGCCGCGCAGCTCGGCGATCACGTTCGCCGCCGGCACGATGCCGCGCAGCTCCGCGTGAGCGTCCACGCGGAGCACGGGTCCCTGATTCCGCTCCGCCAGTCGGTACACGAGCCCGTAGTCCTCACACCCGAGCCCGATCTCGGGGATCGTCTCGGAGATGGTCGTGCTGATCTTGCTCACGCCCCAACCCGCCGGCCCGGGCGGCGGCACGAGCAGCGTCACGACGCCGAGCGCGCCCGCCTCGGCGAGACGCTGCACCAGGGCCGTGCCTCGGACGCCCGAGCGCCGCCGGCCGGCGTACCACGCGTTCATCGCGGCGGCGCGCTCCTGCTGCATGCGCGCGAGCGCCTCCGCGCCCGCGAACTCCCGCCAGCTCGCGTCGGCGCGGCAGCTCGGCCAGGGGAACGACAGGAGCACGAGCTTGCCCCGAGCGCGCGGCAGCCACGCCTCGAACTCGGCTGGGGTCTGCACGTCCGGGTTCACGACGACGCCGGCCTCGATCGTCCCCTTCGTTCCCGGGCTCCACGTCGACAGCACCCCGTCGAGCGAGCGCGTCCTCGGCGCGATCAGATCGACGTGCGCGATCTCGCGGCGCCACTCCATCCACGTGCCGTACTGCTCCGAGCGCGCAGGGATGCCCCAGCGCCGGTACGTCGCGAGCATCCAGTCGTTCGCGCGCCGCTGCTCGACCGAGCCGACGAGCCGCGGGCCGATCGAGTCGAGCAGCGTCTGCGCGAGCGGATAGAGCTGCGATCGCTGCTCGGCCTCGCGACGGATGCGCGCGATCACGGAGTCGCGCGGTGCCGCGCTCTGCGCGGCGACGGAGGACGCCGGCGCGAGGAGGCCGGCGCCGAGGAGGAAGCCGAGCAGGGTACGCCGCATCGTGGCTCTGGGCGGAGGTGTCGGAGACGCGAGGCCGTTGGCGGCCTCGCATCTCGCTGATTCTACCTCGACACCGCGCGGCGCGTCTCGGTTGCGCGCCCGTCCGCCGCTACCGCCCGTCGATCAGCCGCTCCGCCGCCACCCGCGCCCCGTCCCGGCGCATCGTCGCCGCGACGTCTCGCGCCCGCTCGCGCACGCCGACCCGAAGCGTCGCCTCGAGCGCGCTCGTCAGCGAGTCGGCCGTCGGCGCGCCGCGCGCGTGCGCGACGCCGGTGCCGAGCGCCTGCACTCGGCCGGCCCAGTAGGGCTGATCGTACATCTGCGGGATCACCACCTGCGGCGCGCCCGCCAGCGCGGCGGCGGTCGTCGTCCCCGCGCCGCCGTGATGCACCACCGCGGCGACGCGCGCGAACAGCGCCCGCTGATTCACCTCGCCGATCGCCAGGCAGTCGCGCTCGTCGTCCACGAGCGAGAGGTCGGCCCACCCGCGCGACACGATCGCGCGCCGCCCGACCGCGCGTGCCGACGCGATCATCACCGCGCCGAGATCATGCGGCGCGCGGATGCTGCCGAAGCCGAAGTAGACCGGCGGCTCCCCCGCGTCCAGAAACGCCTCGAGCTCGGGGTCGAGCGGCCGCTCGTCGGCGACGAGCCACGCGCCGCTCTGCCAGACCGTCTGGTCGCTGGCGTCGGGCCACGGCGCCAGCGTCGGGTCGGCGGCGAGCCACGGCCGGTCGCCGAAGATGTGGCCGCGCACGTCGTTCACCGGGGCGAGGCCGAGCGATGCGCGGTGCGCGTTCAGCACCGGGCCCCACGTCGCGTTCCAGCGTTCGGCGTCCGTTGCCCACAGCTCGCGGTTGTCGGCCGTCGCGGGCGCCGGCGTCTCGCCGAGCATGCCGAGCGGGATCGGCGCGTGGTGCGGCGACGGGAGCACCCTCGGGCAGTACGCGGCGAAGACGTACGCGATCCCCGCCGCCTCGGCCACCGAGCGGGCGGCGATCTGGAGCGCCGTCGCGGCGACGACGACGTCGCACCCCGCCGCCGCCGCGGCGACCGTCTGGAACTGCGTGGCGACGGTGCCCTCCACCATCTGGCGCCGCTGTTCGGGAGTGATCGTCGGCGCCTGCGAGGGCGGGCCCGCCGCGGTGAGCTTCCGCAGCTCGGGCCCGATCGGCGTGACGGTGAAGCCGAGTCCCTCGATCCACTCGTGGAAGTCGGGAGGCACGCACAGGTGCACGTCCTGGCCGAGCTCGCGCAACTGGAGCGCGAGCGCCACGAGAGGCTGCACGTCGCCGCGCGATCCGATCGTCGAGAGGAGTACACGCATGAGAGATCTCCCGGGCTGAGACGCGGTGCCGCCGATGGCGCGGCGGGCGTGAACTCGGAGATTCACGGCCGCCCAGTCTCGCAGGGCCCCCATGGCTTGCCGCAAGTCCGGGGGTGCGTTACATACTCATCACGGCACGAACGCCGGACGCCGGCACCGCTGATCGCGGTGCCGGCGTCGTCGTTTGCTCCCCGCGCGCGCTGCGTCTCAGCGCAACGACCCGCTCAGGGCGAGCTCCGCCGCGCCGCGGCCGATCGCCTGTCCCGCTTCGATGTCGAAGCGATAGTGGATGCCGCCGTACACCCGCGACATGCCCGCGAGCTCGCTGATCTCCTCCAGCCGGCTCCGCTCGGACGGCAGGGCGGCGGCGAGCACGCCGGTGATCGCGCTCGTGATGCAGGAATGGCCGGACGGGTAGGAGGGATGGTTCGGCAGCCCGATCGGCAGCGTGATCGCCGGGTCCGCCTGCGACGGACGAATGAACCAGTACTCGAACTTGGCGTCGAAGCAGGCGATCTGCGCATCGAACGCCGCCGCGTTGGCGTAGGCGAGGATGCGCGCGGCCTCTCGCTCGGTGCGGTGGTTCGCTTCGATGAGATCGTCGGCGATCAGATTGAGCGCGCCCGCCGTGAACGGTGCCGACGACGTGTTCCAGAACCGCGCGATCGCGAGCTGCTCCGCCGTGCGTGCGTCGGAGATCGCGCGCACTTCCGCGAGCGCGGTGAGAAACGCCGGCGAGCCGAACGCCGGCGGTGGCGGCGGCCGAAGCTGACTGGCCGACGTCAGGAAGAAGGGCCGGACGCCTGTCAGCGAACGGACGATCGGCGCAGAGCTCGAGACCCAGTAGCCCGGGCCCGGCGGCGGCGTGCCCGGCGACACGACGAGGTAGTTGTCCGTCGCGGCCAGCGCATTGACCTCGGCGCCGACCGCGCGCCCGATCGCCTCACCTGCCGCCACGTCCTCGTGCCTCGTGCCCGGCCACTGTGCCGCTGCGAGGTCGGCGTCGAGCTGGCCCTCGAGGGTGTTGGCATCCTGTGGGAAGAATTTGCTCAGCACCGCCACCGACGCGGCCCCTACGGCCGCAGGTACGGAGGGATGGATCGATCCGTTCTTCCCGTCTTCGGCCGCGAGCACCGCGCGATACTGGGCGACCGAGAGATACGTCAGGATGCGGCTCGTCGCCGCCTGCCCGTTGCCGGGAGGGCGGAGCGCCAGCAGTCCGGCGACGCGGCGGTTCCACCTGGTGCTCGCGGTGACGTCCCAGAATTTCGTCGCGCTCTGTTGCGCCGCCGCCGGCCGACTGATCTGGCTCGGGCCGTCGGCACAGCCCAGCAGAGCGCCGGCAAGGAGCATGAGCGAAGCGTGCATGGTGCGTCGTCCTATCGTGGTCATCTCGTCCCCCGTGTGTGCGGCTGAACCGACCGAAGCAGCGGTCCGCCATCCGTCTCCTCGCCACCACGGCGTTCCCGCTTCGGATCGGCCTGGTGCGTGTGCCTCTCACCGGGCTTAACGAGAAGTCGCGGCGGAACCCGACATCGCGGTCGGGCGCTCTTGTTTCGGGCGTCGAAGGCTTCGTATGTTTGCCCATGGACGCGTCGACGCCTCCCATCGACGTCCTCGCCGAGCTGCAGACCGGAAGTGGCGAGTCGATCGATCGACTCCTCCCACTCGTGTATCAGGAGCTGCGCAGCATGGCTCACCGTCAGCTCGCGGCGCGCGACCGGGGCGGGACGCTCCAGACGACCGCGCTCGTCCACGAGGCGTACCTCAAGCTCGTCGACCAGTCCCGGGCCGCCTGGCGTGATCGCGCGCACTTCCTCGCCGTCGCGTCGATCGCGATGCGGCACGTGCTCGTGGACCGCGCGAAGGCGCGACTCGCCCTGAAGCGAGGCGGCGCGCATCGGCACATCACCTTCGACGAGCAGGAGATCGCAGTCGACGATCAGCCCGACGCGCTCGTCCAGCTGGACGAGGCGTTGCAGCGGCTCGGCGAGGTGGACCCGCGGCTCGTACGCGTGGTGGAGTGTCGGTTCTTCGGCGGCCTCACCGAGGACGAGATCGCGGAGGCGCTCGGCCTGACCGTTCGCACCGTCCAGCGCGATTGGGCGAAGGCGCGCATGCTGCTCCGGCGCGCGCTCGAGTCGTAGCGGGACGCTCGCCGGCATTCGCGCAGATCTCGTGCACCCCCGCCGCCCGCTCTCCCCGGCCGACTGGCAGCAGCTGGAGCCGCTCGTCGATGCCATCCTCGACGCGCCTCCGGCGCAGCGGGCCGCGCTCGCCGCGGAGCTCAGCGGGGGAGACGACGCGCGGCGCCGCGAGCTCGAGCGGCTCGTCGCCGAGTGCGAGCAGGGACATCCCCTCCTGGACGGCTCCGCCGCGGAGCGCTTCACGAGACTGCTCGAAGACGACGTGCTCGTGCCGCAGTCGCTGGCCGAGCGCTATCCGGTCAGCCGGGAGCTGGGGCGGGGCGGCATGGCGGTGGTCTACCTCGCGCGCGACGTGAAGCACGCGCGGGACGTCGCGGTGAAGATCATTCGCCCCGAGCTGGCCGCCGCACTGGGGCGCGAACGCTTCCTGAGGGAGATCGCGATCGCGGCGCAGCTCCACCACCCGCACATCGTTCCGCTCTACGATTCGGGTGAAGCCGACGGGCTGCTCTACTACGTCATGCCGTACGAGTCGGAGCAGTCGCTGCGCGATCGGCTCGCGCGCGACGGGCCGCTTCCCGTCGACGAGGCCCTCGGCATGCTGCGCGACGTCTGTGAGGCGCTCGCGTACGCGCACGCGCGCGGCATCGTCCACCGCGACGTCAAGCCGGACAACGTGCTCATGACGGGGCGGCACGCGATGGTGACGGACTTCGGTGTCGCCAAGGCCATGAGCGCGTCCACGCGGGACGCGGCGGCCATGACGACGCTCGGCATCATCCTGGGAACGCCGGCGTACATGGCGCCGGAGCAGATCACCGCGGATCCGCAGGTCGATCACCGGGCCGACATCTACGCCGTCGGCGCGCTCGCCTTCGAGCTGCTGACCGGGCGGCCGCCGTTCGTCGGCGACACCCAGAGCGTGCTGTCGGCGCATCTCACGCAGCCGCCCCCGCCCCTGACGGCGATGCGGCCGGACGTGCCGGCGGCGTTGTCCGATTGCATCGCCACGTGCCTCGCCAAGCGGCGCGACGATCGCTGGCAGAGTGCCGACGAGCTACGGCACTGCCTCGAGCAGGTGGACACGTCGGCGCGGTCCGTTGGCCACGGCGCGACCGCCCGCCGCCCGCGCATCGGCGTGCGCGCGCTGGTCGCCGCCGGCGTGCTCGCGCTCGTGCTCGGGACGGGCTGGGTGCTGCGCGACGCGCGGCGCGACCGTCCCGCTCGACCGCGGGCTCCAGCGGCCGCGTCGGCGTCGCAGCTCCCCATGATCGCCGTGCTGCCGTTCGAGAACCTCGGCTCCGCCGAGCAGGAGTACTTCGCCGTCGGCATGACGGACGAGATCGCGAGCCGGCTGTCCGCCGTGAGCGGTCTGGGCGTCGTCGCGAGCCGCGCCACGCGCCGGTACGCCGGAACGCGCCGGAGCGTGAGCGAGGTGGGCCGCGAGCTGGGGGTCGACTACGCGCTGGTCGGCAGCGTGCGGTGGAGCGAGCCGAGCGCGCGGCGCGTGCGGATCACGCTTGCGCTCCTGCGCGCTCACGACGAGCGACAGCTCTGGTCCACCACCTACGATCGCGTGATCGACGACGTGTTCGACGTCCAGTCGGACATCGCGGGGCAGGTGGTGCAGAAGCTGGGCGTGACTTTGGCGGCGGGAGAGCGCCGGCAGCTCAGCGCCGCACCGGCGGCGAATCACGAGGCCTATACGCTGTACCTGAAGGGCCGGTACTACTGGAACAAGCGCACCGAGCGCGACGCGCAGATCGCCCTCGACTACTTCCAGCAGGCGACCGACGTCGACCCGGGATACTCCCTCGCGTGGGTCGGGATCGCCGACACGTGGATCTCCCGCGGCTGGTACAGCCGTCTGGCGCCTCGAGAGACGTTCCCGCAGGCGAAGCATGCGGCGATGCGGGCGCTCCAGTTCGACAGCACGCTGGCGGAGGCACACGCGTCGCTGGCGCACATCCACCTGGAGTACGACCACGACTGGGTCGCCGCGGAGCGCGAGTACCGCCGCGCGATGGAGCTCGATCCGACGTATCCCGTCGCGCACCACTGGTATGGCGGGTTCCTGTCGGCGATGGGTCGGCACGAGGAGGCAATGCGGCATGCGCGCACGGCACAGAGCCTCGATCCGCTCTCGCCGATCATCCAGACGTGGGTCGGGCTCCGACACTATTTCGCCGGCCGGTACGAGCAGGCGATCGCCGAGATGCGAAAGGCCCTCGAGATCGCACCCAACTTCGCGCCGGCCCACTGGCATCTCGGGATGGCGTACGAGCAGGCGGGACGCACCGCCGAGGGCGTCGCCGAGGCGGAGCGCGCCCTCGCCCTCGATTCGGCGAGCCTGGCCTATCTGGCGTCGGTCGGTCACGCCTACGCGCGAGCGGGACGCGTGCGCGAAGCGCGGGCCACGCTGGCTCGCCTCGCGGCTGCGTCGCGCACACGTCACGTGTCGGCGTATCACGTCGCCGTCGTTCACGTCGCGCTCGGCGACACGGCCACGGCGCTGCAGTGGCTCGAGCGCGCGATCGCCGAGCGGTCGCCGTGGATCGGGTATCTCAACGTCGACCCGCGGCTGGAGCGCCTGCGCTCGAGTCCCCGATTCCAGGCGCTGGTGGGGCAGGTGTGGCCTGACCGAGTCAGCGATCGCGGCCCGCGCGACTCTGCCGCGGCGTTCGCACGGTGACGTACCCACCCGACGCACGCATGCGAGTCTCAGCCGAAGCCGCCGCCTTCGACGACGTCGCCCGCTGGCGCGACATGTACCGCCTCGAGATGGCGTGCCAGATCATCTACGACTCCGTCCACACCCGGTCGGACTGGAGCCGGGAGTTTCTGCTCCGTCTGGACGACACCGTCGTCGGCTACGGTTCCGTCGCGGTCGGCGGGCCATGGACGGGGAAGCCGACGGTGTACGAGTACTACGTCGCGCCGCACCGGCCGCGACTGCACGCGTTCGAGCTGTTTGAGGCGCTGCTCGCCGCGAGCGGCGCCGTCGCGATCGAGGTGCAGAGCAACGCCGCGCTCGTGACGAACATGCTGCACATCTTCGCGCGAGACGTCGCGAGCGAGTCGGTGCTCTTCGAGGACGGGCTCACCACCGCGCTCCGCCCGAGCGGCGCGACCTTCCGTGCGCCGACGCGCGCCGAGGCGCCGGACGTCCCCGAACGAGACCTCGGGTGGAGCGGCGTCGTGGAGGTGGACGGCGCGGTGGCGGCATCGGGCGGCATCCTGTTCCACTACAACCGGCCGTATGGCGACATCTACATGGAGGTCGCTGAGCCGTTTCGAGGGCGCGGGCTCGGCGCGTTCCTCGTGCAGGAGCTGAAGCGCGTGTGCTACGAGGGTGGGCACGTGCCGGCGGCGCGCTGCAACCCCGACAACGTCGCGTCGCGCCGGACGTTGCAGCGGGCCGGGTTCGTGCCGTGCGGGCACATCCTCACGGGGGCCGTGCGCAACGACGCCGGAACGCCGTAGTCGGTCGGCGCGTCGCCCGGTCGCGAGTGCGACCGACCTAGCGCGCGACCCGACAGAGGCAGTAGACGAACGCCTGGGTCGCGCCCGACGGCGTGTGGTGCTCCTCGCGCACGCTCTCGAGCAGCCGGAACCCCGCGCCGAACTGCGCGTGCATCGTCTCGGGCGAGTAGCGCACGACGTCGAGGCCGCTGCACCGCGTCGGCCCGTCGGGTGCGAAGCTCGCCACGATGACGTACCCGTCCGGGCGCACCGCCTCGTGCGTCTGCGCGACGTACCGCTCGCGATCGCGCGGATCGGTCAGGAAGTGGAACACGGCGCGATCGTGCCACACCGCGTAGCCCGCCGCGGGGAGCGGCGCCCTCAGCACGTCGGACTCGATCCACGTCACCTGCGCGGCGCGCGCGCCGAGCCGCTCGCGCGCAACGGCCAGCGCGGCGCCCGAGAGGTCGCACACCGTCACGCGGCGATAGCCCGCGTCGAGCAGCGCGTCCACCAGCGTCGAGGCTCCGCCGCCGACGTCGATGATCGCCGCGTCCAAGTCGGGTGCGACTCGGCGGATGAGCTCGAGCGAGACGGTCGGCGTCGGCTGATACCAACTGACGTCCGACGCCGGCGTGCTGCGGTAGATGTGGTCCCAGTGCTCGCGCTGGTCCATGCTCGGACGCTAGGGATTCCGGCGCCGGTCGTCAACGCGCTCCGGCAATGGCGCACCCCGCACGGCCTGGCGCATCCACCAGTCACTGCCGGGCTCGCGATTCGTCGTGTGGGAGCGGAGCGGGCACTACCCGATGGTCGAGGAGCCGGACGCGTTCTTCGATGCCGTGGACCGGTTCCTCCGCGCGCGATAGCGCGCGGAGGGGTCGGGAAAGCGACGACGGCGATGTCGGTCGCGCCGGCCGGCGGAGCAGGTCGAAGGGTGCTCCGCCGTCTGATGACGAGCGCTACTTCACGACCACGGTCACGCAGTCGGTCATCAGGATCGACGTCGGGGCCTGCAGGTCGTCGATGAGGCGGAAGCGTACGTTGAACGCCGTACCCGACGTGAACGCTCCACCGACACCGAGCTCGAAGTGCGCGGCGCCCGCGCCCGACGGTGACGTGGTGAGCGTCACGAGCGGGCCGGCGTTGGGGATGGGGAACGAGATCCAGGGGCCGGTGCAGGCGGGGTCGCCCACGTTGAGGTCGGGTGCGCGCTGCACGAGATATGTCGTGTTGGGGGCGGCGCCGTTGACGTGCACCTCTCCCTGCACGTGGAACGTTCCCCGGTCCTCGGCGGTCGGCGTCACGTTGACCGCGCCCGTCCCGGTGCCCAGCACCGCCAGCAGCTCGATGCCATGGGTCCGGGTGGTGCCGTTCGATGCGGCGAAACGGCTCGGCTCGAGCAAGCTCGGCGTGGTCGGCGCGTCGGGGCTGCACGCGGCGACGAGCCCCGCGGCGAGCATCGCGGGAAGGATGGGAGTGCGCATGAATCCTCCTTGAATGAGGTCGTTGGCGAGTGGCCGTGACGATCGGCGTGAGCCACCGACGTCGCCTGGCGGTCGGGGAGGGCAGCGGTAGATTGACCGCCACCTCCACGGCAGGCGGAAGGTCGAGGATCGAGGTGACGAAGCCGTGACTCAGGCGTGACTGGCGCGCGGATGATCGAGTTTCGCACCCTCGGATCGGCCGAGCTCGAGGAAACGGTCGCGTCGAGGCCGCGGCCGATCGCCGTACAGGCCAAGCGCCTCGCGCTGCTCGGCTACCTGGCACTCGGGGGTCGTGGCCGCTACCGCCGCCGCGACGTCATCGTCGGCCTCTTCTGGCCCGAGCTCGACGAGGAGCACGCGCGCAGCGCGCTCCGGCAGGCGCTGAGCTATCTCCGCCGCACGCTGGGCCCCTCCGCCGTGACGTCGCGTGGCGAGGAGGAGGTCGCCGTCGATCTCGATACCGTGCGCTGCGACGCCGTGCTGTTCGACGAGGCGGTCGCCGACGGACGACTCGAGGAGGCAATGGAGCTCTACCGGGGCGACTTCCTCGCCGGGCTCTTCGTCTCCGACGGATCGGCCGAGCTCGAGCAGTGGATCGACGGCGAGCGCACGCGCCTCCGCCACGCCGCGGCGACGTGTGCCTGGTCGCTCGCCGAGCGCTCCGGGCAGGCCGGCGACGGGCGCGCGGCGCTCGAGTGGGGCCGCCGCGCCGCGGTGCTCGCCCCCGACGACGAGGAACGGCTCCGCTGGCTCATCACGCTCCTCGACGCGTGCGGCGACCGCGCGGGCGCCCTCGAGGCGTACGATCGCTTCGCGCGACGGCTCGCGTCGGCGTACGCGGCCGAGCCGTCCGCGGAGACGAAGGCGCTGATGGCGACCGTGCGGAGCCGCTCGACGGCGTCGGGCACACCCGGTCTTCCGTCGCCCATTCCGGCGCCGCCGAGCGCAACCCGCTCCCGTTCGGGCGCCTCGGCGGTCCTGCCCGCTCCGAGCGCGAGCGAGCGGCTCTCGCGAACGGCGGCGCTCGTCGCAGTGTTCGCGGCGCTGCTGCTCGTCGTCGCCCTCGGGGCGGCCGCGTTCCGGCGCGACCGGCGCCTTGCGCATGCCACCCTGGCGATGCTGCCGATCCAGGAGATCGGCGCCGACAGTGCGCGGCAGCGTATCGCCGACGTGTTCATGGAGCAGGTGATCACTGACCTCGCGCGCGTGCCCGAGCTGCACGTGATCAATCGCCGCACGATGATGACCTTCCAGCCGGAGA
>DASTSX010000193.1:0-6353 GCA_035760455.1 Gemmatimonadaceae bacterium | reverse complement strand
CGCGCGGCGGGCGGACGACGCGCGCGCGGCGACGACCGCGACGATTCCGTACGACCATGGTCTGCGCGCCGACATCGACGCGTACATCCGCGCGTCGCTTCGTCAGGTGGAGGCGATCGACCATCACCTCCGACGCGAGCTGGCCGACGCGGACCGCATCGTGATCTGGGGTGCGGGCCAGACGACGCTGAAGCTCCTCGGCGTCACCATGCTTCGTCACCGCGACATCGCGGCCTTCGTCGACACGAACCCGGTTCTGCACGGCAAGCGCCTCCGCGGCGCGCCGATCGTCGGCCCGGACTCGCTCGGCGACTATCCGGAGCCGATCCTCGTCGGGTCGCTCATCAGCCGGGAGCCGATCGCGCGGCGCATCCGCGAGCTCGGGCTCCCCAATCGCGTCATCTTCCTGAATCCATGATCCGGCTCGCCGACTACGTCGCCAGCTCCCTCGTCGCGCACGGCATCAGCGACGTCTTCCTCGTCACCGGCGGCGGCGCGATGCACCTCAACGACGCCATCGGCCGCTGCGCGGGACTCCGCTACGTCGCCTGCCATCACGAGCAGGCCTGCTCGATGGCCGCGCAGAGCTACTTCCGCGTCAGCAACCGGCTCGCCGCGGTGAACGTGACCACCGGCCCGGGCGGGACGAATGCGATCACCGGCGTGTTCGGCGGATGGGTCGACTCGCTGGGCATGGTGGTCGTGTCGGGGCAGATGAAGTGGGAGACGCTCGTTCGCAGCACCGACCTGCCGCTTCGCCAGCTGGGCGATCAGGAGGTCGACATCGTCAAGCTGGTGGAGCCGATCACCAAGTACGCCGTCATGGTGACCGATCCGCAGTCGATCCGCTATCACCTCGAGAAGGCGATTCACCTCGCACGCAGCGGCCGTCCGGGACCGGTCTGGCTCGACATCCCGATGAACGTCCAGGGCACGATGATCGATCCGGATGCGCTCGCGGGCTACGATCCCGCCGAGCCGCCGGCCGCGGGCGAGCGCCGCCCGCTGCGCGGCGACGAGCTGCAGCCGTCGTGCGCCGCGATCCTCGACCGACTGGCATCCGCCGAACGCCCGGTGATCTACGCCGGCAGCGGCGTGCGGTTCGCCGGCGCCGAGCGGGAGCTGCTCGAGGTCGCCGAGCGGTTCGACGTGCCCGTCGTCACGAACTTCAACGCGCACGATCTCATCGCGAGCGACCATCCGCTGTTCGCCGGTCGGCCCGGCACCATCGGCGACCGCGCCGGCAACTTCACGGTACAGAACGCGGACTTCGTCCTCGTGATCGGCGCGCGGCTGAACATCCGCCAGATCAGCTACGCCTGGGAGAGCTTCGCGCGCCACGCCTTCGTGGCGATGGTGGACGTCGACTGGGCCGAGCTGGAGAAGCCGACGATCCATCCGGCGCTCAAGCTGCACGCCGATGCCGGCGACGTGCTGCGGGCGCTGCTCGCCGCGCGCGCGCCCCATGTGGACGCATCCGCGCGGAGCGCCTGGGTCGCCTGGTGCCGCGAGCGCCGCGAGCGGTACCCCGTCGTGCCGCCGTCGTACTGGACGGCGAGCGGGAACGGGGTGAACCCCTACGTCTTCGGCGACGCGCTGTTCGAGCAGCTGAAGGAGGACGACGTCGTCGTCACCGGCGACGCGACCGCCTGCGTCACCACCTTCCAGAGCGCGCAGCTCAAGGCGGGGCAGCGGCTCTTCTCCGACTCGGGATGCGCGCCGATGGGGTTCGATCTGCCGGCGGCCGTCGGCGCCGCCGCGGCGCGGCCCGGACAGCGGGTGATCTGCATCGCCGGCGACGGCAGCATCATGATGAACCTGCAGGAGCTGCAGACCATCAAGGGGTACGGCATGCCGGTGAAGCTCTTCCTGTACAACAATCGTGGCTACCACTCGATCCGGCAGACGCAGCGGAACTTCTTCCCGGGCAATCCGGTCGGCTACGATCCCGAGAGCGGCGTCACCTTCCCGAACTTCGAGCGCATCGCGTACGGGTTCGACCTCGAGTACCGCCGCTGCGCGTCGCATGAGGAGGTGCGCGAGGCGATCGCCTGGACGCTCGCGCGCGACGGCGCGGCGCTGTGCGAAGTCATGCTCGACGAGAGCATCCCGTTCATGCCGAAGACCTCGTCCAAGCGTCTTCCCGACGGGCGGATGGTCACCGCCCCGCTCGAGGACATGGCGCCGTTCCTGCCGCGGGACGAGTTCCGTTCGAACATGATCGTCGAGACCCTGGCGGAGGAGCCGGCCTAGCGCCGGAGCGTGACCGATCCGGGCGCCGAGCCGTCCTGGATCATCATGCCGAGCGACCTCTTGGCACCCAGCAGCCTGCACCGGCTCCTCGAGGACGCCGTCGAGCGCCGACCGATCGCGCCCGATGCGCCCGTGGTCGTGTACGGCGCAGGGAACACGGGTCGGCGGGTCGTCGCGTACCTCCGCGCCCGCGGCCTCGATCCCATCGGTCTGCTGGACCGCGGGAGCAGAGCAGGGACGACGCTCGATGGTCTCGCGGTCCACCGGCCCGGCAGCGAGCCGTTCGCCGCATCGCGCGCCCAGGTCACTGCGGTCGTCGCCGTGTTCAACCGCGACGCGGACGTCGGCGAGATCGACTCGCTCCTGCGCTCGCTCGGCTACGGCCGGGTCATCGGCGTGGTCGAGCTGCACGACCTCCTCGGGCCGGATTGGGCGGACGACTACTGGATGGCCGCGCGCGACCACTCGGCACGGCACGCCGACGAAGTTCTCGAGGGGCTGCATCGGCTCGCCGATCCCTCGAGCCGGAGCCTCTACGAGCGGATCATCGCGTATCGCACGAGCGGGGATGCCGCCGCCGCGCCGGTTCCGATGGATGGGCCGCAGTACTTCCCGGCCGACGTTCCCCGCCGGCGCACGCCGCTCCGCTACGTCGATTGCGGCGCCTACACCGGCGATGCGCTGACGTCGGCCGAAGGCGATGCGCCGCTCGAGGCGGCCTGCGCGTTCGAGCCCGATCCCGACAACTTCGCCGCTCTCGTGCGCTGGGCGGAGGAACGGTCTGCGCGGACGGAGACGAGTCTCTGGCCCTGCGCCGTGTGGCGGCGCACCGAGCAGCTCCGCTTCGAGGCGGGACTCGGCGAAGCGAGCCGGCTCGCGACCGAAGGCGACACGGTCGTGCAGGCGGTCGCGATCGACGACGTGCTTCCGGCCTTTCGGGCCACCGATCTGAAGATGGACATCGAGGGCGCCGAGCCCGACGCCCTCGTCGGCGCGCGACGGCTCATCGAGCGCTGTCGCCCGCGGCTCGCCCTCTGTGTGTACCACCGGCCGGACCATCTCTGGTCGATCTCGGCGTCCGTCGCCGCCCTGGACCTCGACTACACGTTCTACCTGCGCGCCCATGCGCACGGCGGATTCGACGTCGTGCTCTACGCGATCCCCTCCGAGCAGTGCGCCGCCTGACGCGGCTCCCCCAACCACGCGACTCATGATCGACCGCGACATCTTCGACGAGCTGTTCGTCCTCGAGCTGGCCAACAACCACTGGGGCGATCTCCAGCGCGGCCTCCGCATCGTCAAGGAGTTCTCGACCGTCGTGCGCTACAACGACGTGCGAGCGGCGATCAAGCTGCAGTTCCGCGACGTCGAGAACTTCGTCCATCCCGCCTGGCGGCACCGGCAGGACGTCCGGTACATCAAGAAGACGCTCGACACCCGGCTCTCCCGGGACGAGCTCGCGCAGCTCGTCGAGGCCGTGCGCCGCAACAACTGCATCCGCATGGCCACCCCCTTCGACGAGGCGTCGGTCGAGCTGTGCGAGGACCTCGGCATCGAGATCATCAAGATCGCGAGCTCCGACATCACCGACTGGCCGCTCCTCGAGAAGATCGCGAAGACCCGCAAGCCCGTGATCGTCTCCACCGGCGGGGCGTCGATCCGCAGCGTGGACGCGATGGTCACCTTCTTCGAGAACCGCCACATCCCGCTGGCGATCAACCATTGCGTGTCGCTCTATCCGAGCGAGGACTCGGACCTGGAGCTCAACCAGATCGACTTCCTCAAGCGCCGGTATCCGGACGTCACGATCGGGTTCTCGACGCACGAGTACCACGACTGGTCGTCGTCGATCATGATGGCCTACGCCAAGGGCGCGAGAACGTTCGAGCGCCACATCGACATCAAGACCCCCGACCGCCCGTTCGCCGCGTACAACTCCACTCCCGAGCAGATCGCCGAGTGGTTCTGCGCCTTCCACAAGGCGAGAGAGATGTGCGGGGGGAGCGCCACGGAGCGCCGCCGGCTGCCGCGCAAGGAGATCGAGTACCTCGACGGCCTCGTGCGCGGCGTGTACGCCAAGCGCGATCTGCCGCCGGGCCATGCCCTCACCGAGGACGACTTCTACCTCGCCATCCCCCTGCAGAAGGGACAGCTCTCCTCGCGCGAGCTGATCTCGGGCGACGTGCTCGTGAACCCGATCCAGAAGGACGAGCCCATCACGATCGGCGCGTTCGACAATCCCTACTCGCGCCCGGGCCGGCTGCACGAGGTGATCGCGCAGCGCGGGATCGACCCGCCGTCATCGGCGGACGACGTGGCCGCTCCCGAGGAGTCGGCCGCCCGCCCCGGCGCGCCCAAGGGCCACTAGCGCCGCGAAGCGCTCGCGGCGTCCGGCGCGGGACGCGCCAGGCGCCTCGACCGCTCGACGGCGAACGCCAGGGCGACGATCGGCACCGCGACGAACAGCACGGCGAGCGAGTAGGCCCGCACCGCCGTCTCCACGCCACGCGAGGCGGCGAGCGCGGTCGCCGATATGGCGATCGCCGCGCCGCCCGCCATGGCGAGCAGCAGGGGCTCGTCGCGGTCGGCGCGCAGGTAGCCGGCGAGCGCCTGGATGACGATCCACGCGAGCCCGGTCGCGCACAGCGCCGCGACGCTCTCCGTCGCGAGCAGCCGCGCGCCCAGCGCCGGCGCGCGTAGCTGCAACAGCGCGGCGACCGCCGTGACGCCGATCCCTCCGAGCGTGCAGACGCCAAGCGCCTCGGCGGTCGATCGGCCCGCGAGCGCGTCGAGCGACGCGCGGCCGCTCTGCGCGAGCGTCGCGGCGAAGCGGGGGTAGCGGCTCTGCAGCCACGCGGCGGCGAGGGTCGCCGGGGCCGTGGCGATCGCCAGGCTCATCCCGAGCCGGCCCGCGTCGGCGGCGCCGCTCGTCGCCAGCACGATCTGCACGAGCAGCTGGGGGGCGGCCCAGAGTACGAGCCATGACATGCCCGTGCGCCACTGTACGCTCGCCAGCGACGAGCTGCCGCTACCCGCTCCGAGCATCTGGCCGACGAACGCGCGATGCGCGACGCCCAGCCACAGCGCGGGAACGAGCAGCCAGACCACGGCGAACGCCGCGACCGCGGGCAGCGCGCCGACGGTCAGGAGCCCCGTCCAGAGGGCGGCGAGGGCGAGCGCGGCCTGCACCAGCCGCACCGATTGCACGCGGATCAGCCCGTGCGCCCCCTCGATCGCGCAGAGGAGCGGGACGAGCGGGACGTAGCCGGCCGTCGCGAGCACGACGACGGCCCAGGCCACGGCGAGCGGCGCGCCACCCTCGACGCTGCCCCGGCCGAAGGCGAAGGCGCCGGCGGCGCCCGCCAGCACGAGCAGCGCGGCCAGCCATCCGTACCACCGCCACCCCTCGCGGACGACGGCGAGCGCTCGCGCGACTGCCTGCTCGTCGCCGTCGAGCGAGCCGTCCGCCCGCCAGCGCAGCGACGGCGACTCGTGCGAGATGAACTGCACGACGATCGTCCCGACCCCGAGCTCGACGAGTGACGCGAGCGCCTGCACGTTCACGAGCACGAAGTAGAATCCCTGCTCGACCGGCGATCGCCGCGTCGCGACGAGATAGAGCGTGACCGGCGCGGCGAGCAGCGGGATCAGCCTGGTCCCGAGCACCAGCGCGAGCGCGCGATCGGGCCATGCGAGTCGCGATCGACGAGGCCCACGCCCGGTCGCCGGATCGATCAGGTCGCCGCTAGAAATTCAACCGCTCCTTCTCGAAGACGTGCGGGTGGCGTCGCACGTGTGTCCAGATCGAGCCGATGTACTCCCCCACGATCCCCACGAAGAAGAGCTGCACCGCGGAGATGAAGAAGAAGCCGATGAGGATCGGCGCGAGGCCGAGCTCGAATTGGCTCCAGAACAGCAGCTTGGCGACGAGATAGCCGAACGCCGCGAGCAGTGAGAGCGACGCGAGCGCGAAGCCGAACATCGTCGCGAGCCGGAGCGGCACCTTCGAGTGGTGCACGATGCCCAGGAAGGCGATGTCGTAGAGCGTGTAGAAGTTCTGGGACGTCACCCCGCGCTTGCGCAGCGGCTGCTTGAACGGG
>DASTSX010000192.1:0-3509 GCA_035760455.1 Gemmatimonadaceae bacterium | reverse complement strand
GTCGCGGGGGAGCGTGAGGCGCGGGATCGCCGAACCGACCCTGGGCGCCGCTCCCGCACGTCTCTTGCCCTTCTCGGCGACCGACACCTCACGCGGACGGAGCGATGACACGGGGACGAGGACACGCATTGGCGATCACGTGGGCCGCGGTGGCGGCATTGGTCGGGGCGTGCACGATCGAAGACGCGAGCGAGAAGCGGGCAGCGGACAGCGCGGCGGCCGCCACGGCGAACGGCGCCGTGCAGACGAGCCCGGGCACGGTCGCGACGCCACAGCCCGGCTCGCCCGGTGCCGCTGCCACGCAGCCGTCGCCGATGCCGGGCGCGCCCGGCGACAGCGCCGTGCCCGCCACGCCGGGCGCCGGCAACCTCTCCCCCGACAGCGTCGACGTCGGCCGGACGTCGAAGGCCACGCTCCTCCCGCTCGCGAGCACGCGCGTCGAGGTGGACCTCGCGGCGCGACAGCTCTACGTCTACGACGGCGACAAGCGCGTCGGCAGCTACCGCGTGGCCGTCGGGTCGAAGGAGTGGCCCACGCAGTCGGGCGAGTGGAGCATCACGCAGGTGGTGTGGAACCCGGAGTGGAACCCGCCCAAGGACGAGTCGTGGGCGGAGCAGAAGGATCCCAAGAAGCCGGGCGCGCCGGACAATCCGCTGGGCCGCGCGCAGCTCGTCTACGATCCGCCGCGCACGATCCACGGCACCAACGAGCCGCAGTCGATCGGCAAGGCGGTCTCGCACGGCTCGATCCGGCTCTCGAACGCCGACGTCACCAAGGTGGCGCGTCAGCTCATGGAGGTCACGGGCGTGCAGAAGGACGACGCGTTCTTCCGGCAGGTCCAGCAGAATCGCACCGAGAAGGTCGTCGTGGACCTTCCGCAGCGCGTGGCGATCCGGGTGTACTGAGTGGCCGACGAGAGGAAGGACGCGGTCACCGTCGTCGACGCGAGCGGCGCCACCGACGAGCGCGAGTGGATCACGGCGAGCGTCGGGGCGTCGGGCTACCGGACGGAGATCGCCGCCGGCCCGCACCGGTTCCAGGCCGACGAGCCGGTGCCGCTTGGCGGGACGGGCACGGGTCCGACGCCGTACGAGCTGCTCCTCGGCGCGCTCGGCAGCTGCATGGCGATGACGCTGCGCATGTACGCCGATCGCAAGCGGTGGCCGTTGCACGGCGTGCGGATCCACCTGCGCACCGAGCGCGCGCACGAGAAGGACTGCGAGAACTGCGAGACCGAGGAGGTCGGACTGCCGCGCATCGCGCGGCGCATCGAGCTGGCGGGTCCGCTCAGCGACGAGCAGCGCGATCGGCTGCACCAGATCGCCGACCGGTGTCCGGTGAAGCAGACCCTCCAGCGCGGCCTCGTCGTCGAGACGGTGACCGGCGCGCCGGAAGGTCCGCCGCCGTCAGTCGGGTAGGGCGAAGGCGACGTAGCTGTCGCCGGACGGCGTGCCGAGCTTGCCTCCGCCCGCGGCCACCACGACGTACTGCTTGCCGTTCACGCGATAGGTGCTCGGCGTCGCGTACCCTGCGGCCGGCAGCTGCGTCTCCCAGAGCAGCGCGCCGGTGGCCTTGTCGAACGCGCGGAACTTCGCGTCCATCGTCGCCGCGATGAAGACCAGCCCTCCGGCGGTGACGATCGGCCCACCGTACATCTCCGTCCCCGTCGGCGGGAGCCCGCGCGCCTTCAGCGCCGCGTGCTCGCCGAGGGTGACGCGCCAGCGGTACTCGCCGGTGTTCAGGTCGATCGCGCTCAGGGTGCCCCACGGCGGCTTGATCGCGGGAAAGCCCTCCGCGTCGCGCCAGCGCTCGTAGCCCAGGAACTGGAAGCGCGACGGCGCGACACCGCCCGACGCGCGCGGATCGTCGGAGCGCGCCGGAGCCGGCGCCGCGGCGATCGCGCCAGTCCGGCCGCCGAGGTACGCGATGAGCGCGTCCTTCTGCGTGTCGGTGAGCTGTGGGAAGGGAGGCATGAATCCCTTGCCGCGCTCGAGGACCTGCCGGATCTCGGCCGGCGTGCGGCGCTCCATCACGCCGACGAGCGAGGGTGTGCGTCCTCCGTCGCCGCGGAGGTCGGCGCGGTGACAGCTGACGCAGTTCGCGGCGTAGAGCTGCTCGGCGGTCTGCGTCGTGCCGGCGGCGGGCTGCGCGCGCTCGCGCATCGCCGCGATCCACGGGACGTCGCTGCCGTTGACGTACAGCACGCCCGAGGTGCGGTCGAACGCGGCGCCGCCCCACTCGCCCCCGCCGTCGAAGCCGGGGAGGACGATGGTGCCCTCGCGGCTCGGCGGCGCGTAGAGGTGGCCGTGCCGGAGACGACGGAATCGCGCGAGCGCCGAATCGTGCGCGGCCGGGGTGCGGTCGGTGACGTCGGCCTCCGTCATGCGCTGCCGCGCGAAGGGCGCCGGCTTCACGGGAATCGGCTGCGTCGGCCACGTCCGCTCGCCCTCGAGGTCGGACGGCGGCGCGGGACGCTCCTCGACGGGGAACAGCGGCCGGCCCGTCGCGCGGTCGAAGAGGAAGACGAACCCCGACTTCGTGATCTGCGCGACGGCGTCGATCCGGCGACCGTCGTGCACGACGCTCACCAGGTTCGGCGTCGCGGGAAGATCGCGGTCCCACACGTCGTGATGCACCGTCTGGAAATGCCAGAGCCGACGCCCGGTGTTGGCGTCGAGGGCGATCAGCGAGTTGGCGTAGAGGTTCTGGCCCAGCCGCTCGCCGCCGTAGAAGTCCGGCGAGGCGGAGCCCGTCGGCACGAAGACGACGCCGCGCGCCGGGTCGACCGACATGCCCGGCCACGAGTTCGCGCCCCCCGCGGTGCGGCTGGCATCGGCCGGCCAGGTCTCGGTGCCGGGCTCTCCCTCGCGTGGGATCGTGTGGAAGGTCCAGCGCAGCTTCCCGGTGTGCACGTCGAATGCACGCACGTCCCCGGGGGCCGCGCCCTCGCCCTCGCTCACGCGGCTTCCCTGGATCAGCAGATCCCGATAGATCACGCCCGGGCTCGTCGCGACGAGCTGCGTGCGCGACACGTCGCGATCGATCCCCGAGGCGAGATCGATCGAGCCGCTGTCGCCGAAGGTCGCCACCGGGCGGCCGGTCGCCGCGTTCACGGCCCAGAGGCGCCGCCCCGCCGTGTAGAAGAGGCGGCGGTCGTCGCCCTCCTCCCAATACGCGACGCCGCGATTGACGTGCGACTCGCGACGCTTGCCGGCAAACGGATCGAAGCGCCAGAGCTGCTCCCCCGTCGCGGCGCGCAGCGCGAACAGCGCGAGCGACGGCGACGTCGAGTACAGCACGCCGCGCACGACGATCGGCGTCGCCTGGATCTCGGAGCGGTTCTGCGGCGACGCGTCGCCGGCGCGGTAGGTCCACGCGACGCGCAGCGACTTGACGTTCCCGCGGTTGATCTGATCGAGCGGGGACCAGCGCGACTGGCCCGGCTCACCTCCGGTGACGCGCCAGTCGACGTCCTCGCGGGCGGCGCTCGACGCGGGCCGCGCGCAGGC
>DASTSX010000191.1:0-2692 GCA_035760455.1 Gemmatimonadaceae bacterium | reverse complement strand
GGGCCGCGGTAGGTGAAGAAGTTCGGCCGCAGCATGCGGATCGCCGTCATCGCGTCGCGGCTCGTGATCGAGGGAGCCTCCAGCTCGGCGCGCGTGATGACGTTCGGGTTCTTCTTCTGCTGCGGCTCGACGGCGCGCCGCTCGTTGTCGTTGGCTTGCGAGCTCGCGCAGGCCGACGCGAGGAGAAGCAGGGCGGGAAGCAGGATGCGAGTGAGATTCATGGGACACCTGCGGTGGAAGGACGCGGGCTCGCTTGCCGCATTACTGCGCTGATTTCGTCGTCAGTACGACGATGACGGGTCCGCCGTTGGCAGTGATCCCGAAGCGCGCCTGCGCGTCGTTGGCGCCGAGATACCGGACCTCGACGAGGCTGCGCGTATCGATCGCCGTGAGGTTGTTCACCGACTGGAGGGGCCCGTAGTCCTGCGAGACCTGCACCTGGCCGGCCGTGGCGTTCGAGAAGCTCTGCGGTCCGCGGTTCCGGAAGAAGGCCGGACGGAGCTGGCGGATCGCGGTCATCGCGTCGGTGCCGGCGATCGTGGGATCGCGCAGCTCCTGCTCGCTGATGATGTCCGGATTCTTGCGTACGCGCGTGGTGGCCGTGCTGGCCTCGGGGGATGCGCTGGAGGACGACTGCGCGCACGCGGCTCCGACGGCGAGGAGAGCCACGAGGAAGCGACGACGAGCGAACATGAGACCTCGTAATGATGAATGATGTGTCGCGCGCGCCAAGGTACGCCACGCTCAGGGGTGACGCGATCGCAGCTTGTCGACGTTCCGCTGCGCGACGTCCTGCAGCGAGACCCCCAGTGTATCCGCCGCGATGGCGAGGCACCAGAGCGCATCCCCAAGCTCGAGCGTGACGGCGTCCCGGTCGAGCGAACGCCCCTGAAAGAGGTGCTTCCGGACGTGCGACAGCACCTCCCCGGCTTCCTCGGCCAGCCCCGCCGAGGCGTCGAGCAGACGCTGGTCGTCGGTGAGCGCACGGTTGATCGTACGTCTGGCCGCTGTCTGATACCCGGCGAGCGTCGTGACGTTCTCCGTCGGCGCCGTCACGCGTAGGTCACCCGCGGGTCGGCCTTCGCGTAGGCGAGGTCGGTGATCAGGTTCACCAGCACGAAGACGGCGGACAGGAACAGCACCGATCCCTGGATGGCGGGCAGGTCGCGCCGTGCGATCGCGTTGACCACGTAGCGGCCGATGCCCGGCCAGGAGAAGATCGTCTCGGTGAGGATGCTCCCCGTGAGGTACGCGCCGAAGTCGAGCCCGAGCACGGTGATGATCGGGATGAGCGCGTTGCGCAGCGCATGCCGGGTGACGACGGCGCGCTCCCCCAACCCCTTCGCGCGCGCCGTGCGCACGTAGTCCGCACCGAGGGAGTCGAGCATCGCCGACCGCGTCATGCGCGCGAGGAAGGCGATGGAGCGCATGCCGAGGGCGAGCGCGGGGAGCACGAGGTACCGCGCGCCTCCGAAGCCGGACGGCGGGAGCCAATGCAGCGTGACGGCGAACAGAAGAATGAGCAGCAGCCCCACCCAGTAGACCGGGAAGCTGATCCCCAGATAGGCCAGCGCGAGCCCGAACCGGTCCACGACGCCGCCGGGATTCCGGGCGCTCAGGATGCCGAGCGTCACCCCGCAGATCGTGGCCAGCAGCATCGCGGCGCCGGCGAGCTGCAGCGTCTTGGGGAAGCGCTCGAGGATGTCGCGGCGAATCGGCCGGTTCGTGATGTACGAGCGCCCGAGGTCGCCCTTCGCGATGCCGGCCACGTAATGCCCGAACTGGACGGGCAGCGGGTCGTCGAGCCGGAGCTCGCTGCGCAGCCGCGCGATCGTCTCCTCGTCGGCCCGCTCGCCGACCATCGCCATCACCGGGTCGCCGGGCGCGACGTAGAGCAGGAGGAAGGCGATGACCAGCACGCCGAACAGCGTCGGGATCGCGAGGAGGAGGCGACGAACGATGAACGCGCTCATCTCACGGCTCCCCGGCCGACGCCGTCGCGGGCGCGGCGGCCGTGGTCGTCACCGTCGTCCATGGCTGGCCGTTGAAGATGACCGGCGGCTCGAACCCGCGAAGCCACGGCTGGACCGCGTAGAGCTCGGCGTAGAACCAGAGGAAGATCATCGGCGCGTCACGGAACGCGACGCGGTCGGCCTCCATGTAGAGCGCGGCGCGACGCGACTCGTCCGGCTCGCGCCGCGCGGTGGAGACGAGGGAGTCGAACTGCGCACTCTGATAGTAGGACACGTTCCCGCCGACCCCCTTGTTCGCGCCGTGGAGCAGGGGGTAGAGGAAGTTCTCCGCGTCGGGATAGTCGGCGTACCAGTTCTTGATGAACAGGTCCGTCCTCCCCTTCCGAGCGGCCTCGCGCGCGGCGGCGCTCTCACGCTGGATCAGCTTCACGCGGATGCCGGACAATCTGAGATAGGCCTGGAGCGTCTCGGCGATGCGCACGTAGGTCGGGTTCAGGGAAGTCCAGAGCTCGAGGTCGATGCCGTTGGGGTAGCCGGCTTCGCGCAGGAGTTGGCGGGCTCGCGTCGTGTCGAACTGATAGCCGATGCGCGTCTTCTCCGACCCGGGGAGCGACGAGGGGATGACGCCCGCGGCGAGCTCCCCGCGGCCGGCGATGAGGTTGCGGACGATGATCCGGCGGTCGACGGCGAAGTTGAGCGCCTGGCGCACCCGCACGTCC
>DASTSX010000190.1:0-10404 GCA_035760455.1 Gemmatimonadaceae bacterium | reverse complement strand
CGGACGGGCGAGGTGGCGCTCGTCGCGTCGTCGAGCGCCGAGGGCGCCGTGGAGTACGCGTTCGACGACACGCGTCCCGAGGGACGCACGGCGCGCTTCCTCGTCGACGACGTCGTGCAGCGCGCCGCGGGCCGGCGCGATCCGGTAGCGGCGACCGAGCGGAAGGTCCGCGAGAAGGGCTCGCGCTACATCGACTTCGTCATCCCGGGCCTGCTGGGGATGAACATCATGGCCGGCGGCATCTGGGGGCTCGGCTTCGCCATCGTGGACGCGCGGCGGAGGCATCTGCTCAAGCGCCTGGTGTCGACGCCGATGCCGCGCGTGGACTATCTCGCGTCGTTCCTCTTCTCGCGCTTCGTGTTCCTGCTCGTCGAGGTGCTGGTGATCCTCGGCAGCGCGGTGCTGCTGTTCGGCGTGCCGGTGCGCGGCTCGCTGGTGCAACTGCTCACGGTGTGCTTCGTCTCGGCGCTCGCCTTCGGCGGCGTCGGGCTGCTGATCGCCTCGCGCGCCAAGACGACGGAGGGCGTGTCGGGCCTGATGAACCTCGTGATGATGCCGATGTGGGTACTGTCGGGGGTGTTCTTCTCGTCGACCAACTTCCCCGCGGCCGCCCAGCCGGTGATCCAGGCCCTGCCGCTCACGGCGACGATCAACGCGCTGCGCGGGACGATGCTGATGGGGATCGGATGGGACGGCGTGCTCGTGCCGCTGGTGATCGTGGGAGCGTGGGGGGTGGGGGCGTTCGGGGTGGCGTTGTGGGTGTTCAGGTGGAGGTGAGCTGCCACAACGAGTACCCGGCACCTGTCGGAGGCTCCCGGAAGGCCGCACCGGCGTGCAGGGTGGCGACCGGATTTCCCGGAGCGTCCAGCTGACACGGGGTACCGGGTAGGTCGGTAGTACCGGGTACTTCAGTGGCCCTTCTTTTTCGCCCCCTTCACCTCCTCCGGATCGAACACTCTCACCTCGTGTCCGCTCAGCACGTCCGCCGTACGCTGCGCGATGCGGCGGCGGCGGAGGAAGACGAGCACGCCGATGAGCGCGAGGGCGATGAAACCGAGTCGGACCTCCCAACGGGTCGCCAGACCGAGGAGCTCGACCGCGGCGGCGCCGGCCTTCCAGCCGAGGTAGACGAAAAGCGCGGACCACACCCAGCAGCTGATCCCGCTGGCGATCACGTAGACCGGGAGCGACACCGGGGCGGCGCCGCAGGCGATCGGGACGGGGATGCGCAGGCCGTAGGCGAACCGCACGGCGAGCGAGGACCGCCAGGGGTTTCGCTCCACCAGGGCGAGCGCGCCGTCGAGCAGGCGCTGCTTGCTCGGGAACCGCGCACGCACCCAATCGATGCGCCAGCGGCCGAGGAAGTACAGCCCGATCGTGGGAATCCAGGTGCCGACGGCGACGGCGACGATGACGCTCGTCAGGCCGAGGCGGCCATTGCGCGCCGCGACCCCGCCGAAGATGGGGTTCGCTTCCTCGAGGAGAATGCTGGTGGCCCCGAGCGCGAAGTACTTCCACAGCCGCTCGAACGGCGAGAGATGCTCGGCGAGCTGGGCGGCCGAATCGGCGGCCTGCAGAAGCAAGGCGAAGATGCTGGCAACCCTCCGGTGATCGTCGACGGTCGCGGAATCTACCGGCGCGCATCGCGCCCGGGCCACCACGGGTGCCGGCGGCGGGGCGTGAACCAATCGCGGGAAGCGGTGTGCAACAGAGGGCCGGGCGCCTGCCTGGCACGACCCGTCGAGCGCGTCGATGCGATCTCTCGTTCCACTACTCGCGACCGCCGGCCTCCTGGCCGCTGCGCCGGCCGACCGGCCCGCTGGCGGCATCCGCGGCGGTCTGCCGCCGGCCGCGCGGGCGGATACGCTGCGCGAGTATCGCGGCACGTACGCCACTGGATTCGAGATCAGCTGGTTCCGCCCCTGCGACGCCGAACGCGGCGACGACATGTGGTGGGTGACGCTCACCAACGACGCGCTTCGCCAGCGCGACAGTCTGGCGAAGCGGCTCACCGGCCAGCCGCACTCGGTGTTCGTCCGGTGGCGGGGCACGATCAGCCCCAAGATGCCCGCCGGCGCCGGCCACATGGGTCGCGGCTCGCGCTACATGCTCGTCACCGAGATCCTCGAGCTTCGGCCGGCCGAGGAAGCCGGGTGCGCGAAGGCCTAGGTTGCGGCGTCGGTGAATCGGTGAATCGGTGAATCGGTGAATCAAATACGGCCTTGGAAGCCATTGCTTCCCGAGGCCGTTCCCACTAACCAACTATCCAACGCACCAACTCACCGCCCCTCCATGCCCCGTTCCGCGTCGCGATCGCTGTCTCAGCTCGAGCAGGTCTACGTCGAGGATCGAGCCGCGTGGCGGCGCTGGCTCGCGGCGCAGCATGCGACCTCGCCGGGCATCTGGCTCGTGTTCGACAAGAAGGCGAGCCGCGCCGACCGGCTGGCGTACGGCGACGCAGTGGAAGAGGCGCTCTGCTACGGCTGGATCGACAGCCTCGTCCGTCGGATCGACGACACGCAGTACGTGCAGCTCTTCACCCCTCGCAAGCCGAAGAGCACCTGGTCGCGCGTGAACAAGGAGCGGATCGCGAGACTCGTCGAGCAGGGTCTGATGGCGGAGGCCGGGCTCGCGGCGATCGAGCGCGCCAAGGCGAACGGGACGTGGACGACGCTCGACGCGGTGGAGGCGTACGTCATGCCGGACGATCTCGCTGCGGCACTGCGGCGCACGAGGGGAGCCGAGGCGGGCTTCGCGTCGTTCTCGCCGTCCAACCGCAAGGTCTATCTGTACTGGGTCAACCAGGCGGTGCGGCCCGAGACGCGCGCGCGGCGGGTGGCGGAGGTGGCGCGGCGGTCGGCGGCGAATGTCAGGAACCGCCACATCCAGACTGGCGACGCGCCGAAGGGCAAGAGCGCATCGCCGCGAAAGACGGCGTCGAAGGCCGGATCCGCGGGGAGCACCAAGCGGTCGGCCGCGTCGAAGAAGGCAGCGAAGGCCGTCGGCAAGCGCTCGACGACGCGCGGCGGCGGCGCGAAGCGTCCAACGCTGCGGACGGTGAGCTCGAAGCCGCGCGCACGGTGAGCGCGACCGTTCGCGCCGCGCGGCTCGCGCTGCTCGCGCTGCTCGGCGCCTGGCCACTCGTCGCGCAGAGCGATACGTCCGCGCGCGTCGCGCCGGGCGTTCGGCTCTCCGAGCTCGGGCCCGGCTGGGCGCGCTCGTCGGTGAACGCGGTCGTGTTCCGCACGAGCAGCATCGCGAGCCACGGCGACACGCAATACGCCGCGTACTACGACGACAGCGCGCACGTCGTGCTCGCGAAGCGCCGGCTCGGGAGCGACCGCTGGACCGTCGCGCGCACGCCGTACCTCAACGACGTGACCGACGCCCACAACGCGATCGCCATCGCCGTCGATGGTCAGGGCGTTCTGCACGTCGCGTGGGCGGAGCACAACCGCCCGCTCCACTACGCGCGCGCGATCCGCGCCGGCTCGCTCGAGCTGGGCCCCGCGGAGCGCATGACGGGCGCGCGCGAGGCCCGCGTGACGTACCCGCAGTTCTACCGGCTGCCGGGCGGCGACCTGCTGTTCGTCTACCGCGACGGCCAGTCGGGAAGCGGCGACGTGCTGTTGAACCGTTACGACGCGAGGGCGCGCCGCTGGCGTGCGCTGCATCATCCGCTGATCGCCGGCGAAGGGAAGCGCAACGCCTACGTGAACCAGCTCGCGATCGACGCGCGCGGCGGGTGGCACGTGTCGTGGACCTGGCGCGACTCGCCGGACGTGGCGACGAACCACGACGTGCTGTACGCCTTCTCGCCTGACCAGGGCCGCACCTGGCGGACGGCCGCTGGCGCGCGCTACGCGCTGCCGATCACCGCCAGCACCGCCGATGTCGCCTGGGCCGTACCGAAAGGCAGTGAGCTGATCAACCAGACGTCGTCCACCGTCGATCGCGACGGCCGGCCGGTGATCGCGACGTACTGGCGGGAGGAGGGTTCGGAAGTGCCGCAGCTCCGAATCGTCTGGCACGACGGGGCGGTGTGGCGATCGAGCACGGTGGGGGAGCGCCGCCTGGCGTTCCGGCTGAGCGGCGGCGGGACGAAGCGCATCCCCCTGTCGCGGCCGCAGGTGCTGGCGACGCGCCGCGGCGAGGTGCTGGTGGTCTACCGTGACGCGGAGCGCGGGGGCGGCATCTCGCTCGCCCGCAGCGCCGACAGGGCGCGCGAGCGGTGGACGGTCGGCGAGCTCCTGGCGTCGCCGGTAGGACAGTGGGAGCCCAGCTACGACATCGACCGCTGGCGCGCGAGCGGCGTGCTCTCGCTGTTCGTGCAGCGCGTCGGGCAGGGTGACGGCGAGCGGCTCGAGGACCTCGGCCCCCAGCCGGTCCGGGTGCTCGACTGGACGCCCTGACCCCACGGAGGGATTGCTCCGGCCGGGTCCTGGTCGTCTGGACTGCACATGATCGCGATCCGTCCATCCGGTGGCATGCGCCTGCGACACGCCGCCCTGATCGGCCTGGGGTGGTTCCTCCTGGCATCGGCGGGCGCGTGCGACACCGCGTCGCGCGAGGCGGCGTCGTTCACCTCGGCCGGCGTCACGCATCTCCAGATGCGCGAGTACGACCGGGCCATCCGCGACTTCGATCGCGCGCTGGCGATCCAGCCGGGGTTGGTGGTGGCCTGGCGGCATCGGGGGCTCGCCCACACCGCCAAGGGCGACTACGACCGCGCGATCGCCGACTACGAGCACGCGCTGGTGTTCGCCCCCAATGACGCGCGGCTACTCACCGACCGAGGTGCGGTCTACGCGCTGCTCAACGACTATCCGCGGGCGCTCGAGGACTTCGACCACGCGATCTCGATCAAGCCGGACCACGCCACGGCGCTCGAGCATCGCGGGCGCACGCACTTCATCCTCGGGAACTTCGCCCAGGCGGCCGCCGACCTGCAACGAGGGTTGAACGTCGTCAGCCCGGATCCGTCGGCGGTGCTCTGGCTGCACCTCGCGCGGCGGCGACTGAAGCAGAACGACGCCAGCGACTTCGCCGCCCACACCGCCTCGCTGGACACGACGCAGTGGCCCGCGCCGATCACCCGCTACTTCCGGGGCGAGCTCGGCGCCGACTCGCTGCGCCGGCTGGCCGCGGCGCCGGATTCCTCCGGTCGGGCACCGGGATGCGCCGTCGCCTTCTACCTCGGCGAGGACGCTCTGCTGCGAGGCCTGACCGACAGCGCGGCGGCGCTGTTCGAGGAGGCGCGCGACAGTTGCCCCAGGCAGCTGAGCGAGCACAAGGGCGCCGTCTCCGAGCTGCAGCGGTTGTCGGAATAGCAGCGCCGCGTCGCGCGCTCGCCACTCGCGGGCGCCACCCCGGTCACATCGAGAACCGCAGCACCTGCCCGAGCGGCGAGGGGACCACGAGGGCCCCGGAGTAGCCCGGCGCCGGATCGAGCGTCTCGATCGCCCAGCGTGCCACCGCCTCGGAGTCGAGCCGGTCGGCGAGGAGGCGAGCGCGCTCGCCAGGGGCGAGGCTCACGTCGAAGTGATGGAGGCCGCGTGCGATGCCGTGCCCCGTCGCCTTGACGTACGCCTCCTTGCGCGTCCACGCGGCGAAGAAGCCGGCCATCATCAGCTCCCGGGCGTGCGACAGCCCGCGCAGCGCGTCGCGCTCGGCGAGCGAGAAGAAGCGCTCGGCGAGCCGCAGATGCTCGACCTCCTCGGACCAGCGCTGCACGTCCACGCCCACGGGCCGGCCGCGCGCCACGGCGATGAGGGCGACGTCCTCGGAGTGAGACAGATTGAACTCCACGCCGCTGCGCGCGCCGGTCTCGCCGCCGAGCGACGGCTTGCCGTGCTCCCCGACGTCGAACACGAGCCCCGACGGTTCGGCGTCGAGGTAGCCCGCGAGGACGCCGCGCAGCGTGCCGTGCGCGATGACGAACCGCCGACGGAGCGCGGCCCCCTGCAGGCGTTGCGCTCGCACGCGTTCGGCCGCCGACAGCAGCGACCAGCTCGACTCGAGGCGCGTCTCGTCGTCGAGCGCGACGCGCCACACGTGCACCGCATCGTCGTCGAGCCCGGATCGCACCGCGGCGCTCCACTCCCCCTCACGCGCCAGCGGATGCCACTCGTCCATCAGCCTTGCACGTTGGCCGCGCCGAGCGTCGTGCGGTCGACCTTCCCGCTCGCGGCGCGCGGGAGCGCGTCGAGCAGCACGACGCGGCGGGGGATCATGTGCACGGGCAGCTGGGCGGCGAGCCACTGTGTCAGCTTCTCCGCGCCCAACGCGTCCTGGCTCGGCTCGCGGGGCACGCGCTTCGGTACCGCGTACGCGACGAGCGCCGGCGCCGTTCCCCGCCCGGCCTGCAGCACCACGGCGGCGTCGCTCACGCTCGGGTGCGCGCGAAGCGCTTGCTCGATCTCCCCCAGCTCGACCCGGTACCCGTTCACCTTCACCTGATCGTCCATCCGTCCGAGAAACTCGAGCGTGCCGTCGTCGAGCCTCCGAACGCGGTCGCCGGTACGGTAGACGCGCTCGCCCCGGAACGACACGAAGCGTTCGGCGGAGAGCGCTGGACGGTTGAGATAGCCCGAGGCGACGCCGGCACCACCGAGCCACAGCTCACCGGCCACGCCGGCGGGCGCTTCGTGCCCGAAGGCATCCACGACGTACGCATGCGTGTTCGTCAGTGGACGCCCGAGCGGAACCGTCGCGGCGCCCAGTCGCTCGCCCACGGCCAGCGATCGCGCCGTCACCTCGTGCGTCAGCACGCCCACGGTGGTCTCGGTCGGACCGTAGTGATTGACCAACCGACAGGGTCCCGCCTCGAGCACGGCGCGCGCGAGCTCGAAGTCGAGCGCTTCACCGCCGAGCACCAGAGTCTCGCGCGGAAGGATGCGCGCGAGCCGCTCGCCCGTTCGGCCTTCGGCCAGACGGCGAAGCTGGCTGGGGGCGAGCTTGACGACGTCGAGCGGGTGCGACGCGACGTATCGCGCGAAGGCATCGGGCGTCCAATCGGGGCCGAGCAGATGCAGCGTCGCCCCGGAGAGCAGCGCGGCGAATACGCTCGTGTTGCCCAGATCGGCGTCCAGCGATCCCACCGTCGCGTAGCTTCGCGCTCGTCCGGTCGATGGCTCGTCGGCGGCGGTGCGCAGCCTGCGCCGGATCGCACGGGTGTAGTGCACCACGTTGGCATGGGTGACGGCCACCCCTTTCGGCACGCCGGTGCTTCCGCTCGTGAACAGCACGTACGCGGTGTCGCGCGGACGCGCCGAGACCGCGAGGTCGCCGTCCGCGTACGCGCGCAGCGTGGTCGCGTCGCTGTCGAGCGGCACCACGGTGGCGGAGCCGGGCAGCCTCCCCGCCAGGCCGGCGCTCGTGATCACTATCTTCGCGCCGCTTTCCGCGAGCTGCTGGGCGAGACGCGCCGGCGGTGCGTCGGCGGCGAGCGCCATGTACGCGCCTTCGGCCTTCAGAATCCCGAGCATCGCGACGATCGCGTCGGCCTGACGCTCGAGGAGCAGCCCCACCGGCGCGCCCGCGACGCCGCCCGAGTGCTGGAGGTGACGCGCGAGGCGGTTGGCGCGCGCGTTCAGCTCCGCGTACGTGAGCGAGATCGTTTCCACCGCACCGGCATGCGCGTTCGTCGGGCGCTGCGCCACCACGGCGATCCGGTCGGGGACGCGAGCGGCCTGCGCCTCGAACAGCGCGACGACGGTGCTCGGCGGCCCCTCGTCCACGTCGGTCGCGTTCCACATGAGCAGGTCGGCGCGTTCCGCCTCGCTGACGAGAACGAACATCGACAGCCGGCGCGACGGATCGGACGTGGCCGTGCCCAGCACGGTCGCGACGTGCGCGAGCAATCGCTCCATGCGCTCGACGCGGAACAGCGCGGTGCGGTACCAGAGCGCGAGCTCGATCCCGTCGGCCGTGTCCTCTGCGACGATGGTCAGGTCGAACCGCACGTCCGTGCCGTCGATCCACACGGGGTGCTCCGTCGCCGTCGCGGCGGCGGCGCGGGAGCGCGCGTCGTGCATCGCCAGCACGACGCGCGGCATGGCCGTGGGTGAAGGTTCCAGCCGGACCGGGCGCGTCACGCGCGCCGAGAGCGGCACCGCCGCGTCGAACGCCTGGCGCATCCCTTCGCGCACCTGGTCGAGCAGCTCGACGAACGACGGATCGCCCTCGAGGCGGGCGCGCACCGTCACGGGAGGTGAGACTCGATCGGCGCCGACCTCGCGCGGTGCGTCGAGCGACTTCGCGACACCGACGACGAGGTCGCGCTGACCGGAGTATCGGTGGAGCACGACGTGGAGGGCCGCGAAGAGCACCTCGTGCACCTCGGCGGCGCGCGTCCGCGCCAGCGCGTGAACGCGCGCGGACAGCTCCGGCGGAAGCGTCGCCAGCACGCGCTCCCCCGCCGGTGTCAGCGGAGCCGCGCGAGTGAAGTCCGTCGGCAGGTCGAGCACGGGGGGTGCCCCGACGACGGCCTGCTGCTGGGCCGTGGCGACGCCGCCGCCCGGCATGGTCTCGAATTGCGTCACCAGTCGAAGCTCGGCAAGCGGAATGGCATGGGCCAGGGCCAGCGTGCCCGGCGCGCGGACTCCGTCACTGGACGATCCATCCCCTCCCCGAGTCGCGCGCTGGCCCGTTCGATCGCCGACGTCTGCCCTGTAAGTTGAGGCCATGGCGACCTTCACGATCCGCTGCGAGTGCGGCGAGCAGTACCACGTGGACTCCAGCGCGATCGGACGCCGCATCGCCTGCCGACGATGCCGCCAGCTCGTCGACGTCGTCGCCCCCGGGGAGCCGGAGAATCCGGCCCCGAAGGTCCGCCGGCGTCGGCGGTCAGCGAGGCAGCGGGACGGCGCCAGCGCCACGACAGCGCCGCGCCAACCGGTGGTGATCCCGAGACGGGGTCTGGCGCGCCTGCTCGCCGTAGCGGTCTGGGGCTATCTCGGCGTGCTCGCCGCCGTCGCGCTGATCATGTGGGTCTGGGGCGACGTGACCATCGTCGGCAGCGTGCTGCTCTTCATGGGGCGCTGGATCGTGCTGCTGCCGCTCGCCCTGCTCCTTCCGGCGGCGCTGTGGCTGCGCCGGGACCTGCTCCTCCCGCTGGCGGCGGCGACCCTCGTCGCCCTCGGCCCCGTCATGGGGTTTCGCACCGGATGGCGACGTCTCCTGCCCGCGCCCGACGGACCGAGCATCCGCGTCCTCAGCTACAACGCCGGCGGCGGCGCCGTGATCGCCCAGCTCCTCCCGGACTTCCTCACGCGCTGGCAGCCACAGATCGTCGCGTTCCAGGAGTGCGGTGAGCCGCTCGTCGCCGCGCTGCGGCGCGTGACCGGCTGGCACCAGCACGTCAGCCGGGATCTCTGCGTCCTCAGCCGCTACCCGATCCGGGCCGCGGCCGTGATGGACCGCAGCGCCCTCGATCGCGTCAAGCAGAGCGAGGAGAACGAGATCGGGGGCGCGGGCTACGTCGTCCGGTTCGTGCTCGACGGCCCCCGCGGGCCGATCCGGGTCGGCAACCTCCACCTCGAGACGCCACGCAAAGGGTTCGAGGGCCTGATGGAGCGCGACGTGCGACGCCTCCGCATGAACACCGAGATCCGCGACGTCGAATCCCACCTCGCCCGCCAGTGGATCGACTCGGGCGCCGGCCCGCTCGTCGTCCTCGGCGACTTCAACACGCCGGTCGAGAGCCGCATCATGCGCCGGCACTGGGGACACCTCACCAACGCGTTCTCCGCCGCCGGCGCCGGGTTCGGCACGACGAAGCACAACGGGTGGATCCGCGTTCGCATCGATCACGTGCTCGCGAGCGACGACTGGCACGTCGAGCGCGTGCAGCTCGGCCGCGAGACGTACTCGGATCACCGGCCGGTCGTGGTCGATCTGCGGCTGAGGCGCTAGGCGCACGAGCGCCGGTTCGGACGTCGTCGAGAGACAGTGGCTTCCCGAGCCCCTCGCTCCCAGCTCCCAGCTCCCAGCTCCCAGCTCACAGCTCACCGCCTACCTCGCCGACGGCAGAACCACCGTGAACCGCGATCCCACTCCCAGCTCGCTGCGCACCGTGATGTCGCCGCCCATCCCTCTCGCCAGGTCGCGGCTGATCGACAGCCCCAGGCCAACGCCCTCGTCGCTCGACACGCCCGCGCCGACCTGGACGAACGGCTCGAACACCTTCTCGAGGTGATCGGAGGCGATCCCGAGCCCCGTGTCGGCGACGTGCATCGCCACCGTCCCCGCCTGCTCGCCAGCGTCGCACGTCACGCTCACGTGGCCGCCCTCGGCGGTGAACTTCATCGCGTTGGCGAGCAGGTTCCAAACCACCTGCTGCAACCGCGCCGGGTCGGCGAGCAGCGGCGGCAGGTCCGGCGGGACCTCCAGCCGCAGCTCGAT
>DASTSX010000189.1:0-5868 GCA_035760455.1 Gemmatimonadaceae bacterium | reverse complement strand
CGTGGTACGAGGCGTTCGCCGTGAGGCCGGGCGACGCGATGTACTTGCCGCCGGAGGAGCGGGTGAGGATCTGGTGACGCCCAGTCTCGTCATCGCCGTCGTCGCCTCTGCACTCTGCATCGGCGCGGGTACCGTCGCGGGACAGCCGTCCAGCGTCGCGCGCGCCTCGGCCATCGCGCGACTACCGGTGCTGCGCGTGAACGTGCGCGACGGCGCGGTGGTGGCGCCCGATTCCGTGTCGAGCGGATGGACGCGCCTCCACGTGATGATGGAAGGCTCGGCGCACATCGTCGTCGCCTTCAGGCTGCACGACGGAGAGCGGCCGGCCGACGCGGCGACGTTCCTCGCTGCGCTCGACACCGCGCGCGCTACACCGCCCGGAGGTCTCGCGCTGAGCGGCCCCGAGGTCGTGGACACGGGAGACGTCGCCCTCGATCTGAAGCCCGGTCGCTACGTGCTCGCCTGCATGCGCCGCGGCGCGGACGGGCACCGCCATCGCTCGGCCGGCGAGTCGAAGCCGTTCGTCGTCGTCGCGCGAAGGGCGGGCGCGCGCACTGCGGCGGCACCGGTCCCCACGGCCACCGTCCGCATGATCGACTTTGCCTACACCGGGCCGGAGCGGTGGCCCTCCGGCGAACACTGGGTGCGAGTGACGAACGAGGGGAAAGAGGATCATCTCGTGATCGTCGCGCGAATGCGAGACGGGGCGACGCTGCGCGATTGGACGAGCGTGCCCGATCCGAATCGGATCGCGCAGCCCCTCGCCGGCGCGGCGCGGATGGGACCGGGGACCGTGACCTTCCTGCACCTCTCGATGCAGTCGGGACGCTACGTGCTCTACTGTCTCATCCCGCACGCGCCGACGGGAAAGACGCACGTCGCCCTCGGGATGTTTCGCGAGATCATCGTGGAGTGACGGGAGCGATGATCGAGACGACGCCACCGAACTCCATCGGGGCGAACCCATGAGCCAGCTTTCCGCCGAGCGCTACGCGCGACAGTTCCTCGCCGGCTGGCGCACGATGGACTTCAACGGGCATCTCGCGAACACCGCGTACCTGGACCTCGCGACAGACGTGCGGATGGCGTTCTTTGCCGAGCACGGCTTTCCGCCGATCGAGTTCCGCCGCCTCGCCATCGGCCCCGTGGTCCGAAAAGACGAGCTCGAGTACTTCCGCGAGGTCCATCTGCACGAGACCGTCACCGTGACCCATGCCGCGCTCGCCATGAGCCCCGACGGGGCGCGGTTCACCCTGGAGAACGAGATCTGGTCGGCGGCGGGGGAGCGGGCGGCGGTCGTGCGCTCGACCGGGGGCTGGCTCGACCTTCGCGCACGGAAGCTGATGGCGCCGCCCCCGGCACTGATGAGCGCGATGCTGGCGATTCCACGTGCCGTGGAGTTCGTGGACCTGCCGTGACGCTGGTGGGCGGCGAGTCGTTGCATCCATGGCGGCCAGCGGGCCCGTCGTGCCGCGGCCGCGCCCGGATCGTGCACGCCTTGTGCGATGTCCGGAGCGAAGACATCGTCGAACCGTCGAGGAGGGACCCGGTGCGGAAGACTACTCAGCAACGGAAGGCGGACAGCGCCGAGCGAGATCGGCGCAGCACCTACGGCGAGAGCTCGAAGGCCTCGCGCAAGAAGGTCGCGCGCGGCAAGCGACATCGAAGCCGTGCCGAGCGACGGCTGGCGCACGCGTCGTTCGGGCCGGAGCTCGCCGACGATCCGGATGCCGAGGCACTCGCCGCGGCGCGCGTGCTGCGCAAGCACCGCGTCGTGTCGCAGTCACCGTCCGACGTACCGCCGGGGATCGTCGAGCGCGCGATGCGCGCGAAGGGCGAGATGATGGCGTACGCGTCGAAGAAGCTGCGCCAGCTGCTGGGTCGCGCGCGAACCTGAGCGCGCGCTGCGTTCACGTGCCGACGGAGTCGACGTAGCGCTCGATTCCGTCGAGCACCCGCTGTAGCCCGAAGTCGAACCACTCGCTCGTCGTGCTCGCTGAGCGACGCGATCCCTCGCACTCCGATCGCCCTGGCAGGGCGCAGAGATCATGCAGCTCGACGTCTACGTCAACTATCGTGGCACCTGCGAGGACGCCTTTCGATTCTACGAGCGACATCTCGGCGGAAAGATCACCGGGATGGTTCGCCACGCCGACCAGCCCAACCCCAACGTGCCGTCGGACTGGAAGGACAGGATCCTGCACGCGCGCATCGAGATCGGCGGGACCGTGCTCATGGGTGCCGACATTCCGCAGAGCGAGCCGATGCGAAGCGCCTATCTCTCGCTGACCGCCGACAACGAGGACGACGCGGAACGACTGTACGCTCTCCTCACGGACGGCGGCGAGATCTTCATGAAGATGGAGCGCACGCCGTTCGCCAACCGGTTCGCCATGCTGCGCGACCGGTTCGGGACGTCGTGGATGCTGCTCCACCAGCCGCGGGTGATGGGCTGATGTCGCGCATCATGCCCGGGCGATCGGGCTTTCATTCACGGAGCGCGTGCATCCCCGCGCCGCGGAGCTGATCGCCACGCTCGATCTTCGCCCGCATCCCGAGGGCGGATTCTACCGCGAGGTCCATCGCTCCGCGGCGAGCGTCGCGACCGCCGACGAGCGCGGTCCGAGGTCGGCGCTCACCACGATCTACTTCCTCCTCCCCGCCGGTGCGGCGAGTCGCTGGCACCAGGTGGACTCCGACGAGGTCTGGCACTTCTACGAGGGCGATCCGCTCGAGCTCCTCGAGCTCGATGCGGACACGCGTTCGCTCGTGCGGCACCAGCTCGGCCCCGTCCACGACGGGCACCAGCGTCCCGTCCGGACGATCGCGGCCGGCGCCTGGCAGGCCGCGCGCCCGCTCGGCGAGTACACGCTCGTCGGGTGCACCGTCGGTCCCGGGTTCGACTTCGCCGACTTCCGGCTCCTCGCCGACGATCCCGACCGGGCCGCCGAGCTGCGCGCGCGGTGGCCCGCGGTCGCCTCGCTGATCTGACGCGCCCCGCCGCGCGACGTACATTCGGCTCGTGACGGCCCATTCCCCGACACTCGAGACCGGAAACGCTGCCGACGCGGGCGCCGCGGCGCGCGGCTGGCTCGTCGGCGACCTCGTCACGTGGGCCGCGTCGCGCGGCGAGAGCCTCGATCCGGCAGCCACGCCGCGCCAGAGCGCGCATCTCGAGGTCAAGTGGCTCGCCCACCCGCCGGGCGACGAGCGTCCCGGCTGGGCCAAGCCGGACGACTGCTTCTCGCTCAGCGTCCTGATCGACGGACACGTCCGATTCGACTTTCTCGACGCCCGCGGCGGCACACGCGAGGTGCGACTCGCGGAGCGCGGCGACTACGTGCTGTGGCACGGGCCGACGTACGCGCACTCGTGGCGCACCGCAGGCGGGTGTACGCTGCTCACCATTCGGTGGCCCGCGCACGCCGACCCGGTCGAGCGCCCCCTCGAATGACACCAAGCTGACAGGAGCACGATGCGCGACATCCGCGTGGCCACCGTCCAGTTCGAGCACGCACCCGGCGACAAGGCGTACAACCTCGGTCGCGTGCGGCACTTCGCCATGCAGGCCGAGCGGGCGGGCGCCGAGATCCTCGCCTGTCCCGAGATGTGCCTCACCGGCTACTGGCACGTGCGCAAGCTCTCGCGCGAGGCGTTCGAGGCGCTCGCCGAGTCGGTGCCGGACGGGCCCTGCGCGCAGGAGCTGCTGCGGCTCTCGCGCGCGAACGGGCTGAGCATCGGCGCCGGGCTCGTCGAGCGCGGCGACGACGGCCGCATCTACAACAGCTACCTGTTCGCGATGCCGGACGGCCGATGGGCGCTCCATCGCAAGCTGCACGTGTTCGAGCATCCGCACATCTCGGCCGGCGACCGCTACACCGTGTTCGACACGCCGCACGGCTGTCGCGTCGGGATCCTGATCTGCTACGACAACAACATCGTCGAGAACGCGCGCGCGACCGCGCTGCTCGGCGCCGAGGTGCTCATCGCGCCGCATCAGACGGGCGGGTGCAACTCGGTGAGCCCGCGCGGCATGAAGCCCGTGGACCACGCCGTGTGGGCGCGAAGGCACGAGGATCCCGCGGCATGCGAGGCCGAGCTGTGCGGGCCGAAGGGACGGGGATGGCTGATGCGCTGGCTGCCGAGCCGCGCGCACGACAACGGCATGTTCCTCGTGTTCAGCAACGGCATCGGCGTGGACGACGACGAGATCCGCACCGGCAACGCGATGGTGCTCGACACCTACGGCGAGGTGATTGCCGAGACGCGCGAGCTGGGCGACGCGATGGTGCTGGCCGACCTCGAGGCGGCGCAGCTCCCGACGTCGTCGGGCCGGCGCTGGCTCCGGGCGCGCCGGCCGGAGCTGTACGGCATTCTGACCCAACCGACGGGGCAGGAGATCGAGACGCGGCGGGTGCGGTTCGGGACGCAGTGAGTTGGTGAGTTGGATAGGGGGCTCGTTCGTCGGTTTTTGGGTGAGTCGGAAGGGCGTACAGATCCCTCGACTCCGCGCTACGCGCTGCGCGCGGGATGACGGCGCAACGTCATCCCGAGCGAGCGGAGCGAGTCGAGGGATCTGCACCCAGCGCACCAATCAACCGACCAACCAACTCTCTATCCAACCAACCAACTCACCCGCATGAGGCGGTCTCTTGCGCCAAGCTTCAGTTGCGCACTGATTGGCCCGATGAGCTTCGGGCGCGACGAGCACGCCTTCGGGCCCGGCGACCGGGTGCGGGTCGTCCGCCTGCTCGTCGCGGAGCGCGAGGTGACGGGGTCCTCGGCCCATCCACCGCAGCCGCGCGTGGGTGATCTGGCGACCGTGGTCGCGGACGTCGGCGACGGGCTGGTGCTCGTGGAATCGTGCACCGACGACGGGATGACGATATGGATGACCGAGCTCGCGAGCGCCGAGCTGGTGCTGGTCGATCGCGCGGACGGATGACGACGGGCGCACACGGGATCCGCGGCGGCGGCTCGCCATGCGCGATCGCCTGAACGCGGCGCTGAACGGTCGCTACGTGGTGGAGCGTGAGCTCGGCCACGGCGGGATGGCGACGGTATGGCTCGCCACCGACACCCGGGCGGAGCGCGCCGTGGCGATCAAGCTGCTGCAGCCGGCGCTCGCCGGCGCGATCGGCGCCGAACGCTTCGCGCGCGAGGTCAGCGTCATGGGCGAGCTGCACCATCCCGGCATCGTCCCGGTGCTCGACAGCGGCGTCGTCCCGCCGAACGGCGACGGGCCGTCCCTTCCATGGTACGCGATGCCGTACATCGAGGGGGAGTCGCTTCGCTCGCGACTCGCGCGCGAGCGACAGCTTACGGTCGACGAGGCGCTGCGCATCACCGCCGACGTCGGCGGCGCACTGCAGACGGCGCACGCGCAGGGGATCGTCCACCGCGACATCAAGCCGGAGAACGTGCTTCTCGCGGGCGAGCAGGTGTTCGTGGTGGACTTCGGGATCGCGAAGGCCCTCGTCGAGACGGGGGGCGAGCGACTCACGAGCACGGGGCTCGCCATCGGCACGCCGGCGTACATGAGCCCCGAGCAGGCCTCGGCCGAGCCCGTGGACGCGCGCAGCGATCAGTACAGTCTCGCGGCGATGACGTACGAGATGCTGACCGGCGAGCCGCCGTTCACCGGACCCACCGCACAGGCGGTGATCGCGCGGCGGTTCGCCGAGCCGGCGCGCGCGATCCGCACGGTGCGCTCCGCCGTGCCGGACGGCGTCGAGCGCGCCGTGCTCCGCGCGCTCGAGCGCGCGCCGGCGGACCGCTATCCGGACGTCGCGTCGTTCGTCGCCGACCTGCGGCGCAGCAGCATCGGGGAGCCGCGCGCGCGTCGCCCGGTGGCCCGCCGGATGACAT
>DASTSX010000188.1:0-5569 GCA_035760455.1 Gemmatimonadaceae bacterium | reverse complement strand
CGGGGCTCGCGACGTCGATCGTGCCAGACTGCACGCTCGGCAGCGCCGGGCTCGAGAAGCCGAGTGTGTGGGCGCCGGTCGCGCCGCCGATCACGAGATCGGTGAAGGTCGCCGTGCCATTTGCGTCGGTGAGGACGGTGGTGGTTCCGCTCAGCGTTCCGCCACCGCTGGCGATGAACGCCGTGACGGCGACGCCCGGCGTCTCGACCGAGTTGGCGCCGGCGTCCGAGAGCTGAAGCACCGGCTGCGCCGGCAGGAGCGCGCCGCTCCACGTCGCGCCCGCAGGCTGGGACGCGATGCGCAGCTTCGTGAGCGGACCGGTGGCGAAGGTGAGCGCCGGAAGCGCGAGCGGGGTGAGGCCCGGAGCCGTCAGCGTGATCGTCGCGGTGCCGATCGCCCCAGCGTAGGCGGGGATGGCGATGAGCGCGATGCCCGAGCCATCGCTCGGCGCGCTCACGATGAACGGAGGCGCGTTGCCAGGTGACACGACACCCGTGGCGGTCACGACGAGCCCCCTCTGCGCCACCGCGTTCCCTGCGTCGTCCACCAGCTGCACGCGCAGATTGTTCGCCGGCGGCACGCCCACCTGCAGCACGGGCGGCAGCGGCTGCAGCACGCGGAAGCTCGTGGCGTCACCCGGGTCGGCGTACGCGGTGAACTCCACGGTCGCGCCGCCGACCGCCGACAGCGCCGCACCCACGCGCTGCTCGCCGGCCTCGCGGCCGAGCACATAGGCGACGGACGTTCGCCCATCGGCGCCCGTGGTGGTCCGCGCGGCGTCGAGTCGACCGGCGCCCGCGAGCACGCTCCACTCGACCACCGCGCCGTCGGCGGGCTCGCCCCATTCGTCGGTCACGACCACGACGAGCGGTCGCTCGATCGCCGCCCCGACTTCCGCGCGCTGCGCGTGACCGGCGGCGATCGCGATCGCCGCCGGCGGGGCAGGGGTCGCGGTCGCGGAGATCGAAACGGTGGGAAGCTCCTCCGCCGACGCCTCGAAAGCGTAGACGCCGGCGCGGCGACCGACGCGGATCTCCGTGCTGGCGCGCCCCGCCGAGTCGCTGAGCGCCGACGTCGTCGTCACCGCACCGCCGGCCGTCGTGGCGCGGAACCGTACGGCCACGTTCGGGACGGGCCCACCGTCGCCCGCTCGCACCTCCACCACGAACGGCTCGGCCGTGGTGCGGCCGGCGACGGCGCGCTGACCCTCGCCGGCGGTCACGACGAGGCGCGCCGCCGGCGGCACGAGTGCGATCGTCGCCGATGCGGAGAGGCCCGTCGGCGTCACGGCGTTCACGGCGATCGTGCCGCGCCTGCCCGTGCCCCGGAGCTCGGCCGAGGCGCCGCCCGTCGGCGTGACGCGGCCGAGCGAGCTGTCGCTCGACGTCCACCGCACGAGGAGATCGGTCACCGGCCGTCCGCTCGCGTCGACCGCCGTCGCGGCGAACGGCACTACCGACGACGTCGAGACGACGCCGGTCGCCGGCGAGAGCACGACGGCGCGTGCGTCGCGTCCCGGTCCCGAATACTCGACGAGGAAGGGTGCCGGTGCGGCGCCGGGCAGGAGACCCGAGCGCGCTGTGACACCGCGCGAGCCCGAGAAGAGCACGAGCCCCGTCCCGTCGCGCAGCTCGATCAGCGCGGTGAAGCGCTCCTCGATGCCGCGCACTTCGACCGCCAGCTCGAGGCGGAGCGTGTCCTGCGTGACGGGGAACGGCAGCGTGGTGTCCGCGGCGATGCGACCGTCGTCCGCCGTGAGCCGGATCCGCGCGGCCGTGATCTCGAAGCCGAGCGTCCCGAGCGCGTCGTACGCGCGCGCGGCCGCGGTGCTGAAGCTGGGCGCGATCGTGACGCGCGCCGCGTGCGGCGCCGACGTCGCCGTGGGTGCGTCGGCGCACGTGACGACCGCGAGCGCGAGCGCCAGCGGGCCGACGGCGCGAGAGAGCAGGCGGGGCGCGGTGAGCACGTCCAAGGACGCGCGCGCGCGAGGGGGAGTCACGGTCGGGCGGCGGGACGCGCGCCCCGCCGCACGAGCTCAGAACGCGGTCAGCTCGGCGATGGCGCGCTTGAAGTCGTCCACCTGCGGGAGGATCGCGTCCTCCAGCCGCGGCGCGTAGCCGACGAAGGTGTCGGTGCTCGCGACGCGCCGGACCGGCGCGTCCAGCCACGCGAAGCAGTCGTCGGCGATGCGCGCGGCGATCTCGGCGCCGTAGCCCCACGAGATCGAGTCCTCGTAGGCGACGATCGCGCGGCTGGTGCGCTTGACGCTCGCGAACACGAGCTCTTCGTCCCAGGGCGACAACGAGCGCAGGTCGATCACCTCCGCGTCGATGCCGTGCTCCTCGTGCATCTGATTGGCCGCGGCGACCGCGCGCTGCACGGTCGCGCCATAGGTGACCACCGTGAGGTCGGTGCCCGGGCGGACGATGCGTCCCTTGCCGAACGGGATCATGAAGTCGGGCCCCGGATACACCGCCTTGTTGTACGTCTGGCGATAGAGGTGCTTGTGCTCGAGCACCAGGACGGGGTCGTCGCAGCGGATCGCCGTGCGCAGCAGACCGTTGGCATCGAGCGCCGTCGCCGGGCACACGACGCGCAGCCCGGGGCAGTGGGTGAAGAGCGACGCGCCGGTCTGCGAGTGGTAGAGCGCACCGCGGATGTAGCCGCCATAGGTCACGCGGATCACGACGGGCGCGGCGAAGGCGTTGGCCGAGCGCCACCGCATGGTGGCCAGCTCGTCGCGGATCTGCATGTAGGCGGGCCAGATGTAGTCGAAGAACTGGATCTCGACTACGGGCTTGAAGCCGCGGATCGCCAGTCCGATCGCGCGTCCGACGATGTTCGCTTCGGCCAGCGGAGTGTTGTAGACGCGCGCGCCGCCGAACTCGCGCTGCAGCCCCCAGGTGACCTTGAAGACGCCGCCCTTTCCCTTCACGCGCGGCAGGCTCGCCTCGCGCGATGCGTCGGCGACGTCCTCGCCGAAGATCAGCATCTTCGGGTTCCGCCGCATCTCATCCTTCATGCAGACGTTGAGCAGGTCGACCATCGTCGTCGGCGTCCCGTCGGACGCCGGCGCGTCCTCCGTGTCGAACGCCGCCGAGGTCGGATCGACGTCGGGCGAGTACACGAAGTCGTGCACCGTCTCCGGGCCAGGCTGAGGCTGCGACAGCGCGTCGTCCGTCGCCGCGAGCACGAGCTCGTCCACCTCGGCCTGGATGGCGAGGATCTCCTCGGTCGTGGCGTAGCCCTGCGACACGAGCCAGCGCGGGAACTGCGCGACCGGATCGCGCATCGCGTCCGCCTCGCGCTCCTCGGGCGGGCGGTACATCACCTCGTCGTCGGAGAGCGAGTGCGAGTACGGGCGGATGACGTGCGCGTGCACGAGCGCCGGCCCCTTGCGCTTGCGCGCGTGTTCGACGGCGCGCTGCATCGCCGCGTAGCTCGCGAGGAGATCGCAGCCGTCGACCTCCTCGACGTACAGCTTCGGGAAGTTCGCGACGAGCCGCGAGATCGACCCACCCGCCGTGTTCACCTCGACCGGGACGGAGATCGCATAGCCGTTGTCCTCGATCAGATAGACGATGGGCAGCTCCAGGTTGCACGCGCTGTTGAGCGACTCCCAGAACTCGCCCTCGGAGGTCGTGCCGTCGCCAGCCGAGACCAGGACCACTTCGTCGCCGTGGAACCCCTCGGCGAGGCCGAGCAGGCGGGCGCGCAGCGAGGCTTCCGCGCTGCCGACCGCGTGGAGGAACTGTGTCCCCGTGGGAGACGACGCCGAGACGATGTTGAGCGGCGCGCTCCCCCAGTGGCTCGGCATCTGGCGTCCGCCCGACGCGGGGTCCTTCGCGGCGCCGACTGCCTCGTACAGCATCTCGGCAGGCGTGACGCCCAGCTCGAGGCACAGCGCGCGGTCGCGGTAGTAAAGGTAGAACCAGTCGTACGCGGGCTTGAGCACCATCCCCGCGGCGCAGAGCACCGCCTCGTGGCCAGCGCCCGAGATCTGGAAGAAGATCTTGTTCTGCCGCTTGAGCTGGATCTCCTTGTCGTCGAGCCGGCGCGACAGGAGCATCGTGCGATACGCGCCCACCAGCTGGTCGCGCGAGAGTCCGGCGGTGGTCCTGCGCTCCGCTCGGGTCTGAGTCGCCATGCGAATGCCGCCTGGAAAGGATTGTTTCAGCGCTGAAAGATAGTCGCCGGCCGGGACCGATCCACCAGACGGCCTCGTCGGCTTGACATCACCTGTCGAGGCGACCTATGTAAGCACTCCTCGTACCCGTCTCATGCGCGCGCTTCGTCGGGCCTGCCGCACCGCCGCGGCGCTCGTGATCCCTGTGGTCGTCCTCTCGTGCCGGGAGACGGGTGGACCGACGGGAACGGGCCGCATCGCCCCGACCGCCGCCGCGGTCGCGGTCGCGCCGGTGCTCGGCGCCGAGTCGGGCGAGCCGGTGATCCCCCTGCGCCAGGCGCGGATCCGGCTCTTTCGACTTCCGGGCCAGGTGCCCGAACGCGCCATGCTCGACACGCTCGTCCCTTTCCGCGAGACGGACGACGAGCGAGCGATCACGCTCGACGTGGTCCTGACGATGGCCAACGAGCGGTTCGGAATGGAGCTCGCGCTGCTCGACGATCTTGCGGACGTCGTCTATCTCGGCCGCGACACCGTGATCGCGTACACGAGTGGAAAGCCTCCGGCCGCGAAGCCGCTGCGGCTCCGGTACGCCGGCCCCGACACGGCGGTGGCGCGCATCGAGCTCGCGCCGAGGGATACGGTGCTCGCGATCGGCGACGTGCTGCCGCTGCGCGTCTCCGCGTTCCTGCGCGACGGGCGCCCGACCAGCGCGCGCATCGGCTTCGCCGTCCACGGATCGTCGGCGATGACGGTCGATGGGGCGGGGCTGCTCTTCGCGCGCACGCCGACCGCGGCGCGGACGACGTGGGTCGTGGCGCGAAGCGCGACCGGGCTCGTCGACTCCGTGGCCGTCGCCGCGATCGTGCCGGCGCGCGCGATCACCGTCACGCCGGGCAGCGGGCGCCTCATCGTCGGCAAGACGATCGCGCTCGCGGCCGTGGCGCGCGACTCGGCCGGTGCGCCTCTCGTCGATCGCGCGCTGGTCTGGCGCAGCCTGGATCCGGGCATCGCGATCGTGTCCGGCGGCAAGGTCACGGGCGTCGGCGTCGGCAGCGTCGAGATCACGGCGACGTCGGAGCGGGCGACGGCGAGCGCGCTGATCACCGTCTTCCCAGGCGGCGTGGCGCGCGTGCTGCCGAGCGTCGCGCGGCTCGTGCTCGGGCGGGGCGACGAGGCGAGCGTGTCGGCCGTGGCGCTGGATGCGCTCGGCGACGAGATCGCGGGCGGCAGCGTGCGGTGGAGCGTCGCCGACGTCGGGGTCGCGAGCGTCTCCCCCGCCGCGCTCGGTGCCGCGGCGAGCGCGATGGTGCGCGGCCTCGCGCCAGGCTCGACGACGCTCGTCGCGACGATCGACGGCGTCGCGGGGAGCATCGACGTCGAGGTCCGTCGCGCGCCGGCCGTGCGCGTGACGGTGACGCCACGCGGTGGCGCGTTGCGCGT
>DASTSX010000187.1:0-2895 GCA_035760455.1 Gemmatimonadaceae bacterium | reverse complement strand
GGCGCTGCGGCTGCGCCCCGCCAGATCGAGCCAGTGCGCGCCGTTGGCGCGCAGCGCCGCCTTCTCGTCGTCGCCGAGCGCGACCTCGGTGAGCACCGTGTCGCCGCGCGCGGCGGCGATCGAGTCGGCGGGCGTCCGGCGCCAGAGGAGTCGCCACCCGCCGCCGCCGGCGCTCGGCCGATAGCTCCGCACCGGTCCGCGCACCTCGACGACGTGATGCTCGTACGTCACGTAGCGCTCGAACTCGCTCACCATCTCCGCGACGATCGCCGCCTTCTTCTCCTCGCTCGGCACGCGCGGAAAGTCCGGCGCCGATCGGATCACCTTCGCCGGGCTCCCCACGGCGAGGCTCATCGGCGGGATCGTGCCCTGCACGAGCGAGTTGGCGCCGATCACGCTGCCGTCGCCGATCGTCGTGCCGGGCATGATGAACACGCGCCAGGGCAGCCACACGCTGTTGCCGAGCGTGACGGGCTCGTACGTCACCGGATAGCCGTCGAGCGCGTTCAGCCACGCGCCATGCGTGAAGATCAGACAGTGCCCGCCGATGCCGGTATCGTCCCCGATCGTCACCGGCTTCGTCGGATTGATCGACGCGAGCTGCAGGATGATCGTGCGGCTGCCGAGCGTGAAGCTCGACTCCGGGAGCTGGGGCCCGCCGACGAACACCTGCTCCCGGATGCGCGCGTCCTCGCCGATCTGGATGCGCTCGCACGCGATGTAGCTCATCGTGCCCACGCTCGAGTGGCGGCCGATGCGGATCGAGCGCCCCATCACCATCGCGAGCAGGCCGATCTCCACGTGGTCCGCCAGCTCGACGCTCTCGCCAACGACCACGGCGCCGAACGCGAGCTTCACTCCCGTGCCGATCCGGTAGCCCCTGAACGTCCGATACGCCCAGACCTTGAGCGGGCTCGGAAGCCAGCCGTAGAGGGCGAGGTGACCGAGCGGCAGGCGCTTCTTGCGGATCATCGAGGAGGGCAGGGGTGGGAGACGTCGTAGACTGCCCGGTGCGTCACGGAGCGTCAAGGGCGCCGCCCGATCGACGTCGCGACGCTCTTGCCGCACCCTCCGTGCGCTCCTAGACTGCGGGCGCGGCGTCGCCGCGTGCGCCGCTCATCCTCTACCTCGTGCTCGCGCTCACCCACGACGATCTCCTCTCGCCCGGCGAGCGCTTCGCGCTCGAGCTGCTCGTCGATCTGTCGGCGGTGCTGCGTTGCGAGGGTGAGGGAGACGTCGTGCAGCTTCGCGCCGTCGGCGACTCGAGCGGCGCGACGTGCGCCGACCTTCGCGCGCGCCGGTGGGGACTCGAGCTGCGCGACGGCGTGGTCGGCGTCGACCGCGCGCTGCTGCGACTCGTCCTCGACATCGCGGGGGCGGAGGTGGAGCAGCGCGCCACCGCCGCCGACCGGTTCGGGCGCGTGCCGTCCGCCGAGACGGCGATCGTCAAGGCAGCCGCGGAGCGCGAGCCCGTCATCTCGCTGGCGGCGCGCGCGCTCGCCCAGGCCGTGCGCGACGCCGCGGGCCGGCGGATGCTCCGCTTCGTCGATCCGTGGCCCGATGGGCGTCGATGGGCCGTGTCCCTCACGCACGACCTCGACGTCGTCGAGTGGTGGCCGGCGTTCACCACGCTGCGCCTCGCGGAGCTCATGCGCCACGGCGAGATCGTCCGTGCGCTGCGTGTCGCGACGTCGGCCATCGCCTCCATCGGCCGCCCCGTCGTATGGGACGCGATCGCGACGCTGCTGGACACGGAAGCGCGCCACGACGTTCGATCGAGCTGGTTCGTGCTTTGCGACCGGCCGACGATGGCCACGGCGCGCGCGGGGGATCTCACCTACCGCCCCGACTCGCCGCAGGCCCGCCGCATCTTCGATGCGCTCCGCGCCGCCCGCCACGAGATCGGACTGCACGGCAGCTTCGCGACCTCGGACGACCACGCGCGGTTCGCGACGCAGCGTGCGCTCGTTCGCACGATCGGCGGCGCGGATCCCGCCGGCGTCCGACAGCACTACCTGCGCATGCGAGCGGCGACGACGCCGCGCGGCATGGCGGCCGCCGGCTTCGCGTACGACTCCACGTACGGCTTCGCCGACCGCAACGGATTCCGGCTCGGCGTCGCCGACGTCGTGCCGCTGTGGGACGCGGAGCGTCAATCGGCCGTCGGTCTCGACGAAGCGCCATTCGTGTGGATGGATCGCGCGCTGAGCAAGTATCAGCACGTGGAGACGCCGCGCGTGTGGATCGACGACGCGCTCGCGCTCGCGGAGCGCTGTCGCGGCGTCGAGGGGCTGTGGGTGGGGATCTGGCATCCCAACCTCGCGCCCGCGCTCGGCTTTCCCGATGCACCCGGCGCATATGCCGCGCTCGTCGCCGAGCTGACGCGCGGCGACGCGCACGTCGCGCCGCTGGGCGAGCTCGTGGCGTGGCGCCGAGCCCGGCGAACGTTGCGGGCACGCGTCGCCGGCAGCGATCGGGTGGTGCTCGCGAGCGGCGCCGATGGCATCGCTCCCTTCACGCTCCGCGACGCCGAGGGGCGCGTCGACGGCGCCGTGCACGCGGGGTGACCGGCGTGCGCGTCCTCTTCCTCGCCCATGCGTATCCGCGCTACGACGCCGATCCGGTCGGCTCGTTCGTCGCCAACCTCGCCGTCGCGCTCCGCGGCCGCGGCGTGAACGTCGTCGTCTCGGCGCCGAGCGCGCCGGGGCTCGCCGCGTTCGAGGAGCTCGGCGGGATTCCCGTCCACCGATTCCGCTACGCGCCTGCACGGTTGGAGACGCTCGCCTACACCGGAACCATGGGGGCGCAGGTGCGCGAGACGGCGAGCGGGAAGCTGGCGATGCTGGGCTATCTGCTCGCGGCACGACGGGCGGCGCGCCGCCTCGCCCGACGGCA
>DASTSX010000186.1:0-18037 GCA_035760455.1 Gemmatimonadaceae bacterium | reverse complement strand
CACCACCCCCATTTCCTCCGCGCCCGGCCCCGACCCCACGAACACCTCGGCCTCGCGCCCGGACTCCTCGGCGTACCGTCGTGCGATGTCGCGCACGGCGCCTTCCGCGGCATCGGTTCCGAGCACCGCGACCGTTCCGCCGCTTCCGCCGCCGGTGATCTTCGCGCCGAACAGGCCGGCCTCGGGCCCGGCGCGACGCACGAGCTCCACCAGCTGGTCCGTCCCTTCGCTGCCGAGCCCACACGCGCCGTAGCTCGCGTGCGACGCGTACATCTGCGCGCCCATATCGCGCGCGACGTCGTCTGCTCCCGCGCGCAGCCGGCCGAGCAGCTCGGCGAACTTCGTCACGCGGGCGTTCTCGTACACGGGATGCGCCGTCGCCTGCCGCACCGGGTACTCGCGGGCGGGATCGACGCGCGTCACGGTATCGGTGATCTCGGCGTATCGCTCGAGGAACTCCGCGCCCGGCATGCGCTCAGGAAGATGCGCCAGGAACCGCGACTCCAGCTCGGCGGGCGTCAGGTTCGCCAGGTAGCCGCGCCAGCGGGTGTCGACGTCGCGCACCGTCGTCGCGTCGATCGACGGCGGGAGTCCGGCAACGTCGGCGATGATGCGGTAGCCGATGAACGCCGCGGTGCGCACAGTGCCGTAGTCGGACCCGCTCACCGAATGGCGGATTCCCGAATCAATGCCGTAGAACCGGTAGCCGCGCGGGATGTCGACGTGGCCCTCGACGATCCCGGGCTGGCAGAGCAGCCGGAGCAGCCGGTCGCGCCGCCCGCACGCGCTCGTCATCTGGTCCATGATGCCACACGGCGCACGGGCGATGTGGTTCTCCGTCCACTGGCTCGCCGTGGCGATTTCCTCGCCCGTCATGTCGATTCCGTACCGCGCTGCGATCACCGACAGGCACGCCACCTCGAGCGCTGCCGACGAGCTCACTCCCTTCCCTTCAGGCACCTCCGACTCGATGAGCAGCCGGAACCCGCCGCGTGCAGCGGCATCCGTGTCACGCCCGACGAGGCACTTGTGCACCAAGCCGATCACATACGCCGCCCACTGGTCGGCCTCGCGCGCGGCGAACCAGGCCGCCAGCGCTGAGGGATCGCGGAGCTCGCCGCGCGTCAGCGAGTCGAGCGGCATCGAGAATCGCCTCGGCTGGCGGTTCCCCACGGAAAGGAGGTCGATCGTCTGCTCCTCGATCGGCCACAGCACCGCCGTCGTCGCGACGGCGAGCGGAAGCTGCAGGACGAGCGAGCCGCTGTAGTCGGCGATGCCGCCCATCACGTCGAGCCGGCCGGGCGCGCGCGCGACGTACAGCGGCGCGTCGGCGGCGAAGAAATCGTCCATCGCGCGCGCCCGCGCGATCGCCGGCGCGAACAGCTCGGCGTCCGCGGAGCCCGCGAGCTGGGCGAGCGTGCGCACCTGCATCGTCAGACGGGCGGCAGGAGGCCGCGGCGACGCAGCGCGCCGATCAACGCCGGCTCGATCGTCCGCCGCAGCGCATCGTTCGCGTAGCCGATCCATGCGACGTCGCTCTCCAGATCGAGCGGTGCATCGAGCGCCACGCCCGTGGGCCCGGTAATCGCCAGCCCCAGCTCCTCGGCGATGAGGATCGTGCACAGGTCGTACGGATGACAGCACAGCGGGCTGGGGAGCCCGCGATCGTGCAGCACCCCCTGGAGCAGCGGCCGGAGATCGGCGATGTAGCGGTCGTGGCCCACCATCAGCTCGTACAGCTGTCCGCCCGTGGAGATGTACTGGTCCTCGAAGCACGCCGCCTTCCCCTCGACGGGCGGCCCGAGCACGGCGGTCGCGACCTCGTCGTCGATCGCGGCGAGCACGTCGCGCGCGCCCGGAAAGAAGCGGCTCACCGACGCGAAGCCGTGCGCCGTCGTCTCGGCGCGCGATGGCCGCAGCGCGAGCGGCTCGGTGCGTCCGGTGAGACGATCGAGCCGGCGCGACTCCACTCCCTCGCCGCGCACCGCCCAGAGCTGATCGCAGAGATGCTGCTTCACGAGCGGGATCTCCGTCTGCACGGCGAGCACGATGTCGCGCAGCCGCGTCTCGGCGCCACGGTTCGGCGCGACGCCGGTGAGGATCCACGCCGGCCGCTTCTGGTACATCAGCCCGCGCGTGCCGTCGATCGGATCGACGAGCAGGCGCCAGCGGCAGTCGGCGTCGCGCGCATCGCGCGGCAGCACCAGCCCGCGCGGCGGCAGCCCCTCGGCGACGAGCACCAGCGGCTCGTTCTGCGCGAGCCGCTCGAGTCCCGCGACGAGCGTCTCCTCGCTCACGCGGTCCACGGCGTAGATCGTGTCACCGACCCCGTCGTCCGCGACGTCGCTCAGCGATTCGGGCCGCTGGTCGGCGAATGCCGACACCACGCTCGCGCGGATGCGCTCGTGCAGCTCGAGGATCGCCGGCAGCAGCCGCCGCGCGTCGGCCGTGGCCGTCATGCTCGCGCCGCGCGATAGTGCACGTCGGGCACGGCGCGCAGCTCGGCGGCCTTCTGCTCGGGCGCCGTGTCGTTGAGGAAGTTTCCGGCGCCGACCTCCGGTCCGCCGAGGTACTTGAGCAGCCCTGGCTTGCGCAGCGGCGGATGGATCTGGATGTGGAAGTGGAATCCCGGATACGTCGCACCGTCCGTCGGCGCCTGATGCAGCACCATCACGTATGGGAACGACAACCGCCACAGGTTGTCCATCCTCACGAGCGTGCGCCGCAGCACCTCCGCCAGATCCGCCAGCTCTTCACCGGACAGGTCGGCGACGCTCGCGTGCGTCTCGCGCGGCGCGATGTACGTCTCGTACGGATAGCGCGCGAAGTACGGTACGAACGACAGCGCGCTCCCCTGCTGCACGAGGAGCCGCCGCCCGTCCGACTCCTCGGCCTCGATGACGTCGTGGAACAGCGGGCGCCCCTGCTCGGCGAGGTGCTGAGCAGACGCGTCGATCTCCGTCTCGATCGTGCGGAAGACGAAGTTCGTCGCGTAGATCTGCGCATGGGGATGCGGGTTGCTCACACCGACCACGTCGCCCTTGTTCTCGAACGCGAGCACGTAGCGCACCTCCGGACGGTCGCCGAGCTCGAGATACTGCTCGCGGAACGTCTCGAGGAGGCGGACGATCTCCGCGTGAGGCAGCTCGGCGAGCGTCAGGTCGTGGCGCGGCGTGTAGCAGACGACGCGCGCCATGCCGTCGGCGCGGCGGTTCCGGTAGACGCTCGGCACGGGATCGAGCTCGACGGGAGACGCCGGCCCGACGCACGGATGGTCGTTGTCGAAGACGTAGACGGAGCGATAGTCGGGGTTCGTCTGCCCCGAGATGCGCGCGTTGCGCGGGCAGAGATAGCAGCCCGGGTCGTAGCGCGGCTCGTCCTCGCGCCCCTCGTCCACGGTCTCGCCGAGCCAGGGACGGTCGTTGCGGTGCGACGAGACGATGACCCATTCGCGGCGCAGCGGATGCCAGCGCTCTTCCCAGACCATGGACTCGTGCTTGCGGGTGAGGTGGTTCGCGGCCGATCGGACGCGGTAATATACGGAGCCGAGCGCGCGCTCGGAGACTCTCACCGCCGAGGCCCATGTCGGAACCCGAGGTATGGCTGCGCGGCCCGATCGACGGGATCGCGCCCCTGCTGCAGCCGGTCGCGCACAGTCTGCTGCAGTGTCGGCTCGAGGTGCGCGCGACGCTGCCGACGCTCACGCCCGCCGACGTGTGGGCGCGACCGGGAGGCGCCGCGTCGGCCGGCTATCACGTGCGCCACGCGATCGGCAGCCTCGACCGGCTGCTCACCTACGCGCGCGGCGAGCAGCTGTCGGAGTCGCAGCTCGCCGCGCTCCGCGGTGAGCGGCGCGCCGACGAGCGCGACGGGATCCCGGACGTGCTCGTCGCCGAGTTCGACGCGGCGGTGGAGCGCGCGTTGGCACAGGTGCGCGCGACCGACCCGGCGACACTGCTCGAGCCGCGCGAGGTCGGCCGCGGTCGGCTGCCGTCCACGGTGCTGGGCCTGCTCTTCCACGCCGCCGAGCACACCCAGCGGCACATCGGGCAGCTCGTCACGACGGCGAAGCTCCTCCACTCACCACCTGTGAGTGGATGAGTTGGATAGGGAGTTGGTTGGTCGGTTGATTGGTGGGTTGAACGGCACCGGCCACGACCCGGTGTGGAGGGCGCTTCGAGAAGCTTCCACCCTGGTTGTGCCCGGGGCGCTGCGTGCGTTGGTTTCGCAACCAACGAGCCCCCATCCACCTCACCGACTCACCATGTCCTTCGATCAGTACCACGAGCCGCCGGACGAGCTCTCGCCTGAGATCCGCACCTTCGCCCGCATGATCACGTCGTTGATCGAGGAGGCCGAGGCGATCGGGTGGTACGAGCAGCGCCTCGCGGTCGAGAAGGATCGTCAGGCGCGCGCGATCATGAAGAACGCGCAGCACGAGGAGATGAAGCACTTCGGCATGAACCTCGAGTTCCTGTTGCGGAAGAAGCCGCAGTGGCGCGAGGTGCTCGAGGGTATCCTGTTCACGTCGGGCGACATCGTGAAGCTCGGGGACGAGGCCGAGGAGGCGAGCGAGTAGCGCAGTGCGCTGTGCGCTGTGCGCCGTGCGCTTTGCGCGGTGCTCGAGGCTCCGTGTACGGGCGTCCGCGAGCATCCCTTGCGGCGGGGAGACTCGTTCGGCCCGCGCCGGCTGCGCGGGCCAAACTCCGGACCCCGCCTCCAGGGACGCTCGCTCCCGCCGCAACCTTCCTGGCGAACGGGACGCACACCCCTGACGCACGTGCGGAGCCGTCCGCCGTCGAGAACCGTGAACGGTCGACGCTGTTCCGACCGCGTGCCCCCACCGTGGGGAAGCGGTCGACACGGCGCTGCGAGCTCTCTCGGCCGCATGCGTCGATGCCTTCGTGAATGGCAAGGACGCGAGCGTTCCGGGAGGAGGAGCGCTTGCGCGTAGCGAGAGACTCGCACGAAGTGCGAGGCTCGCTGCGTGTAAGCGCACGCGCGACGACGAGTGGAATGCTCGCGGCCAAGGGCGCGACGATGGCCGAGGCCGTAGTCCAGCAGAAATCAACATCGAGGCACACGACGCGCCCCACCTCCCGCACGCCTCTTGCACTCCCGCGCGCCATGCCGCGCGCGATCACCATCCCGAGAGACGAGCTCGAGACCGAGCTCACGCTCGCCGGGAAACGCGTCAGGCTCACCAACCTCGACAAGCTGTTCTGGCGCGACGACGGCATCACGAAGCGCGATCTGCTCCAGTACTACGCCGACGTCGCGCCCGCGCTGCTGCCTCACCTGCGCGACCGCGCGATGGTCATGAAGCGCTACCCCAACGGCGCCAGGGGGAAGTGCTTCTTCATGAAGCGCGTCCCCGAGCCGCATCCGGCGTGGATCGAGACGTGTACCATCGAGCACAAGTCCGGGAACGTCATCGACTTCCCGATGGTGCAGGACCTCGCGTCATTGCTCTGGGTCGTCAACCTCGGATGCATCGACCTCAATCAGTGGTACGCGCGCTGTGACGACGTCGATCGTCCCGACTACCTGCACTTCGATCTCGATCCCGGGCCGGGCGTGAAGTTCGCCGCCGTCCGCGACGCCGCGCTCGTCGTGCGCGATGCGCTCGAGACGCTCGACATGTCGCCGCTCGTGAAGACCACCGGCTCGAAGGGGGTGCACGTCTACGTACCGATCAGGCGCGGGCCGCTCCAGAAGCAGGTGTGGACGTTCGCCAAGGCGCTCGCCCAGGCGCTGGCCGGCAAGCATCCGAAGCTCCTCACCTCCGAGTACCGCATCGCCGACCGGCCGAAGGGGCGCGTCCTCGTGGACTACAACCAGAACGCGTGGGGGCGTACGCTCGCGTCCATCTACTCGCCGCGGCCAAAGCCGCGCGCCACGGTCTCCACCCCCGTCGCGTGGCAGGAGATCGAGGAGGGCATCGAGATCGAGGACTTCCACATCGGCAACGTACCGGTGCGTGTGCGTGAGCTCGGCGATCTCTGGAAGCCGCTGCTCGCCGCGCGCGGGCGGTTCGATCTGGAGCGCGTGCTGTGACTCTTCCCCTCGCGCGCACCTATGCACCCATGGAGGCACTCCTCGTCGACGAGCTTCCGGTCGGCGGCGAGTGGCAGTACGAGCCCAAGTGGGACGGCTTTCGCTGCCTCGCCTTTCGCGACGGCGACAAGGCCGACGTCATGTCGAAGGCGGGAAAGCCGCTCACGCGCTACTTCCCGGAGCTCGTGGAGATGCTGCGGCAGGTGCGCGCGAAGCGCTTCGTCCTCGACGGCGAGATCGTGGTGCCGAAGGACGGTGAGCTCTCGTTCGACGCGCTGCTGCTCCGCATCCATCCGGCCGCGAGCCGGATCACGCTCCTGAGCACCGAGAGCCCAGCGTCGCTCATCGTGTTCGATCTGCTCGTCGATGCCAAGGGCAGGTCGCTCGTGGCGCTCCCCCTCGCCGAGCGTCGCGCCGCGCTCGAGGCGTTCGTCGCGAAAGAGGTGCCGTCCTCGCTGCGCATCCGTTTGTCGCCTGCCACGACGACGATGACCACCGTCAAGCGCTGGTTCCGCTCGGTGGGCGGTGGGCTCGACGGCGTGATCGCCAAGCAGCTCGATCTTCCGTACCAGTCCGGCACGCGCGACGGGATGCGGAAGATGAAGTCGATGCGCACGGCGGAGTGCGTCGTCGGCGGCTTCCGCTACGCCTCCAAGGGGAAGCTCGTCGGCTCGCTGCTGCTCGGCCTCTACGACGACGGCGGGCTGCTGCACCACGTCGGCTTCACGTCGAACATCCCGAGCGACCAGAAGCCCGCGATCACGAAGCAGCTCGAGGGCCTCGTGAAGGCGCCCGGCTTCACCGGCCAGGCGCCCGGCGGTCCGAGTCGGTGGAGCACCGCGCGCTCCGCCGAGTGGCAGCCCTTGGCGCCGAAGCTCGTCGTCGAGGTGCGCTACGACCACTTCTCGGGCGGACGGTTCCGCCACGGCACATCGTTCCTGCGCTGGCGCCCCGACAAGCCGCCGCGGCGCTGCACGATCGCGCAGGTGGAGCAGGAAGGACGCTCCGCGCTGAAGCTGTTGGGCGCGCGCTAGGCGCGCTGCGCGCGCGTCATCGGTTCTCAGTGATCGGTTGTCGGCCAGCCTCGGGACGCAAAGGCTCCCCGAGGCCGGCCGAGAACCGACAACCGATTACCGATTAGCCGTTGCCCGCACGCCCGCCCGTTCCCGCAGCCCCCGGTCGATCTCGGCCACGCTCAACAGATGCGGCCGTCCGTCCCGCGACGGCACGCTGATCTTCCCCACCGAGCCGTCGGCGTTGATCTCGACGACCGCCTGAATGTTGTTCCCGCTCTCGTTCGCCGTCGCCAGCACCGTCCACGTGCCCTTGGCGCCCCACTGGTTGCGCACGCCCTGCGTTCCCGCCTGCGACCCCTTCGAGAGCGTGAGCGCGACGGACTTTCGCTCGCCGTCGACGAGGCCTTCCGCCCTGGCCGACACCGGCAGATCCACCTTCGCGCCGTGGTGGAACGTATGCACGAGAAAGAGCGAGCCGCGCGTGGCCTGATCGTACGGGTTGGCCGGCGCCTCGATCGAGATCCACGGCCCGCCGAACATCGCGGCATCGACGGTGGACGTGGTGGCCGCCGTGACCGCGGCGAGCCCGGCAATCATCGCCGCGGCGAGCGCGGCGCGCGAGACGAGCGAACGGGTGGTGCGCATTGATCGACTCTCCGAAAGTGGTATCGATCAGATGCCGGCGGCGCGAGGTTCGCTTATCGCTCGAGGAAACCTAGTGCCACCTGGGCAATGCGCAGTGCGCAATGCGCACGGCGCACTGCACTCACGTCCCGCGCAGCGTGATCTTTCCCTTGAAGCTGCGCAGCACGACGCGGCCGCCGATCCCGCCGGTCTGGCTCGTGAACGTCATGCCGCGTCCCTCGCTGCCGACGGTCGGTCGCGCCTTGGACCACGCGTTCTCGATCGCGCCCGTCACCGTCGCCGCATCGATGTCCATCGGCGTCTTGCGCGAGAGCTGAACGTCGATCGCGCCGCTGTGCGTCTCCATTTCCACCGCGGCACCACGGGCGAGACCGAGCGCGAAGCGGATGTCGCCCGTCGTGGACTCGAGCTTCACGCGCTCGGCCTGCCCGCCGCGCGCCTCGATCGTCCCGCTGATCGTCGCCGCGCCGACGTCCTCTCCGCCGCGCAGCGTGATGTCGCCCGTCGCGGTCTTCAGCCGCATCCACGACGGCGTCCCGTCCACCGTCACGGCGCCGTCCATGCTCTCGGCACGCAGCTCGCGCGGGCTGCCGCGCACGACGATCGATCCGCCCACGATGTTCACGTCCACGCCGCCCGTGACCTCGCTCACCGCGACGTCGGCGCTGCCCGTCTTGAGCCACACGCGCGCGCCGCGCGGCACGCGCATCGTGAGCGTGCCGGCGCGCCCCGCCTCCTCCGTCGGCGACTCGACGAACAGCTTGAGCCCCCGCGTCGCGCCGAGCCCCGGGTTGCCGAGCGCCACCTGCGATCCCTTCGGGACCGCGCCGCTGATGACGACGCTGTCCTTGTCCCAGCCGATCACCTGCACCGTCCCCACCGACGCGAACAGCCGCACCGACACGTCGGACGTCGTGGCGTGCGCCGCGTGCACCTTCCGCTGCGCGTGCAGCGGCGCGGCGAGCGCCGTGACCGTCGCGGCGACCGCGACCGCGCGAGCCATCCACCCGGAACGCGTCACGTGCGCGGTGCGAGCTCGGTCGCTCGCCGCAGGAGGTCGATCTTGCGCTCGTAGTTCGACACGAGCAGGTCGGCGAGCACGCGGTTCGCCGGGTCCTGCTCGAGCGCCGAGCGCGCTTCGGCGATCGCGGAGTCGGCGATGCGCAGGCTGCGCTCCACCGTGGCGACCGTGGACGGGGCGAGCGAATCGCGCCGCTCGTCCAGCGTGCGCCACAGCGCGTCGATGCTGCGCGCGTAGCCGCGCTCGGCGACGACGAGGTGGGCCGGGAGTCGAGCGGGGGCGCGGGGGCGCGGGGGCGCGGGGGCGCGATCGGCCGTGGCGACGGCGGCGGCGCCTCCCACACCATCCCGCATGCGGGTGGCGAACAGCGTCAGGATCGACGAGCTCGCCGCGACGAGCAGTCCCGCGGCGACCAGGCGCCAGCGCGGGCTCCACTGCGCCGCACGCGCCGACCGCGGCGCGAGCTCGGCACGGATCGCCGGCCAGAGGTCGGGGAGTGGCGCGACTTCGCGCGGCAGGCCGGCCGTCAGCTCGTCCAGCCGGTCGTCGGAGGATGTGTGCTCGCTCATAAGCTCAGTGCCCTCTTCAGGAGCTGCCGCGCACGATGGAGCTGCGCGCGCAGCGTCCCGGCGGCCAGCCCCGTCATCGTCGCGATCTCCTCGTGCGTGTACCCCTCCACGTCGTGCAGCACGAACGCACGTCGCACGCCCGGCGGGAGCGCGCCGATCGCGCGCTCCAGGTCGATCGCCGTCGCCACGTCGGGCGCCGTCACCACGCCGGCGATCTGCGCCTCGCCGTCCTCGTCGTCGTCCACGAGCGACACGCGCGCCGAGCGCCGGCGGTCGCCGCGCCGCCGCTCGAGCATCGCGTTCACCGCGATCCGGTGCAGCCAGGTCGTGATGCTCGCGTCGGCCCGGAAGCGCGGCAGCGCCTCCCACGCCCGCACGAACGTGTCCTGCGTCAGCTCGCGCGCCTCCACCGGATCGGCGACAAGCCGGAGACAGAGCGCGTAGACGCGGCCCGCATACAGCCTGTACACCCGCTCGAAGGCGTCGACGTCGCCCTTCCGGGCACGGTCCACCAGGGCCTCGTCGCCGACGGCGAGCCGCGGAGCCTCGACCGACTCCTGTTGACGGACCAGCGAGAGCACGCGCGCCATGACTGAGGATGAGATGCCGCGGGCGAGCCGAGCGTTTAGTCCGCCTGCGTCGAGCGATGGGATGCGCATCGGACCCCGAAGTGCCGTTGCAGTACACAGCCCCCACGCGCACCCGCGCACCCGCGCACCCGCGCACCCGCGCGCCTACTCCCCCCGCGCCCCCGGCAGCGTGAACCGCACCGTGGTGCCCCGCCCCGCCACGCTCTCGATCCAGATCGTCCCCCCGTGCGCTTCGACGATCCCGCGCGCGATCGGGAGGCCCAGGCCCGCCCCGTGCCGGGCGCCCACGCGGGAGCTCGAGACCTGGAAGAACCGGTCGAACACGTGCGGCAGCTGATCGGCGGGAATCCCGTCGCCCGTATCCGCCACGCTCACGATCGCGCCGTCCGCGTACGGCTGCACCCGCACCTCCACGAGTCCACCCGCCGGCGTGAACTTGAGCGCGTTGCCGACGAGGTTCGAGAGCAGCTGCGTGACTCGCTCGGGATCGGCGTGGACGACCGGCAACTCCTCCCCGTACGATGCGACGAGCTCCACGCCGCTGCTGTCGGCGAGGGTCCGCATCGCGAACAGCGCGGCTTCGACCAGCGGCACCGGCGCCACGTCGCGCGGCGAGACCGTCAGCCGACCGGCCTCGAGCCGCGTGACGTCGAGCAGGTCCTGAATCAGCGCGTCGATCTGCGACGCCGCCTGGAGCATGATCTCCACCCGCTCGGTCACGTCCGCCGGGATGTCGGCCCGGTCGCGCGCTTCGGCGAGGATGCTGCGCGCGAGCATCTTCACCGCGCTGGCCGGATTGCGCAGGTCGTGCGAGACGATCCCCATCATGTCGTCGCGCGCGCGGATCGCCTGGCGCAGCGCCTCCTCGGCGCGGTAGCGCGCGCTCACGTCGCGCAGCACGGCGGCATAGATGTTCTTCCCGTCGATCACCATCCGCTGGATCGAGGCCTCGGCGGGGAACTCCTCGCCGGACTTGCGCAGCCCCGAGATCTCCTGCCGCTCCCCCATCAGGCGCGCGCGTCCGTGCGCCACGCCGAACCCGTGGACATGGCCGCGGTGCGCAGCGCGGTAGCGCTCGGGGAGGAGCATCGCCAGGTACTTGCCGCCGACCTCGCTCGCCGACCAGCCGAAGATCTTCTCCGCCCCCTCGTTGAAGAAGATGATGTGCTGCTCGTCGTCCACCGCGATGACGGCATCGGCCGAGATCGCGAGGAAGCTCGAGTACAGGTCCGGGGGAAGGACCTGCTGCATGGCTGCCCGGTCGACCGCCTCGTTCGCGTCTCTCATGGGCTCGGGGAGGGTCACGCCGTGCGCGGACGGCGCCGACTGGGGCCTGTCGGGAATTTCCCTATGTCCCGGTCGGGGCCGGGCACACCAAATATCAGGCTGCTACCCGACATGGCGGAAGGCGACGCCCGACGAGATTCCACGGCGTTCCAGCCCTTCCCACGAGCCCAACCACACCATGTCGAAGATCCTGTCGCACGACGACGATACGATGGCGACTCTCCCCGAGGCGCCGACCAGCCGCCGCGCATTCCTCCGAACGGCCTCGCTGACCGCGGTCGGCGGGGCGCTCGTCGCCTGCGGGACGGGCAGCAGGCTGAGCAGCGACACCGCGGCGGCGAAGGCCGGCACCGCGTCCACGCCCGCCGCCCCGCCCCATCCGGCCCAGACCGGCGGGACGATGGGCGCCCACGATACGTCCAAGCCCGTGTCCGCCGCGATGAGCGCCGCCGACACGATGGACGCCATGCACGAGAAGGGGATCAAGGCCTTCCCGGCCAAGACCGCCGTGCACGGCAATCAGCTGCTCGAGCCCAAGCTCGTCGGCGGCGTGAAAGTGTACGAGCTCACCGCGACCGAGATGCAGTGGGAGACCGAGCCCGGGAAGATGGTGAAGGCGATGGCCTACAACGGCCAGGTGCCGGGCCCCCAGATCCGCGTCCGGGAGGGCGACCGGGTCCGCGTCGTCCTCAAGAACGAGCTCGAGCAGTCGACGTCGATCCACTTTCACGGCCTCGAGACCCCGGTCGACCAAGACGGCGTCCCGTTCATCACCCAGCCGCCGATCAAGCCGGGCCAGAGCTTCACGTACGAGTTCACCGTGCCGAACGCCGGGTCGCACATGTACCACTCGCACCACAACGCGGCCGTCCAGGTGGGGCTCGGGCTGCTCGGCGCCTTCATCGTCGAGCCGAAGAACAAGGCGCGGGAGCCCAAGGTCGATCAGGACATCGTGTTCATCCTGAACGACGGGGCGCACGGCTACACCTTCAACGGGAAGAGCTTCCCGGCCACGCAGCCCATCGTCGCCAAGCTCGGCCAGAAGATCCGCATCCGGTACATGAACGAGGGGATGATGATCCACCCGATGCACCTGCACGGGATGCATCAGACCGTCATCGCCAAGGACGGCTGGGACCAGCCGGCCCCCTGGAAGTGCGACACCCTCAACATCGCCCCGGGCGAGCGCTGGGACGTGATCGTGAACTGCACCAACCCCGGCACCTGGGCCTTCCACTGCCACATCCTGCCGCACGCCGAGAGCGAGCACGGGATGTTCGGGATGGTGACGGCGCTGGTGGTGGAGAAGTAGAATCCCTTAGAGCAGCGTTCAGCTCTCCTGGACGGGTCTCGACCGACCCGTTCACGGTTCACCGGTTCACGGTTCATCGGCCTGCCTCGGGATGCGATGCGTCCCGAGGCCGGCCGTCAACCGACAAACCGCCAACCGACTAACCGCGTCTGCCATGTCCCGTCCCGACATCATCCGCGTCATCCTCGCCGACGACCACCTCGTCGTTCGCGCCGGGCTCAAGGCGCTCCTCGGCACGAGCAAGGACATCGAGGTGGTGGGCGAAGCGTCCAACGGCCGCGACGCCGTCGCGCTCGTCGAGCGGCTGTCGCCGCACGTGGCCGTGCTCGACCTCGACATGCCGCAGATGGACGGGCTCGCGGCGACGAAGGAGATTCTCGGCAAGAACGTCGCGACGCGCGTGCTGATCCTCACGATGCACACCGAGGACGAGTTCCTCGTCAACCTGCTCGAGGCCGGCGCGGCGGGCTACCTCGTCAAGAACGCCGCGGACCGCGAGCTCGCCGACGCGGTGCGCGCCGTGGCCGCGGGCGACAGCTACGTGCAGGCGAGCGCCGCACGCGCGCTCGCGCGCCAGGTGTCGCGCCGCGGCGAGCACGCCGACGAGCGCGCGCAGTATCAGCAGCTCACCGAGCGCGAGCGCGACGTGCTCGTGCACGTCGCCGGCGGCTACTCCGCATCGGAGATCGGCGAGCGGCTGTTCATCAGCCCGAAGACGGTCGAGACGTACAAGCAGCGGATCACCGAGAAGCTCGGCCTCTCGCACCGCTCGGACTACGTCCAGTTCTGCCTCCGCCTCGGGCTGCTGAAGACGGTCTGACCTTGCCGACGGCATCCACCCCGCCGCGGCGGCGCGGCGGCGTCGGGACCGTCCCCGGCCCCCGCCAGCGCTATCCCGGCGAGTTCGCGCTCGCCGTCATCCGGCGCCCACTCGCGCTGTTCGGGGAGCTCGCCCTCCAGCACGGCGACGTGGCCGGCTTCCGCATCGCGTCGCAGCCCGTCGTGCTCCTCAGCGATCCGGAGCACATCCGCGACGTGCTCGTCACGCACGGCCGGCTGTTCCACAAGGGACGCGGTCTCGAGCGCGCCAAGATGCTGCTCGGCGAGGGGCTGCTGACGAGCGAGGACGAGCTGCACTTGCGCCAGCGGCGGCTCGCGCAGCCGGCGTTCCATCGGGCCCGCATCGCCGCCTACGCCGACACGATGTCGTCGTACGCCGCGCGCCGCGCCGACGGCTGGCGGGACGGCGAACCGTTCGACGTCGCGCGCGAGATGGCGGCGTACACGCTCGCCGTCGTCGGCAAGACGCTCTTCGACGCCGACATCGAGGGCGAAGCCCGCGAGATCGGCGACGCGCTCGGCGCGGCGATCGAGGCGTTCAACCTCAGCGTGCTCCCGTTCGGCGAGCTGCTCGAGCGGGTTCCGTTGCCGGTCACGCTGCGCTTCCGCCGCGGCCGCGAGCGGCTCGACGCCACGATCTACCGGATGATCCACGAGCGGCGCGCATCGGGCGAGGATCGGGGCGACCTGCTCTCGATGCTGCTCATGGCGCAGGACAGCGAGGGCGACGGCGGCGTGATGAGCGACCGCCAGCTCCGCGACGAAGCGATGACGCTGCTGCTCGCCGGCCACGAGACGACGGCGAACCTGCTGTCGTGGACGTGGTATCTGCTGTCGCGGCATCCGGAGGTCGAAACGGCGCTGCACGCCGAGGTGGACGCGGTTCCGTCCGAGCGTTTCGGCGCCGACGATCTCGCGCGGCTGCCGTTCACGCGCGCCGTGCTCACCGAGAGCATGCGGCTCTTTCCGCCGGCGTGGATCCTCGGACGGCGCGCGCTCGAGGCCTACCGGGTCGGCGGGCACGAGCTGCCGGCGCGGACGATCGTGCTCGCGAGCCAGTGGGTCGTGCACCGCGATCCGCGCTGGTGGCCGGACGCGGACCGGTTCCAGCCGGAGCGGTGGATGCCCGGCGGCAGCGCGCTCGATCCGGCGCGGCCGAAGTTCTCCTACTTCCCTTTCGGCGCGGGCACGCGCGTCTGCATCGGCGAGCAGTTCGCCTGGCTCGAGGGCACGCTCGCGCTGGCGACCATCGCGCGGCGGTGGCGGCTGCGCCTCGTGCCGGGCACGCGCGTCGTGCCGCAGCCGATCGTCACGCTGCGCGTGCGCGGCGGTCTCCCGATGACCGCGCACGCGCGCTGACGCGAGCCGTCAGGGCCGACCGGTCGGCGAGCCGGCGTTCGGCCCCTTCGACGAATCGCGCACGCGCGCGCTCGTCGTGTCCCCCGCCTGGTTGGGTTGTCCCGACGCGTTGGCGACGCCGGCCGTGCTGTCGGGCGCGTTCGGCGTGGCGGACATGTCCCGCACCGTGGCCGGCGCGGCGGCGCCGGTGTCGCCGTCGGTCGCGTGCTTGCTGCCGTCGCCGCAGGCCGCGGTGGCCGCGAGCACGATCGTCGCCAGGATCGCGGCGGGCCGCATGCCCCGTCCGCTGCGTGGATCGATGGTGCGTGTCATGGAAGCATCGTCGGTGAAGGTGTCAGGGCGAACCGGGCAAGTTCCATACGACGGCGCAGCGCACAGCGTCGGCGTCGTCATCCCGAGCGAGCGGAGCGAGTCGAGGGATCTGCACTCGCCGCCCGCGCCACCGCGCGACCGAGCGGCGACTCGTCGAAGTGCGCGAGCAGATCGGCCGGATCGTCGTAGATCGCCGTCGCGCCCGCGAGCGCGGCGTCGTCCCACCAGCCGCCGCAGCGCAGCGCAATCGCGGGCACGCGCGCGCGGGCCGCCGCCTCGACGTCGTACGGCGTGTCGCCGACCATGGCGCTGTGCGCCGCCTGGCTGCGGCTCAGCCGCAGCGCCGCCTGTACGATGTCCGGATCCGGCTTCGAGCGCTCCGCGTCGTCGGCCGACGAGGCGCGCTCGATCAGATCCGAGACCCCCGCCTGCTCGAGCAGCACGCGCACCTCCTCCTCCTTGGCCGACGTCGCCACGACGAGCGCGAGTCCTTCGGCGACCAGGTGCTCGAGCAGCGCGCGCGCGCCGTGCGTTGGCCGCAGTGCCGGCAACTCGTGCGCGAGGAACAGCTCGCTCCGCGTCGAGCCGATGCGCTCCGCCTCCCCGCTCTCGGGATCGAGGCCGGTGAGCGCCGGCAGCACCTTGTCGCCGCCCATGCCGATGAGCGGGCGCACCTGCTCGAACGGGACGACGTATCCGTGCGCGCGCAGCGCGTCCACCCAGGCGCGGGCATGTGCGTCGTTGCTGTCGATCAGCGTGCCGTCGACGTCGAGCAGGACCGTGCGGAGCGCCGATCCGGGCGCGCGTGGAGTCTGGGTCATGCCATCCCTCGGTCAAGATCGGTGCCGTGCGCGCGCCAGGTTTCGTCGCCCGGGGACGTTCTCTACCTTTCGCGTCCGATGACCTCGACGGCCCCTCCGGGCACACCACCCGCCGGCACAGCCGAACGCCGCCGCTGGATCGACTGGATGGTCGCGCTGCTCTGGCTCGGCGCGATCGTCTCCGCCACGGTGCAGCACGGCGTGCGCACCCAGAACAACAACTTCCGGATCTTCCGCGCCGCCGCGCGTCATCTCGTCGCGGGCACGGATCTCTACGCCGCCTATCCCGCCGAGCACTTCGACTTCTACAAGTACAGCCCGACATTCGCGCTCCTGTTCGCGCCGTTCGCGTACGTGCCGTTCCCCCTGGGCGTGCTGTTCTGGAACGCGCTCAACGCCGGCGCGCTGTTCGTGGCGATCGGGCTCGTGCTGCCGCGGCGCGCGGCGACGGTGGCGCGCGCGATCGTGTTCCTCGACATGCTCGGCTCGCTCCAGAACGCACAGAGCAACGCGCTCGTCGCGGCGTCGATCATCCTCGCCTTCGCCGCCTACGAGCGGCATCACACCGCCCTCGGCAGCCTCGCCGCCATCGTCGGCACGTACATCAAGCTGTTCCCGCTCGCGGGGGCGAGCTTCGCGATCTTCCATCCGCGCAAGCTCCGCGTCGCTCTCGCGCTGGCGGCGGGGATGGTCGTGTTCGTGGTGCTCCCGCTCCTCGTCACCTCGCCCCAGACCCTGCTCGCGCAGTACGCGAGCTGGCACGCGATCGAGCAGATGGACACGCACAAGCGCGGCTACTCCGTGATGACCGTCGTCGAGCAGCTGTTCGGCGCCGACCTCCCGAACTGGCCCATCCAGCTCGTCGGTCTCCTGCTCTTGCTCGCGCCAGTCGTCGTGCAGCGGTGGCGCTGGCACGATTGGGACCTGCGACGGCTGTACCTGTGCTCCGTGCTCGTCTTCTGCGTGATCTTCAACCACGCGGCCGAGAGCCCCTCGTTCGTCGTCGCCATCGCCGGCGCGGGCATCTGGTTCGCCGCGATCCCCCGGCCGTCCCGCTGGGAGTGGACGCTGCTCGGCGCCATCGTCGTGTTGACGATCCTCGCGTCGAGCGACGTGATGCCCGATCGGATCCAGCGCGACTTCTTCGACCGCTACCGGTTCAAGACCGTGCCACTGATCGGGCTGTGGATCGAGCTGCAACGGCGGCTGTGGTTTCCGCGCGTGCGCGAGGCGAGGCCGACGTGAGCGCGGGTGCGCGGGTGCGCGGGTGCGGGGGTGCGGCCGCCGGCGATAATCTGATGCGTGGCACACGAGGCTCGACCGCGAGTACCCGGGGATTTCAGGCAGTACGCGGTACGGAGTACAAGATACCAGGTACGAGGTACGCCCGATTCGGCGCGCACCACAGGCTCCTGTCGGCGCGAGAGTGTTCGCCGGGCGCGGCGTACCTTGTATTCCGTACCTCGTACTCAGTACGGCGTACTGCTGGGAATCCGCGCGTACCGCCGATCGAGCGTGGGAGCGCTCTGCATCAGGTATCCCCGCACCCGCGCACCCGCGCACCCGCGCTTCACCCCACCTCGCGAAACGTCACCAGCTTCACGTCGCCCTTGGCCAGCCGCGCCGCGACCGCGGGGTGCTTCAGCGCCGCGAGCTCGGTCTCGCGCTCGGCGCGGAACGGGTCCTGCGCCGCGAGCACCTCGTCGTCGTAGCCGGGATGCACCATGATCTCGGTCACGCCGAGCTGCAGTTGATCGAGCGTCGCGATCAGTCGGTCGCGGATGTCGGGCATCCCCTGCATCGCGATGCCGCGGAAGTGCGGCGCGCGCGCGAGGGTGGCGCGGTGCGCGGGGGCGACGCCGGTGAGCGCCGTGCGCCAGGCGGCGTGCATCACCAGCATCTTCGCGCTCGCGACGGGATCGAGGATCGACAGCCGGTCGAGCGGGCGGCGCACCACGCGGATCCCGGCGTCGTGCGCGACCGCCGCGACGGCCGGCAGGATTCCCGGCATCGCGTGCGCGTGGCGATGGCTGTCGAGGTGCGTCGGCGTGATGCCGGCCGCCGCGAGTGCCGCGAGCTGCGCCTCGCACTCCCGTCGCACGTCGGCCGCGTCCACCTGTCCGGCCAGCGCGCGTCTCGCGAGGACGTCCAGGTGGTGGAACTGACCGGTCGCCGGATCCACGAGCGACGGCACCTTCGACATCGGCG
>DASTSX010000185.1:0-7453 GCA_035760455.1 Gemmatimonadaceae bacterium | reverse complement strand
GTCATCCGGGACGGGGCCGCGCCGCGGGGGCTCACCGAGGACTACCTCGACGTCGCGCTGGCCGACGGCGCCGCGCCGCGTGCCGCCCGCTTCCGCGCCGCGCTGATCGCGCGCGCGAACGGCCTCACCGCCGAAGCGTTGGAGCCGCTCGGACGCTAGATTCCCGGGATGTCCACCGAGCCGCGCCCCACCGTCTACGTCGAGACGTACGGCTGCCAGATGAACGTGAGCGACTCCGAGCTGATGCTCGGGAAGCTCGCGAGCGCCGGCTACGCCCCCGTCGATCGGCCCGACGGCGCGGACGTGATCCTCGTGAACACGTGCGCCATCCGCGATCACGCCGAACAGCGCGTGATCGGCCGGCTCGGTGAGCTGAAGCGGCACATGAAGCCCGACACCGTGATGGGGGTGACGGGGTGCATGGCGCAGCGGCTCGGCCCGACACTGCTGGAGAAGGCGCGTCACGTGTCGCTCGTCATCGGTCCGGACGGCTACCGCGCGTTGCCGGCGCTCGTCGAAGGGGCGCGGCGCGGCCAGCGCGCGATCGCCACCACGTTCGATCTCGAGGAGCACTACGAGGACTTCGCGCCGCGCCGCTTCGACCGCGTGAAGGCGTGGATTCCCGTGCAGCGCGGCTGCGACTATCGCTGCACGTACTGCATCGTGCCCACGACACGCGGTTCGGAGCGGAGCCGGCGGCTCGAGGACGTCATCCGCGAGGTCGAGGGCGTGGTCGCCGAGGGGATGAGCGAGGTGGTGCTGCTCGGCCAGACCGTGAACTCGTACGACGACGGGCGCCACGACTTCGCCGACCTCCTCCGGCGCGTCGGCGGCGTGCCGGGCATCCGCCGCGTGCGGTTCACGAGCCCGCACCCGAACGACTTCAGCGAGCGCGTGATCGCGGCGCTCGCCGAGGTGCCCACGGTGTGCGAGCACGTGCACCTGCCGATGCAGAGCGGCTCCACGCGCACGCTCAAGCGCATGCTCCGTCGGTACACGCGCGAGGAGTACCTCGAGTGCGTCGCGCGGCTCCGCGCCGCCGTGCCGGGCCTGGCGCTCACCACCGACGTGATCGTCGGCTTCCCCGGCGAGACGGACGAGGAGTTCGAGGAGACGCTGAGCGCGGTCGAGGCGGTCGGCTTCGTCGACGCCTACACGTTCATCTTCTCGCCGCGCGACGGCACGCCGGCCACGCGGCTCCCGGCGGAGCTCAGCGTGCCGGCCGACGTGGCGAGCGAGCGGCTGCAGCGTCTGGTCGCCGTGGTGCGCGCGGGCGCCCGCCGCCAGAACCTGGCGCTGCTCGGCACGCGGCACGAGGTGCTCGTCGAGCGCGAGGCCAAGCGCGGCGAGGCGATGCTCATGACGCGCACCCGCGACTTCAAGACCGTGCTCGTGCCGGGCGACGCCTCGATGCTCGGCCGCTATGTCACGGTGGAGCTGACCGGCACCACGGGCTCGACGTTCACCGGCGCCGTCGTGCGCGAGCGTCAGCCGCTCCCGATGGCCGGATAGCGCGTCGCGCGGCGCGACGATTCGCGCCGCGCCGTTGGTCCGCGATGACGCGCGCCGCCGTGCGCGGGCGATATCTGCGCGATGCCACTCGTTGCGTGGGGGGCCGTCGCCTACGCCGCCGGCCTGCTCGCCGGTTTCGGGCTCGCGGCGCGTGAGAGCACGGTCGCCGCCACGCTGCTCGCCGCGATCGCCGTCTGCGCGCCACGGCTGGGGCGTGGCGCGCAGGGCGCGATCGCCGCGCTCGGCGCCGGTGGGATGCTCGTCGCGATCGCCGAGGGCGTGCGCCAGCACGCGTGCGGCACCGTGCTCGCCGGCGCCCCGGAGTGGACGCTCCGGGTGGAGCGTGCGGTGTCGGAGGGGGACGTGGCGCGCGGGACGATCGAGGCGGGCGGCTGCCGCCGCCGCGCCACCGTCCTCGTCGACGAGGGTCGAGGCGCGCCCGGCGAGCGACTCGCGCTCACCGGTCGCGCCGAGTCGGGCGACCACGCGCTCCTCGTGCGGAACGGCCGGCTCCGGCCGCTCGGCGCCGACCGTCTGCTGCCGCGCGTGCGCGCGCGGACGGGAGCGCGCATCGACCGCATCTTCGGCCCGGACGCGCCACTCGTCCGGGCGCTCGTCATCGCCGACATGGGCGCCATCGCGGTCGAGGCGCGGGATCGCTACGCCGACGCCGGACTGGTGCACATGCTGAGCGTGTCGGGGCTGCACGTTGGGATCATCGCGCTCGCGCTCGAGCTCCTCGGCGCGGCGCTGCGACTTCCCCGTGGCCCGACGCGCGTGGCGTCGCTCGCGCTCCTCGTCCTCTACGTCGCTGCGATCGGCGCCCCCGCGCCAGCCGTGCGCGCCGCGGTGATGCTCGGCGTGCTGTCGGCGAGCCGGCTGCGCCAGCGCCCGACGAGCCGGTGGGCCATCCTCGCGCTGGGCGCGGTCGTCCCGCTCATCCAGCCCGCGACCGTGCTCGATCTCGGCTGGCAGCTCAGCGTCGCCGGCACTGCGGCGTTGGTCGCCGGCGGCGTGCTCGTGAGGCGGATCGTGCCACGTGCGTGGCGCGGTGCACGCCGCGCGATCGCCACGGGCATCGTCGTCAGCCTCGTCGCCACGCTCACCACCGCGCCGCTCGTCGCCTGGAGCTTCGGGCGTGTCGCGCTCGTCGGCCCGGTGACCAATCTCGTCGCCGACCCGATCATGGGCGTGCTGCAGCCCGTGCTGTTCGTCGCTCTGTGCATTCCGTTCGCGCCCGTCGAATCGCTCTGCGCCGATGCGGCGCATGCGCTGATCGTGCTCTTCGACGGCGTCGCGCGGGCCGGCGCGGCCGTGCCCGGCGGCGCGCCGTCGATCGCGCCGACGACCACGTCTGCCCTCCTCGCCGGCGTGGGCGCGGTCGCGACGCTCGTCGCGTGCGCGTCGACGCGGCCGGCGCGCGCGATGCTCGCCGGCGCCTCGGCGAGCGCGCTGCTCGTGCTCGAGCCGCTCGTTCGGCCGGCGCGTGCGTTCACCGAGCTGCACGTCATCGACGTCGGCCAGGGCGACGCCATCGCCCTGCGCACGCGGAGGAACTCGTGGATTCTCGTCGACGCGGGGCGGAGCTGGCTCGGTGGCGACGCTGGCCGCGCCACCGTGGTGCCGTACCTGGCGCACCGCGGCGGCCCGCTCGCGCTGTTCGTGCTCTCGCATCCGCACGCGGACCACGTCGGCGGCGCCGCGTCGGTGTTCGCCGCGCTGCGCCCGGCGCGCTTCCTCGATCCCGGGTACGTCGGCACCACGGCGCCCTACCTCACCGCGCTCGGTGCGGCGGCCCGCGCGCGCATCCCGTGGCAACGCGTGCGGCCCGGCGATTCGCTGCGCGTCGACGAGGTCGTGCTCACCGCCCTCGCGCCCGATTCGGCGTGGGTGGCCGGCCTGAGCGACGCCAACCTCGCGAGCACGGTCATGCTGGCGCGCGTCGGGTCCGTGCGGTTCCTCTTCACCGGCGACGCCGAAGCGGAGGAGGAGGACTGGCTGCTCGCCCGCAGTCCCGACGCGCTCGCCGCCGACGTGCTGAAGGTGGCGCATCACGGCAGTCGAACGAGCACCACGCCGCGTTTCCTCGACGCGGTGCGGCCGCGGCTCGCGCTCGTCAGCGTCGGCGCGCACAATGCATATCGGCATCCGAGCCCCGAGGTGATGCAGTCGCTCCGTGACGCGGGGGCGCAGGTGCTGCGCACCGATCGCGCGGGCCCGATCGTGGTACGGACCGACGGACGACATCTCGAGGTGGAGGCGCGCGACGAGCGATGGTCGATTCCCGAACGTCCCCCTCCCTGACGGCGCGGCTGGGTGCGCTCGTGCCACGCCCGGCGTCGGCGCTGTGGCGCCGTCTCCTCGGCGCGCCAATGGCGCTGCCGGCGCGGCTGATCGAGCGGTATCCGGAGCTCGCCGAGGCGCGCTGGCGGCGCGGTGGCCTCCCCGTGCGCGTGGGTGGGTGGTGCCTCGGCCGACGCACCGTCGCGGGGATCACGCTCGGCCGCACGATCTGGCTCGCGCCCGGTGCGCGGCTCGAGCCGGAACTGCTCTTGCACGAGCTCCGGCACGTGCACCAGTTTGCAGCCGACCGGGCCTTTCCGCTCCGCTATGTCTGGTGGAGCCTGCGGCACGGCTATCTGCGGAATCCGTACGAGGCGGACGCGCGCCAGTTCGCCGCGAGTCGCATCGACGGCGTTCCTCCCAGCGTGTGAGGTCGCCCGTGGTCCAGCACACCGCGACGTCGGTCGTCACGATCGAGCGCTTCATCATCGAGCAGGAGCGCCTGCACCCCGAGGCCACCGGCGAGCTGTCCGGCATCCTCTACGACCTCGCGCTCGCCGCGAAGATGATCGCGAACAAGGTGCGCCGCGCCGGCCTCGTCGACATCCTCGGCGCGACGAACGACGCCAACGTCCAGGGCGAGATCCAGCAGAAGCTCGACGTCTTCGCCAACGAGACGATCATCAAGGCCGTCGACCACGGCGGCCGGCTGTGCGCGATGGCGTCGGAGGAGGTGCCCGGGATCATCCCGATCCCCGACAACTTCAAGTGCGGCAAATACTGTCTGCTGTTCGACCCCCTCGATGGCTCGTCGAACATCGACGTCAACGTGCCCGTCGGCACGGTGTTCAGCATCGTGCAGAAGATCACGCGCGGCCGGCACGGTGAGATGGAGGACCTGCTGCAGCCGGGCCGGCGGCAGGTCGCCGCCGGCTACGTGATCTACGGGTCGAGCACGATGCTCGTGTACACCACGGGGCAGGGCGCGCACGGCTTCACGCTCGATCCGTCCATCGGGGAGTTCCTGCTCTCGCACCCGAACATCAGAACCCCCGACGAGGGGCAGTTCCTCTCCGTCAACGACTCGTACGAGCAGCACTGGGACGAGCCGACGAAGCAGCTCATGCGGAAGTACCGCGGATTGGAGGGTGAGCGACGCCCGCTCACCGTGCGCTACGTCGGTTCCCTCGTCGCCGACTTCCACCGCAACCTCCTCGGCGGCGGCGTGTTCTGCTACCCGCACAGCCGCAAGAGCCCGCAGGGCAAGCTGCGGCTGCTGTACGAGGCGAACCCGCTCGCGTTCATCTGCGAACAGGCGGGCGGCGCGGCGATCGACGGCAAGACGCGGCTGCTCGACATCCAGCCGACGGACCTGCACCAGCGCATCCCGCTGTTCATGGGCTCCAAGAGCGACGTCGATCTCGCCCTGCGGACGTTCGCACACCACTCCGAGCTCGTCGGCGCCTAGAGGTCCGCGCATCACCGAGCCACGCTTCTCCCCATCGGGGCTGCCCATCGCCCCGGTCTATCGTCCCGACGACGCGCCGATCGACTACGCGCGCGATCTCGGGGATCCGGGGACCTTCCCGTTCACGCGCGGCGTGCAGCCCACGATGTACCGTGGTCGGCTGTGGACGATGCGGCAGTACGCCGGGTTCGGCACCGCGCGGCAGACGAACGAGCGCTTCCGCCTGCTCCTGGAGAAGGGGCAGACCGGACTGTCGGTCGCGTTCGACCTCCCGACCCAGATGGGAATCGATTCCGATTCGCCGCGCGCGCACGGCGAGGTCGGGCGCGTCGGCGTGGCGATCGACACGGTGGAGGACATGCACGTCCTTCTGGACGGCATCCCGCTCGATCGCGTGACGACGTCGATGACGATCAACGCCACGGCGGCGATCCTCCTCGCGATGTACGTCGTCGTCGCCGACGAGCGGGGGATCGCGCGCGCGTCGCTCGGCGGCACGATCCAGAACGACATCCTCAAGGAGTACGTCGCGCGGGGCACGTACATCTATCCACCGGCGCCGTCGCTGGCATTGATCGCCGAGATCTTCCGCTTCTGCGCCGAGGAGGTGCCGAGCTGGAACCCGATCTCGATCTCGGGCTATCACATCCGCGAGGCCGGGGCGACGGCGGTGCAGGAGCTCGCCTTCACCTTCGCCAACGCGATGGAGTACGTCGGTCGCGCGCGCGAGGCCGGTCTCGCGATCGAGGAGTTCGCGCCGCGGCTCTCGTTCTTCTTCGCCGCCCACAACGACCTCTTCGAGGAGGTGGCGAAGTTCCGCGCGGCGCGACGCATGTACGCGCGGCTCATGCGCGACCGATTCGGCGCGAGCGACGCGAGCTGCCGGCTGCGGTTCCACACGCAGACGGGTGGCGTCACCCTCCAGGCGCAACAGCCGCTCAACAACGTCGTCCGCGTCGCGGTGCAGGCGCTGGCCGCGGTGCTCGGCGGCACGCAGTCGCTGCACACCAACGGCTACGACGAGGCCCTCGCGCTGCCGAGTGCCGACGCGGCGACGCTCGCCTTGCGCACGCAGCAGATCGTCGGGTTCGAGAGCGGCGCGGCGTTCACGGCGGATCCCCTGGCGGGGAGCTACTACGTCGAGCAGCTCACCTCCGCGCTCGAGGCAGGCGCGATGGCGCTGCTCGAGCGGGTGGACGCACTCGGCGGCGCGGCGCGCGCGATCGAGGCCGGCTTCTTTCAGGAGGAGATCGGCCGCTCGGCCTATGAGCATCAGCTGCGCGTCGAGCGCGGGGACACGGTGATCGTCGGCGTGAACCGTTTCGCCGACGGCTCGGAGGCGCCGGTCATGGCGTCGCCCGACTACTCGGCCCTCGAGCGTGACCAGGTGACGCGGCTCGCCGCGGTGCGCGGTCGGCGCGACGCGACCGTGGTGCGCGCCGCGCTCGAGACGCTGGCCGATGGTGCGGCGGAGTACGCGCACGCCGATGCCGGACGTCGCACCGGACTGCTCCCGCTGATCGTAGACGCCGTCCGCGCTCGCGCCAGCGTGGGCGAGATCAGCGACGTGCTGCGCGCGCGGTGGGGTGCGTATCGGCCGGGCGGCTGACGGGGAGATGCGGACGCGAACTGCGGTGGACTTGTAGCGACCCCCGCTGCCGGCTAGTTTAGGGGGATATTCCCGAGCCCCTAAGTCTCACATAGATGCCAACTTACGAGTTTCGCTGTCCGCTCGGCCACGAGTTCGAGCGGTTCTATCGCACGATCGGCACCGCCGAGGCACAGACCGCTTGCCCGGAGTGCGGGCAGGTCGCCGAGCGGCAGATGTCGGCGGGCGCGGGGCTCGTGTTCAAGGGCTCGGGCTTCTACCTGACCGACTACGGGAAGGACGCCCACAAGAAGAAGGACCCCGCGGCGTCGAAGGGCGACGGGGCCAAGCCCGAGTCGGGATCCTCCGGTAGTGACGGAGCAGCGCCGGCGGCCGCGTCGGGGGGCGAGTCCGCGACATCGGAATCGAAGTCCACGAAGTCGGAGTCGAAGTCCGCGGAAGCGAAGCCCGCCCCCAAGCCGAGCGGCGGCGAGTGAGCGACGGGCTCGACGCGCTCCGCGCGGAGCTCGTGCGTGCCGCGCAGGTGCTGGGCGCGCCGGCGGGCACGGACGTGGTGCTCGAGCGTCCGCGTGATCCCGCGT
>DASTSX010000184.1:0-8214 GCA_035760455.1 Gemmatimonadaceae bacterium | reverse complement strand
GGGCGTGCCGGTGCTCGCGTTCAGTGCGCGCGACGGCGGCGCGCTACGTGCCCTCGCCGATCACAGCGTGGTGATCCCGACGTCGCGAACCGACCGCGCGCAGGAGCTTCATCTGTGCGTCGAGCACATCATCTGCGACCTGGTGGAGCAGACGCTGTGACGTCGGATGACGTCGAGCGCGCGCCGCAACGCTGGGGTGGCGCCGTCGCCGTCAGGAGGTCAGAGGCTCCCAGCGCTCGAAGCACCGCCACCCATACTCGCGTGCCGCGCGTGTCTGATCCCAGAAGCCGAAGCAGTCCTTCCATCCGAGCTCGCGGGCGCGCCATGCACAGCACCAGGTGAAGGCGAAACGGTGCGTGACCTCGCCTTCGTGGACGACGAGCTCGCCGACGAAATCGGAGCAGCCCGAGCGCGCCGACAGCTCGATCCGCTCGATGCGGAGCTCCGGGTGCGCGTGGAAGAGCTGGGTGAGCACGCGCTCGACCTTCACGCGCGGCGCATACCCCTGGAACGCCAGCCGAGTGGCCGACCCGCCGTTCAGGTACTCGAGGACCTCGCGCTTCAGATCCGGATGTGCGGCGGCGGCGTCGAGATACGGGAGCAGCTCGGGCATCGGCGGACGGGGCGCGGGTGGACTACCAATATTACTTCAAACGTTTCCAAAGTGAAGCTGTAGCTTGACATTCGCCGCATCGGACCGACCCCGTGCCCCGTTCCTCCACGTCCCCATGAGCGCCCATCTGCGACCGACCAAGGGCGTGCTGCAGATCGCCGCCGCGCTCGAGGGCGCCGGCTTCGAGGCCTGGTGCGTCGGGGGGGCGATCCGCGACGCGATGCTCGGCGACGACCCCCTCGACTGGGACCTGGCGACCGCGGCGACGCCGGAGCAGGTGCGGTCGCTGTTCGGCCGTCGGCGGACGATCCCGGTCGGCATCGAGTTCGGCACTGTGGTGGTGCTCGACGAGCAGGGTGTGCCCCACGAGGTCACGACCTTCCGCCGCGACGTGCGGACGGACGGGCGGCATGCCGAGGTGGAGTTCGGCGCGAGCCTCGAGGAGGACCTCGCCCGTCGGGACTTCACGATCAACGCGATCGCCTATCGCCCAAGGACGGACGAGATCCGCGATCCCTTCGGCGGGCGGGCCGACCTCGAGCGTGGCATCGTGCGCGCGGTGGGAGATGCAGAGGAGCGGATGCGCGAGGACCGACTCCGCGCACTCCGCGCGATCCGGTTCGCCAGCCGCTACCACTTCGACCTCGATCCGGCGACGCTGGCGGCCATCCGGTCCTCCGCACCGCATCTGACGCGCCTGTCGCACGAGCGGGTGCAGCAGGAGCTGGTGAAGACGATGGAGCAGGTGCGTCGTCCCTCGGAGGCGCTGCGCGTCTGGCGAGACGTCGGCGCGCTCGCCGTGCTCGTTCCCGTGCTCGCCCGCGCCGACGACGTCGCGCTCGCGACGCTGGACGAATTGCCACGGGCGCGTGAAGGGGCCATCAAGCAGCCGCAGCGCACCTCGAATCGCGTCGCGGCGCTCTTCCTGGACGTGGAGGCGGCAGAGGCTCGCGAAGCGTTGTCCGGCCTGCGCTTTTCCAAGCACGAGACGAGCTGGGCAGTGGCGCTCGTCGAGCGATGGCATTCCGTGGGCGTCGAGATCGCCGCCGCGCTCCGAGACGGGCAGCCGTCGGACGCGCAAGTGCGGCGGTGGGTGGCCCGACTCGGCCGACTCCGGGCCGGCGCCTTCCTGCGCGTCGCGCTCGCGCGGTGGCAGGCGATGACGGCCGCCGGGCTCCACGCACCGGCCGAGTCCGCGGTGCGGACCCTGCACAGACGGATGCGCGCGATCCTGTTTCGAGACCCGATCGAGCTGGCGGACCTGCGCGTGACCGGCGACGACCTCCGGCGCGCCGGCATCCCCGCCGGGCCGATCTATGCTAAGATTCTCCACGCGCTGCTCGAGCGAGTGCTCGAGGACCCGGCCCGCAACTCGCCGGACGCGCTGCTCGCCGAGGTGCCGGGCATCGTCGCGGCACTCGGCGCGGGCGGCGGGTCGCCGGTTCAACCATCGAGCGAGCAGTAGACCCGTATGTTCTTTCGTGGCAAGCAGCCCGAGGCTTCCATCTGGCGCAGGTTCAGAGCGTCGACGGACGGCTTCACGTTCACCGAATCCGATGGCGTCTATACCGCGCACATCGTCGCGAACGCCGAACGAACGGTGGACCTGCTGTGGGCGCTGACCGAGCTGCTGAGCCCGGCGGTAGACCTGTTCATCGACGATCTGCGCAGCGGGCGCAAGTGGAAGGGCGAGGCGCTGCCGCTCCCCGACGTGCGCGATACGATCGCACGGCTCAAGCTGCTCCTCGCCCGGTTCGGCGGGGTGGAGATGAGCGTATACACTCCCGAGGACCAGCTCTCGCTCAACCCGCATCTGGAGCTCTACATCTACTCGCGGTCGGACAAGTGGCTGTATCTGCTGGAGGGCCGCGGGCTGGAGGAGCAGGCCCGCGTCCGGCCGAAGAGCTGGAAGATCAACCGGCAGTCGTTTCCCGCTGCCCCCGACCTGGTGAACGCGGTGGCGACGGCGGCCGAGCGACTGGCGCTGCAGCGCGTGTGACCGGACTGGCCGACGAGCGGCACCGAGACCGCGCTTGAACGACGGCAAGCTCTTCTACGCCATCGCCGCAGCGGGGGCGAACATCCTGGGCGCCCTCCTCGTGACGTGGCGGTCGCGCTGGAGCACGGCCGCCCTCGATGCGATGCTGGCGTTCGCGGCGGGGTTCATGATCGCGGTCGCTCTCGTCGATCTCTTCCCCGAGGCGCTCGCGAGGGGCGGCCACTCGGCGGCGTTGGTCGCGGTGGGGGCCTACCTCGCCGTGCACGTCACGCAGCACGTGATCGGCACCCACTTTCACTTCGGCGAGGAGACGCACGAGGTCTCCGGAGCGGTCAGCGTGGCCGCGCTCGTGGGGCTGCTCCTGCACACGTTCGTGGACGGCGTGGCGGTCGCCAGCGGTCTGGAGGTCGGTGGCGCGGTCGGTGCGCTGGTGTTCGTCGCCGTGATCCTGCACAAGGTGCCCGAAGGGCTCGCCATCTCCAGCCTGTTCCTCGCCGCGGGACAGGGACGGCGGCGCGCGCTGCTCGCCGCCGCGTCGCTCGGTGCGGCGACGATCGCCGGTGTCGCGCTCACGGAGCGGGTCGCGGCGCTGCGCGTGCACGGGCTCGCGCTGGCGGCCGGCGTGACGCTCTACGTCGGCATGAGCAATCTGGTCCCCGAGTTCCGGGCGCGGGGCGGGTGGCGGCTGTCGATGGCGTTCCTGGCGGGGGTCGTGGTGTACTTCGTCGCGCGCGCGGTGGCGGGGGGGTGAGCATGGCCGACCGACGGGGCGCACGGAGTCGCGGGGCCGGGCCGTCGCTGTTCGCGGCGGCGGCCCCGCCGCAGCCGCTGGCGGCACGGATGCGGCCACGCACGCTGGAGGAGTACGCTGGCCAGCAGCACCTGCTGGCCGCCGGAATGCCGCTGCGCGAGAGCATCGAGCGCGGCGACGTGTCGTCGATGGTGTTCTGGGGCCCGCCGGGAACCGGGAAGACCACGCTGGCGAGGCTGATCGCGCGGTACACCGACCGCGAGTTCGTCGCCTTCTCGGCCGTGACGGAGGGAGTGCCGCGCGTGCGGGAGATCGTGCGCGACGCGGAGGATCGGCTCGAGACGGGGCGGGGCACGATCCTCTTCGCCGACGAGATCCACCGGTTCAACAAGGCGCAGCAGGATGCCTTCCTGCCGCACGTCGAGGCAGGGACGATCACGCTGATCGGCGCGACGACCGAGAACCCGAGCTTCGAGATCGTCGGGTCGCTCCTCTCGCGCGTGCGCGTGTTCGTGCTTCGGCCGCTCTCCCCAGCCGACGTCGCGGGGCTCGTGCGGCGTGCGCTGGGCGACGCGGAGCGCGGCCTCGGCGCGCTGGGGCTCACCGTGGACGACGCGGCGATCGACCTTCTCGCGACCGAGGCCGACGGCGATGCCCGCCGCGCGCTCACCGTCCTCGAGGCAGCGGCGGGTCACGTCGGCGCCGGCGGGTACCTCACGACGGCGGTGGTGCGGGAGGCGGCGCAGCTGCGCTTCTCGCACTACGACAAGGGGGGCGAGGAGACCTACAACATCCTCAGCGCGTTCCACAAGTCGCTCCGCGGCAGCGATCCGCAGGCGGCGCTGTACTGGATGGCGCGGATGCTCGAAGGGGGGCAGGACCCGATGGTGATCTTCCGTCGCGGCATCGCGATGGCGGCGGAGGACATCGGTCTCGCCGATCCGGAAGCGCTGAAGCTGGCGGTGGCGGCGCGCGACGCCTTCCATATGCTGGGCGCGCCCGAGGGCTACCTCCCGATGTCGCAGATGGTGATCTATCTGGCAACGGCGCCGAAATCGAACAGCAGCAAGGTCGCGCTGTCCGCGGCGCTCGAGGCCGCGCAGGCGCATCCGGCCGCGCAGGTCCCGCTGCACATCCGGAACGCTCCGACGAAGCTCATGAAGGAACTGGGCTACAACGAGGGGTATCAGTACGCGCATGCCGTTCCGGAGGCATACATCCCGCAAGAGTACCTGCCGGAGGCATTGGCCGGATCTTCGTTCTACACGCCGGGGCCGTTCGGCTTCGAGAAGGAGATCGCGAAGCGGCTCGCCTGGTGGGAGGAGCTTCGTGCGCGCGCGGCCGGCGAGTCGCCCCGCGCTTCGGGCCAGGAACCGTCAACGGAGGAGTGAACATGCGTCGTCTGATGTTGGGTGCGGCCACCGCCGCGATCGCGATCACGGCGGCATGCAGCGCGCTCGGGCGGCAGGCGTTCAAGGAGCCGATCGTGCGGCTGCAGGACGTTCGCGTCAACGGCGTCGGGCTCACGGGGGGCAACCTCGACGTGCGACTGAGCGTGCACAACCCGAACGGGTATCGTCTCGACGCGACGCGGATGTCGTACAACGTCATCGTGGGCGACAGCGTACGATTCGCGACGGGCACGGTGGACAGCCGGTTCACGGTGAACAGCAACGACTCGTCCGTGGTCACGATCCCGGTGAACTTCACCTACGCGGGGATCGGCGCCGCGGGGCGGCAGCTGCTCAACACCGGGGGCGTCAACTACCGCGTCGCCGGTGACGTCGTGGTCGGCACCGTGATCGGCAACTTCACGGTGCCGTACAGCTCCACCGGGCGGTTCAACGCGCTCGGCGGCACCTCGCGCCAGTAGAGGCGACTCATCGCACGAGAGCTGATCACCGTCGCGCCCCCGACCGAGCGGGCGCTCCTCGTGGGGGCGCCGCTCAAGCGCGCGGGGGCGCGCAAGTCGCTCGACGAGCATCTGCGCGAGCTGGAGCGGCTCGCCGACACCGCGGGCGCGGTCGTCGTCGGCGAGCTGACGCAGCAGCTCGATCGCCCGCACCCTGGGACGTACCTCGGGAAGGGGAAGCTGGAGGAGCTGAAAGAGCTCGTCCGCAGCCGCAACGCCTCCTTGATCATCTTCGACGACGAGCTGACGCCGAGCCAGGGCAACAACGTCGAGCAGACGCTCGGCACGCGGGTCGTGGACCGGGCGGAGCTGATCCTCGACATCTTCGCCACGCGCGCCCGGTCGAGCGAGGCCAAGATGCAGGTGGAGCTCGCTCAGCTCGAGTACACCCTTCCGCGCCTGACGCGGATGTGGACGCACCTCGAGAAGTTCCGGGGCGGCATCGGCATGCGAGGTCCCGGCGAAACGCAGCTCGAGACGGACCGCCGCCTCATCAACCACCGCATCAAGCTGCTCAAGGAGCGCCTCACGCACGTGCAGCAGAACCGCGCGGTGCAGCGACAGTCGCGCACGGGCTCCTTCAAGGCGTCGCTGGTGGGCTACACCAACGCGGGCAAGTCGTCGATCCTGCGCGGCATGACGGGCAGCGACGACGTGCACGTCGAGGATCGGCTATTCGCCACGCTCGATCCGTTGACGCGCGAGGTGGACCTGGGCGAGAACTCACGCGTGCTGCTCACCGATACCGTCGGATTCATTCGGAAGCTGCCGCATCACCTCGTCGCGTCGTTCCGCGCCACCCTCGAGGAGACGCGCGACGCCGACCTGCTGCTGCACGTCGTCGACGCGAGCCACCCGCTCTGGGAGGAGCAACGGCTGGTCGTCGACGAGGTGCTGCTCGATCTGGGGCTGCACGAGCAGCCGGTACTGCTCGTCTTCAACAAGACGGATCTGCTGGACGAGGCGGCGCTGCTGCATCTGCAGGAGCGCGTGCTCGGACTGGTGCCGAGCGCGATCTTCGTGAACACGACGACCGACGAGGCACTCGACCCGCTGCGCCGCGCGCTGCGGCACTCGGTGCGCGCCCGCCGGCCGGTCGCCGAGGTCCGGATGTCGTCAGGGGACGGACGGATGCTGGCCGAGATCCACGCGCACGGCGAGGTGCTGGCGCAGCGCACCGAGGGCGACCAACTCGTGGTGACGGCGCGGCTGCCGGAGCGGCTGCGGGGACGGTTGGAGCAGGCGGGAGCGAGGATCACGTCCCCAGGGTGAGGAGTGAGACGGCGCCGGTTTCGGCGCGCTCGGCCGCCCCGTTACCTTAGGGCCGTGCCGATCCTCACCCGTTCGTTCCGACGCGCCGCGCTGTGCGGACTCGCCGCCGTCGCGCTCTTCGACGCGCCCGCGCAGGCGCAGGGCACCGCGACGGTCCCTCCCGCCGACGAAGTATATGCGGACTTCGATCGCCTCAGCGATCTGGGGTTTCTCGATTCCGTCGTCGTCGCGCAACGCCCCTATTCCCGCCGCGAGATCGGTCGGATCCTGCGCATCGCGCGAGACCGCTCCAATCAGCTCGGCGAGCGCGCGGAGAATCTGCGCATCACGGATCTCGAGCTGTCGATCGGAGACGGGATCCTCCGCCGGCTCGAGACGCGGTTCTCGCGGGAGATCGACGAGATCCCCTCGACCGGCGCCCTGCTGGTGCCGATCGACGACGCGCAGTTGGTGGTGAACTACACCGACGCGAATCGACGCGGCTTCGTCGGCACGTACGGCAGCACGCTCGACGCGACGATGGGGTCGCTCCTGCCGCGTCGGCTCGGGACGCCGCTCGTACCCGGATCGACGCTCGGGATCGAGCTGGCGCACCGGCTCGAGCCCACGAGCTGGCTCGCGTTCTCGATCCGCGAGCGCGCGGAGTATGCCTGGGCGAAGGACACGGCGCTGCGGCGCGGAAACGGCGAGGTCCTGCTGGCGAGCGCGCGGGCGCGCTTCCGCAACGTCGCGCTGCAGTTGGGCCGCACCCAGCTGTCGTGGGCCCAGTCGGCGGACGAAGGCCTGTTCATCGCCGCGGACGCGCCCGCGCTCGACCTGGTCTCGCTGTCGTCCGCCCATCCGTTCGGGCTGCCCGGCGTCTTCCGGCGACTCGGCGTGATGAAGGGGACGATCTTCGTGGCCGACCTCGGGCCGAGCGACGTGCGTTCCAACTCCAAGCTCCTGGGCTACAAGGTCAGCGTGCAGCCGAGCCGCCGCGCCGAGTTCGGCGCGAGCTTCCTGAACCACTACGGTGGAGAGGGCGGACGGGCGTCGAGTTTCGGGGACCGGCTGATCGACTTCCTGCCGTTCATCGACATCTTCCGGACCCACAATTACACGGACTCCAGCCGCACGCTCGACGTCGACTCGGACAAGCTGCTGGGTGTGGACGGGCGGATCCGCATCGGCGGGCTGCGCGGCGTGGTGGTGACCGGGGAGGTTCTGATCGACGACTTCGACGTCAAGCGCATCCCGAAGCTCCTGACGGGATACGGGAGCCAGGCAATCGGCATCACGATGCCCCGCCTCTTCTCGCCACTCCTGTCGCTGAAGCTGACGGCGAAGCACATGGGGATCCTGACGTACACGCACAACGCGCTGACCAGCGGCATCACCTCGCGCGGACGCCTGCTCGGCGACGAGCTGGGTCCCGACGCGAAGGCGTTCGGCGCGCGCCTCAGCTGGCAGCCCGCCGCCGAAGTTCGTCTCAGTCTGGAAGGTCGAGCCGCGATCTACAGCAACGCGCAATACGCGACGTATTACGCGGATTCCGCGAACTCGCGCTTCGTCGTGCGCAAGACCGACCGCGTGCCCGACGAGCTACGCGATCGCATCGGTGCGCACCTGGTCATCCAGAGCGAGCACGGCCCGTCCGCTTCGATGCGATTCGTGACGGAGCGCGCCCG
>DASTSX010000183.1:0-27196 GCA_035760455.1 Gemmatimonadaceae bacterium | reverse complement strand
CGCGGTGGCGTACTGGCGGCGAATGTAGCAGAAGGCGTTGTCTGTCATCACCGCCTCCACCTGGACGCCGAGCGTCGCCAGCCACGCGACCGCGTGGTGGAGAAAGACGACCGCGCTCGCGGCCGTCTCATCGGGGAGGAGTTCCGCGTAGGCCACGCGCGAGGCATCGTCGATCGCCACATGCAAGCACTCCCACCCGCCGCCGCGGGTCTGCGCTTGTCGCGCCCGGTCGCCGGTGATGCGGTGGCCCACGCCGCCGACGATCCGCCCGAGTGTCTTCGCGTCGATGTGCAGCAGCTCGGCGGGGCGGTCGCGCTCATACCGCACGATCGGCGGGCGCGACTCGAAGGCTCCGAGAGATCCGCATCGAGCAAATGTACGGGGCGGGCTGGACCGAGCCAGACGACTCGGCCGACGCAAGTGCAGATCCCTCGACTCGCTGCGCTCGCTCGGGATGACAGCGAGGCTCGTTGCGCTCGCTCGGGATGACAGAGAGGCTCGCTGCGCTCGCTCGGGATGACAGAGAGGCTCGCTGCGCTCGCTCGGGATGACAGGACGGCGACTGTCGCCAGCGCGGCGCGTGGTGCAACATGGTATTGATGATGTGGCTCGCCGCGCCGCTGCTCCTCTCACTCGCCGCCTCTGGCCCCGCGCGTGCGGCCACTCGCACGGCGTCGCCGTCGTGCGACGGCCCGCAGCGAGACCACGAGCCGAGCCGCGACCTCTATTGCATCGAGCTTCAGCCGACCGCGGGCCTGGAGCGCGCGTCGGGCAGGGTGGCGCTCGGTCACGACGGCGGCCCGTTCACAGTGCCCGTGACCGCGGCAGGCGCGCTGCGCTACGCGCCGACGATCACCCTCGCCGGCCTTCCCGCACCGTCGTCGCTCGGTGCCTTCTCCGTCTACGTCGTGTGGGTCGCGACGCCCACGATGGATCAGATGCGCCGGCTCGGCGTCGCGACCGTCGGGCGCACGCGACTCGCCCCGATCGACTTCGACAAGTTCGTCGTGCTCGTGTCCGCCGAGCGCTCGGCCGAGGTGCGCGAGCCGCTGGGACGCATCGTGCTCCGCGGGATGTCCGCGAGCACGCGGCTCCAGCCGCCCGAGCTGATGCAGTTCGCGCTCGGTGCGATGCGCGACTCGATGCCCACGGGCGCGACCTTGGCGACCGGTCGTGCGCACGCGGGGCACGGCGGCGCGCCGGCCGCGGACTCCAGCGTTCGGTGGACGACGGTGCCCATGCCGCCGGGCCTCGCGATGCTGCCCGCCGAGATGGCGCTTCGGCCGGCGACGACGCCGTACCTGCCGCGCCCCGGATCGGTCGCTCCCCCGGCGGTGCGCTCGCGCGAGGTCGTTCGACTCGCGCACGGGGACACGCTGCGGCTCGTCGCCGGACTCGTGTCGCGGACGTTCAAGGGGCGGACGCTCACGATGTTCGGATTCAACGGCCAGCATCCGGGGCCGCTCCTCCAGGTGCCGCAGAGCGCCGAGGTGGTCGTCCGCTTCGAGAACGCGCTGGATCAGCCGTCCACTGTTCACTGGCACGGCGTTCGGCTCGACAACCGCTTCGACGGCATCCCGGGTCTCACCCAGGACGCGGTGCCGCCCGGTGGGACGTTCACCTATCGCGTGCGCTTTCCCGACGCCGGCATCTACTGGTATCACCCGCACGTGCGCGAGGACATCCAGCAGGAGCTCGGCCTGTACGGCAACATGCTCGTGCGCTCGCCGCGCCCGGACTACTTCTCGCCCGCGCATCGCGAGGAGGTGCTCATGCTCGACGACCTCCTCGTCGGCGACGACGGGCTCGTCCCGTTCGGACGGGACACGGCCACGCATGCGCTGATGGGGCGGTTCGGCAACGTCTTCCTGGTCAACGGAGAGCCCGGGTATTCGCTGCGGGTCCGCCGTGGTGAGGTGGTGCGGTTCCATCTGACCAACGTCTCGAACACGCGCACGTTCAACCTGTCGCTTCCCGGCGCGCGCCTGAAGCTCGTCGCGAGCGACGTCGGGACCTTCGAGCGCGAGGAGTGGGTCGAGAGCGTGGTGATCGCGCCGGCCGAACGCTACGTAGTGCACGCGCGCTTCGATCGCGCCGGAGCCGTGCCCCTCGTCAACCGCGTGCACGCGATCGACCACCTGTTCGGCCGCTTCCGCCACGAGACGGACACGCTCGGCGTCGTCTCCGTCGGCAGCGACCCGGCCTCCGCGCCGCGCATCACGGGCGGGTTCGCGAGGCTGCGCACGGACACCGCCTCGAGCGCCGAGCTGGCGCGGATCCGTCGGCTGGCCGCGAGTGCTCCCCAGCGTACGCTGGTGCTCGGTCTCGTGACGCGCGGCCTGCCCTTCCTCACGCGACAGCTCATGCAGCTCGACTCCGTGTACTTCAATCCCGTGGAATGGAACGGGACGATGCCGAGCATGAACTGGGCGTCGACGAGCGACCAGATCCGGTGGGTGATCCGCGACCCGGCCACCGGCCGCGAGAACATGGACATCGACTGGCGCTTCAGGCGTGGCGACGTGGTGCGGGTGCGCCTCGTCAACGAGCGCCGGTCGTTGCACGCGATGCAGCACCCGATTCACTTTCACGGCCAGCGGTTCGTCGTGCTCGCTGTGAACGGCGCGCCGACGCGGAACCTCGCGTGGAAGGACACCGTACTGATCCCCGGCGGCGCGACGGTCGATCTGCTGCTCGAGCTCTCGAATCCCGGCCGGTGGATGGCGCACTGCCACATCGCCGAGCATCTCTCGGCGGACATGATGATGGGGTTCACCGTTCAGTGAGGAACTCGTCGATGCGTGGTTACAGGTCCGCATGTCTGCTCGCCGGTTTCGTGTCGACGGTGGTCGTCGCGCCCCTCACCGCGCAGAACGCCGTCACGCCGGCCACGCCGGCGACGGGGCCCGCCGCTCGGCTCTCGCGCGAGGTGCGGCAGTTCACCTCCGTGACCGAGCCGGTGGTGGCACTGGTGAACGTGACCGTCATCGACGGCACCGGAAGCGCGCCGCGCACCGGTCAGACGGTCGTCGTCGACAATGGGCGCATCGCCAGCGTGGGACCGTCGGCGAGCGTGACGGTGCCTGCCGGCGCGCGGCGGATGGAGCTCGCCGGCCACACGGTGATCCCCGGGATCGTGGGGATGCACGACCATCTTTTCTATACGGCGGTCGGCGGGCGCGCGGCGCAGATGTCGTTCACCGGGCCGCGGCTGTACCTCGCGAGCGGCGTGACGACGATCCGCACGACGGGAGGGCGGTCCCCCTACGCGGAGCTCAACGCGCGCGCCATGATCGACAGCGGCCGCCTGGTGGGTCCGCGCATCCACTTCACCGCGCCGTACCTCACCGGCGACGTCGGTGGGGCGGCGGGGAGCATGGCGCAGGTCGGCTCACCCGACGCGGCGCGCCGGTTCGTGGCGTACTGGGCGCAGGAGGGCGCGACCTGGATCAAGATCTACGCGGACATCCGGCGCGCCGAGCTCGGCGCGGCCGTCGAGGAAGCGCACAATCGCGGCATCAAGGTGACGGGCCATCTCTGCTCCGTGACCTTCCAGGAAGCCGTCGACCTCGGCATCGACAACCTCGAGCACGGGCTGCTCACGGCCACCGACTTCGACGCGGAGAAGCGTCCGGACCACTGTCCGACCAACAGCATGGTGCGCACGGGCAGCGCCACACCGTCGAGCGCCGCGTGGCAGGCGACGATCCGGAAGATGGTCGACAAGAAGGTCGGGATGACGTCGACCCTCGCCGTGTTCGAGCCGTTCTTCCAGAAGCGCCCAGTGTCCGACGAGCGGACGCTCGAGATGATGACGCCGGCGCTGCGCGAGGCGTACGTGCAGTACCTCGCCGGCCTGAACAAGGCGAAGGACTACCCGCTCACGACCGAGATGCTGCACAACGCGATGGCGTTCGAGAAGGCGTTCGTGGACGCGGGCGGACTGCTGGCGGCGGGGGTGGATCCGACGGGGGTGGGCGGTGCGCTGCCCGGCTTCGGCGACCAGCGCAACTACGAGCTGCTGGTCGAAGCCGGCTTCTCGCCGGCGCAGACGGTTCAGGTCATGTCGCTGAACGGCGCGCGCATCCTCGGCGTCGCCGACCGGCTCGGGTCGGTGGAGAAGGGGAAGGTCGCCGATCTGGTCGTGCTTCAAGGCGACCTGGCGGCTGATCCCGCGGCCATCCGGCGCGTGACGACGGTGTTCAAGGACGGCGTGGGCTACGACTCGCCGCGGCTGCTGGCGACGGTGAGGGGGCGCGTCGGCATCGACTGAGCTGCGGGTGAATAGAACTGAGCTGCGGTCGCGACGATCAGGGCCCGTCGAGCCGCGCATGCGCACGAACCGGGAAGGTGCCCATCCCCAGCACCTTCGGCGGCACCGCCCAGAAGTGAAAGCCGTCGATCGGTAGGGCGTCGAGCCCCGTGAGGTGCTCCACGATCGGGATGCCGGCGCCGAGTAGCGCGCTGTGCACCGGCCGCGTCCCGTCGTCGGTGGAGTCGATGTTGAACGAGTCGATCCCCACGAGCGCCGCGCCCTGATCCCGCAGGTACTCCGCCGCGCGCCGGGTGAGGTGGGGATGCCCCTCGAAGTAGCGATCGGTGCGCCAATGCCGGTCCCAACCGGTGTGCACGAGCACCGCGCGGCCGCGCAGCTCCGCCGCCGCAAAGGTCATCCAGTCGATCGCGCGCTCCGTGGCCCCGGACACTCGCACGACCACGCCGGGGAGTCCGGCGAGCTGCTCCAACCCCGCTTCCTTCAGCGGGCGAGATCCCTCCGGCGCGGAATATATCGTTTCCCAGCGGCACTACCTTGGGCGACGCAGCGTCCTTCGCGCCTACGCCGGCTCGAGCGACTCGCTCCTCGGAGCGCCCACCGCGCTGCCCCCGCGCGCCCCCGACGCCGCGCGCAGCACCAGCGCCGCCACGTCCGCCAGCCGGTACTCGCCCTTCTGGAGCACGCGCACGGCGCTCCGCGACAGGAACTGCCGCTCCGCCTCGGTGAGGCTCTTCGCCGTGAGCACGACGACGGGCACGCTCGAGAGCACGGGATCGGCGCGCATCGTCGCGAGCACGCCGAACCCGTCGAGCACCGGCATCATCAGGTCGAGCACGACGACGTCGGGCGAGCGGCGGCGCATCTCCACCAGCGCCGACTCGCCGTCGGCCGACTCGCGCACGTGGACCTTGGCCTCGGAGAGAAACTGCGCGGCCACGCGCCGCGAGTCGGGGTCGTCGTCCACCACGAGCACGTCCACCTCGCGGTATTCCTCCCCCGCGACCGTGGCGGCCGCGTTGGAGACGGCCCGCGTGAGCTGCTCGGCCGTGAATGGCTTGGGCACCAGCGAGACCCAGCCCAGGTTGAGTGCGTCGACGGGATCGTCGGCGCTCGCCGCGGGAATCGTGGGGAGGAGCAGCACGGCGGTGTCGCTCAGCTCGTCGAGATCCTTCAGCGCCATCGCGGCGCGCCACGCGGCGCCGCCCTGCGTGCCGATGTCCAGCACGACGAGCGACGCGTGCTCGCGCACGGCGAGCGGAACGACTTCGTCGACGTCGGTGGTCCAGGCGAGCCGCACCCGCGGATGCACGCGGCGCGAGAGGTCCTTCAGGGTGTCGCCCTCCGTGCTGAACGCCACCACGGCGCGCTGCAGCTGTACGCGCCGCGCCGCCGCGGCGTGCGCGGCCATCGCGGCGTCGTGGTCGAGCACGTCCTCCGGCCGCAGGGCACTGCCGGCGGTGGACGAGCGCAGCCGGAGCGTGAACACCGAGCCCTGGCCCACCGTGCTCGCCACCTCGATGCCGCCGCCCATCAGCTCCGCCAGCCGGCGCGAGATCGAGAGGCCCAGCCCCGTGCCGCCGTGCCGGCGCGTGAGCTCACCCTTCGCCTGGTAGAACTCGTTGAAGATGAGTGGCAGGATGTCCACGTCGATGCCGATGCCGGTGTCCGTCACCGACACCTCGACGGTGTCGCCCGACGGCTCCACCGAGCAGCGGATCGTGACCGACCCCTCGTCGGTGAACTTGAGCGCGTTGCCGACGATGTTGATCAGGATCTGGCGCAGCCGCTGGAGATCGGCCTGCACGTGCGGGATCTCCGTGCGGCAGGGTTCGACGACGAGCTCGATCCCCCGCGGCTCGGCCTGCGCCTGGAGCAGCGCCGCCACCTCCTCCACCACGGCGGGCAGGTCCACCGGACGCATGTCGAGGTCGAGCTTCCGCGCATCGGCACGCGTCAGGTCCAGCACGTCGTTGATGAGGCCGAGCAGGTGCCGGCTGCCGACGCGGATGCGCTCCACCTGCTGCCGCTGGCCCTCGGCCAGCACCCCCTCGAGCTCCATGTCGAGCAGGTCGGCGTAGCCGAGGATGGCGTTGAGCGGGGTGCGCATCTCGTGCGACATCACGGCGAGGAAGCGGTCCTTCGCCTTGGTGGCGTCGGCAAGGTCCTCGACCTTGGCCTGGAGCTCGTCGCGCATGACCTCGAGCTTGTGGTTGCGGAGCTCGATGGCGGCGCGCTGCTCCTCCAGCTCGCGCAGGATGCGGAACTTCTCGATCGTGTTCTCGACCGCGCGGCCGAGGGCGTGCGAGGTGAGCGCCTGCTTGACCAGGTAGTCCTGGGCGCCGCGGGCCAGGGCGTGGGCGGCGGTGGCGTCGTCGTCCCTGGCCGTCAACAGCGTGACGGGGAGGGGGACCTTCCCCGTCGGCGCGGCGAGCGCGTCGAGGAACTGGAGGCCGTCCATGTCGGAGAGGTAGTAGTCGAGGATCACGCAGTCGACTGGCGTGTCGCGGCACATGGCCAGCCCCGCTTCGCCAGTCGTGGCCTCCAGGATGGTGTAGGCCCGCGTCCGCTGCCGCAGCAGCCGGCGCACCACCTCACGATCCGCCGCAGAGTCCTCCACGAGGAGGACCGTGCGCTTGGTCTGATCAGGCACGGCGTCGTTCCCTCATCCGGTGTCTGGCTCGATCGCTCGCGGGGACCCGCGCTCCGCGCATCGGGCCCGCTCCCGCCTCCCGCGCGGTCCGGCGGCGCGGGGTACACGGGTGTCGTCCGGCTCGCGACCAGGCACCCCCGGGGGGCCGCCGGCGCGGGAACGACGACGCCCGCTCGAGTCCAGCGGAGCGGGCGTGGGCGTGAACCTGGCCCCGACGCTGGGCTCGAGCAAGCGCCCCCGAAAGTGCAGGGGGCGGGCCATTGGCGCGGCCGCGCCGGCGGTGCAACCCTTTGGGGGGACCTCGTGTCCTGAGGGCGCAACGGGAGCCCGGTCCGGAACCGCCGAAGGGCGATCGAGGACGCCTCCCAATGGAAAGGCACCGGGACGGCACATGGACGGTCGGTAGGTGGACGAGCGCGAGCTGACGGCGCGCGCGAAGCTGGGGGACGAGGCCGCCGAGCGCGCGCTGTACGATGCGCACGTCGACCGCGTGTACTGGCTCGCCTACCGGATGAGCGGGCGCCACGACCTCGCCCAGGACCTGACTCAGGACGTGTTCATCCGGGCGTTCGACCGGATCGGCGACTACCGCGGGGACGCGCCCTTCGGGGCATGGCTGCACGCGATCACCACCTCGGTGGTGCTGAATGGGCTGCGAAAGGTGAAGCGGTTCGATCAACGGGAAGCGGTGCTCGAGGAGGCAGCGATGGTGACGTCGCCGACGCGGGAAGCGGAGCCGGACCTGAAGGACCGGCTGGCGCAGGCGATCGAAGCGCTGCCGGAGGGATGCCGGGTGACGTTCCTGCTGCACGACGTGGAAGGGTTCACGCACGAGGAGATCGGAGCGGCGCTCGGCACGACCGCGGGCACGTCGAAGGCGCAGCTGTCGCGGGCGCGGGCCAAGCTCCGGATCGCTCTGGCGGACTTCGTGGGAGAATGGATTCAATGACCGACAACCGACCGGACGACGACATCCTCGACGAGCGCATCCGTGCGCTGACGGCGGCGCGGTACAACGCGCCGGAGGGCAGCGTGCCGCGCGACGCGATGTGGGCGCAGATCGCCGCGGCGCGGCGAGCGGCCCGGGCCGCGACGGCTGCGGAGGCCGCCGCGCGCGAGGTGGACGTGGTGCCGCTCGCGCCGCGCCGGCGCTCGCGCGCCGCGGTGGCGGGCTGGAGCGCGCTGCTCGCCGCCGGCCTGGTGCTCGGCGTGCTGCTCGAGCGCGAGGTGTTCAATGAAGGGCCGGAGCAGGCGGTCGCGGTTGTTCCGCCCCGCGCCGATTCGGGGCCGGCCGCGGCGTCGCCGGAGACGGCGCGCGCCGACGGTGCGCCGGGTGCGGCGCGGCGCGACGTGGTCGCGCCCCCGTCGGCTCCCGCGGGACGCGTTCGCGACGGTGCGCCGGGCGCGCCGCAGTCCTACGCGCAGGCCGAGCCGCGCGATCTCCCCGCGCTCGGCGACTCCACCGTGCAGACGTTCTACCGTACCGCCGCCGTCCAGACGCTGGTGCAGGCCGAAGCGCTGCTCATCGCCTACCGCGGCGCCGAGGGGACGACGCGCGATCCACGGGCGCTGCGCGACGCGGCACGCTGGGCGCGAGACGTCCTCTCGAGCACACGGCTGTTGATGGATTCCCCCGCGGGCCGCGACCCGCAGCTGCGCATGCTCTTCACCGATCTGGAGCTGATCCTGGCGCAGATCGTTCAACTCTCGGGCACGCCGCTGCAGGCGAACGAGCGCGAGCTGATCGACCGCGCGATGCGCGACCGCGATCTGCTGCCGCGCCTCCGCTCGGCGGTGCCCGCCGGACTGGCCGCCTCGTGAGACGGCCCTCACTCATCACGCACGAGCAATGATGCTCCGACACATCCTCCTGGTGGCGACGATTGCCACCATCGACACCGCCGGCGCCTGGACCTCGATCTACGGGGTGGCGACGGACGACACGACCATCGCGACGGCGCGGGAGTTCGCTACGCGTCCCCCGGCTCCCTGGCAGGCGGACGATCCGGCGGACTCGCTGTACCGCGTCGGCCGCGAGCAGCTCAACCGCAGCGACTTCCGCGCGGCGGTCCGCACCTTCCAGCGCATCACCGAGCGGTATCCGCGCTCCACCTACGCGGGCGACGCGCTGTACTGGCAGGCGTACTCCCTCTACCGCATCGGCGACATCAATGAGTTGCGCCAGGCCGTGCGCGTGCTCGACCGGCAGCGCGCGGAGTACGCCCGCGCCGCGACGCGGGGCGACGCCGACGCGCTGGCGATCCGGGTGAAGGGCGAGCTCGCGCGCCGCGGCGACTCCCGCGCCGCGGAGGACGTGACCGCACGTGGACGGACGGTGGCGCAGCAGCCGTGCGCGCGTGGCGACGACGACGACGAGCGCGCCGAGGCGATGAACGCGCTCATGCAGATGAACGCCGAGCGCGCGATGCCGATCCTCAAGGCCGTGCTGGCCAAGAAGGACGAGTGCTCTGCAGGTCTGCGCGAGAAGGCGGTGTTCCTCGTGTCGCAGAAGCGCACGAGCGAGACCGAGGACATCCTGCTCGACGTCGTGCGCAACGATCCGAGCCGCGAGGTGAAGAAGAAGGCGGTGTTCTGGATGGGCCAGGTGAACACCGACCGCGCGGCGCAGGCGCTCGTGCAGATGCTCGAGTCGGCGGGCGTGGACGAGGATCTGCGCGAGCAGGCGGTGTTCGCGCTCATGCAGCAGCGCACGGAGCGCGGCCAGGCCGCGGTGCGCCGGATCGCCGAGGACACACGCTCGCCCGAAGGGCTGCGCGAGAAGGCGGTGTTCTGGCTCGGCCAGCATCGCTCGGCGGAGAACGCGCAGTACCTGCGGGGGCTGTTCGACCGGCTCGCCAGCGCGCCCGCCGGCAGCAGCAACGAGTCGATCCGGCAGAAGATCCTCTTCTCGCTCTCGCAGATGCGCGGCCAGGGCAACGACGCGTGGCTGATGCAGGTCGCCGCCGACACGAAGCACTCGGTGGAGACGCGCAAGCAGGCGATCTTCAGCGCCGGCCAGGCCGGTGTGTCCACGGCCGAGCTGTCCGGGCTCTACTCGCGCGTCACCGAGCGCGAGATCAAGGAGCAGCTCATCTGGGTGCTGTCGCAGAAGCGCGACGAGGCCGCGACGACACGATTGATCGCGATCGCGAAGACGGACCCCGACCGCGAGCTGCGGAAGAAGGCGATCTTCTGGCTCGGTCAGGTCAACGACCCGCGCGCACGGGACGCGATCATCGACATCATCAACGCTCCGCGGTGACGATCATGTCGCACACGAGACTGGCGAGCCTGGCGCTCGCCCTGACCCTCGCGCCCGCGCTGGGCGCGCAGCCCGGAACGAGCATTGCCCGCCGCGTGGCCGCCGCGCCCGACGGCGAGGTGCGGCTCACCTACGCCACGCGCCCCGACGTCTGTGGCGACGGGCGCGACGGCGTATCGATCCGGCGCTCGATGTTCTTCTCCGACCGCGTCGAGTCGTACGGCACGGTCTCGGGGATGCGGTGCATCGACGGACCGGCGCGCGTGACGATCACAGTGCGCGACCGCAAGGTGACCGGCGTGCGGACGCGCGTCGGGGGCAGCTGGGCGAGCGGCGCGGGCGACGTCACCGACCTGGGGCCCGTGAGCGCGCCGGAGGCGGCGGCATACTTCATCTCGCTCGTCCCGCAGCTCGAGGGTACGTCGCGCCACAACCCGATGCTCGCCGCCGCGGTGGCCGACAGCGCGAATGTCGCGCCGGAGATGCTGCGGCTGGCGCGCACGACGAGCCTGTCGCGCGACACGCGGCGGCGCGCGGTGCACTGGGCCGGCGCGCTCGGCGACGCCTCCATGGTGGCGCCGATCACCGAGCTCGCGCGCGCCAGCGGCGGCGACCGCACGTCGGCCGACGATCCCGGGCCCGGCGACGGACTCGAGGGCGCGGCGGCGGGCGCGCTCGCAATGATCCCCGACGACGCGGGAGTGCCCGCGCTCATGACGCTGGCGCGCACCGGCTCGCCGAGCGTGCGCAAGGCGGCCGTGTTCTGGCTCGGCCAGCGCGACGACGAGCGGTCGCGCGCGGTCGTGCGCACCGTCGCCGGCGACGAGCGCGAGACGGATGCGGTGCGCCGCGCGGCCATCTTCGCCCTCAGTCAGGGTGACCGCGATTCGCCGGCCGACTTCGCGTTCCTCCGCTCGTTGTTCGACGGCGAGTCGAGCGACAAGCTGAAGGAGCAGGTGCTGTTCTCGGTGTCGCAACGCGAGTCGTCGGACGGCACACGCTGGCTGCTCGACAAGGCGCGCGACGAGCGGCAGCCGATGGAGGTGCGCCGCAAGGCGGTGTTCTGGGCCGGTCAGGGGCACGCGAGCGTGGCCGACATCTCGGCGCTCTACGCGAGCGCGCGCGACGAGCGCCTCAAGGAGCACATCATCTTCGTGCTGTCGCAGCAGCGCGAGGAGGCGGCGACGACGAAGCTGATCTCGATCGCCAAGGAGGACCCCGACCGCGAGATGCGCAAGAAGGCGCTCTTCTGGCTCGCCCAGAAGGACGACCCGCGCATCACGAAGCTGATCACCGACCTGGTGGTGCGCTGACCATGCGCGCGACGACGAGGACCGCGATGGCGCTCGCGTTGCTGGCGGCGGCAGGTGCCGCGGAGCGCGCCCAGGCGCAGGCGCTCGCGCAGCGCGTGCGGGCGGCGGGCACCGGGATCCTGGAGCTGCACTACACGGCGCGCCCAGGTGTGTGCGGCGACGGACGGCGCTTCTTCTCGATGGGCGGCAACACGTACTACGGCAACTGGTCGAGCGGAGACCGCCCGATGCACACCTGTCAGCCGGGCCCCGCGCGCGTGCGCATGCGCGTCGAGCGCGGCTCGGTGAAGACGGTGCGCGTCGCCGTCGGCCCGGCGGTCGCGCACGAGGAGCCCGCGACGGACCTCGGTGCGGTCTCGAGCGCCGAGGCGGCGAGCTTCTTCCTCGCCCTGGCGGACACGAGCACCGAGCGGGGTGGGCACGACGCGATCACGGCGGCGGTCATCGCCGACAGCGTGTCGGTGTGGCAGCGGTTGCTCGCGATCGCCGAGAACACGGGACGCGTGTCGAGCGCGACGCGGCGCAACGCGCTGTTCTGGGTCAGCCGCTTCGCCACCGCAAAGGTGATGGGGCACGGCGAGGACATCACCGAGATCGAGAGCCGGGACGACGACCCCGACGACACGCGCCGCGACGCGGTGTTCGCGCTGTCGCAGATGCGCGGAAAGCAGGGGCTCGATCCGCTCATCGAGATCGCGCGCACGCATCGGGATCCGCAGGTGCGCGGGCATGCGCTCTTCTGGATCGGGCAGAGCGGCGATCCGCGGGCGGTGGGGGTCTTGAGGCAGATACTTCGAGGGTGAGTTGGTGAGTTGGATAGCGGGTTGGTTGGAAACGGCCTCGGGACGCTTCTGGCTCCCGAGGCCGTTTCCGTCCGCTGGTCACCTGTGGATGCCGCATGACGGGACGCGCCATCCCGAGCGAGCGCAGCGAGTCGAGGCATCTTCACTACGCGAGTGGACGGTTCGAGTGGCGTCCCAACGGCGCGGACCCGGATGACCCGGATCTCACGGAAAAGGCCTGATCGGTCTCGTGCCGGCGGAGGATGACTGTGCCGCGGCCAACAAGAACCTCTTGGGGTCGTGGATGCAGCGGGCCGTTGCGCTGCTGTACGCATCGCGACCGCCGAGGGGAACTGATCCGGCTTCCTCCGGAAGGTCCGGCCGTGTCCTGGTTCGCGTCGTTGGGAGGTCTCTCGTGCTCGCCGCGGATTGCACAGGCACGGTTGCTGCCTCGGTCGTGAGCATACCTGCGCCCACGAGGCTCCGATGGCCAGCACGGCTTCCTACCACGCGAGTCCGGATTCGAACCATGGACTGCGAGCGGCTTCGCCCGCGTTGGTCATGCTCGGCCGAGGGGGATATGCGGCCAAAGGAACCGTGTACGTCGTCATCGGCGCGCTCGCGGCGCGCGCGGCGCTCGGGGCCGGCGGCGGCGCGACCGACTCGCGTGGCGCGCTCAGCGTGATCCACGATGGGCCGATGGGGACGGTCGCCCTCGTCGCCATCGGCATCGGTCTGCTCGGCTACATGGCCTGGCGCCTCGTCGCCGCGGTGACGGACGCCGAAGGAAAGGGCGACGAGCCGACGAAGCTGGTGGTGCGCGCGGCCCAGGCCGCGCGCGGCGTGGCGTACGGCGCCCTCGGTATCCAGGCCCTGCGCGAGATCGGCGGCGACAGCGGTGGACCGCAGGGCGAGGCCGCGCGCGACTGGACGGCCCGGCTCCTCGCCATGCCCTTCGGCCGCGCACTGGTGGTCGGCGTCGGGCTCGGCGTGCTCGGCTACGCGGTGTATCAGGTCTACCGCGCCTTCTCCGACAAGGCGAAGAAGCATCTCGACCTCTACGAGGCGGGCCATACGCAGGCCAAGTGGATCGTGCGCCTCGGCCGCTTCGGCATCGCCGCGCGCGCCATCGTGTTCGCGATGATCAGCGTGTTCCTCGTGCGCGCCGGCGTGCAGGCGGATTCAGGCGAAGCGGGCGGCATCGCGCAGTCGCTCCAGGCGCTCGGCGGCGCCGACTACGGACGGCTCGTGCTCGGCACCGTGGCGTTCGGCCTGATCGCCTACGGGATCTATCAGCTGGCGACGGCGCGGTATCGGCACATGAGGGCGGTGGGGTGATGCGTTGTGAACGGGGAGCCCTGAGCCCTGAGCCCTGAGCGATGAGCCCTGAGCTTTGAGCTCATAGCTCATAGCTCATAGCTCATAGCTCATCGCTCATCGCTCATCGCTCATCGCTCGCAGCTCATCGCTCGTTCAGCGCCCACGCTACTTTCGCCGCTGCGCGGGATCAACATATTCCCCGCCGACTCCAACGTGCCCGGCTCGCTCCGACCCGCGCACGGGATGCGCCCACATCCCCCATCTCCCCCCGCCCTCCATGGAAGGCAATCCGGTCACCCAACTCGCGGCGATCGACTACGCGATCATGGCCGTGTACTTCGTCGCCGTGCTCGGGGTCGGCTTCGCGCTCAAGCGCGTGATGCGAACGAGCACGGACTTCTTCCTCTCGGGCAAGTCGCTGCCCGCGTGGGTGACCGGGCTCGCCTTCATCTCGGCGAACCTCGGGGCGCAGGAGGTGATCGGGATGGGCGCGTCGGGGGCGAAGTACGGCATCGCCACGAGCCACTTCTACTGGGTGGGCGCCGTGCCGGCGATGCTGTTCGTCGGGCTGTTCATGATGCCGTTCTACTACGGCTCGCGCGTGCGGTCCGTCCCCGAGTACCTCAAGCTGCGATTCGACGAGAAGACGCGCACGCTGAACGCCGTGACGTTCGCGGCGATGACCGTGTTCTCCTCCGGCATCTCGATGTACGCCATGGGAAAGCTGTTCAACCTCCTGCTCGGCTGGAGCTTCAACTTCAGCGTGCTCGTCTCGGCGGCGATCGTGCTGGCGTACGTCAGCTTCGGCGGGCTGACGAGCGCGATCTACAACGAGGTGCTGCAGTTCTTCCTCATCGTGTTCGGCTTCGCGCCGCTCGTCTATCTCGGGCTCAAGTCGGTGGGGGGATGGGACGGGCTCACCGCCAAACTCAACGCCGCATCGGTGACGGCGGGGCTGCCCGAGGGCGCGTACACCCACGCGTGGCGCGGGCTCGGCGACGCGTCGACGAACCCGATCGGCGTCGAGTGGTTCGGGCTCGTGATGGGGCTCGGCTTCGTGCTCTCGTTCGGCTACTGGTGCACCGACTTCCTCGTCGTGCAGCGCGCCATGGCCGCCGACTCGATGACGGCGGCGCGGCGTACGCCGCTCATCGCCGCGTTCCCCAAGATGCTCTTCCCCTTCCTCGTGATCCTGCCGGGAATGATCGCCCTCGCGCTGACGATCGGCGCGGGCCCGGGCATGGGGATGATCCCCGCCAAGCTCGCCGCCGACGGGACGCCGCTCATCGACGCGGCCGGACGCACGGTGCTCGACTACGACCTCGCGACGCCGATGATGCTCGTGAAGCTCTTCCCGTCGGGGATGCTCGGCCTGGGACTGACGGCGCTGCTCGCGTCGTTCATGTCGGGGATGGCGGGGAACGTCACCGCGTTCAACACCGTGTGGACGTACGACATCTACCAGAGCCACATCAGACCGAACGCGTCGGACCAGCACTATCTGTGGATGGGCCGCGCGGCGACGGTCGGCGGGATCCTCCTGTCCGTCGCGGCGGCGTACGTCGCCGGATCGTTCAACAACATCATGGACCTGCTGCAGCTCGTGTTCGCGTTCGTGAACGCGCCGCTGTTCGCCACCTTCGCGCTCGGGATGTTCTGGAAGCGCAGCACGGGACACGGCGCGTTCTGGGGGCTCGTGGCGGGCACGGTGGGGGCGATGCTGCACCACGGGCTCACCCTCGCCGTGGGCTCGGTGCCCGGCGTGAAGGGCGGCTACTTCGGTCTGCTGCACACGTATCCGAGCGAGCTTGCCCAGACGTTCTGGACGGCGATCGTGGCGTGGACGACCTGCTTCGTCGTGACCATCGTCGTCAGCCTCGTGACGCGGCCGCGCCCCGAGTCGGAGCTCGAAGGGCTCGTCTACTCGCTCACGCCGAAGCCCAAGGACCGCGACCTGCCGTTCCTCAAGCGCCCGGCGACGCTCGCGCTCATCGTGATCGTGCTGATCATCGGACTGAATCTCGTCTTCCTCTGAGGCGTCGCACCCATGAGCTCAGCGCAAGGGATGGACATCCGGGCCCCCATCGGCGGCCTGTTCACGCTGCTCGGCCTCATGCTCGCGGGCTACGGGCTCGTCGCAGGAAGCCGCACCGCGTCCGACGTCGTGCCCGTGACGAACGTCAACCTGTGGTGGGGGGTGGTGATGCTGCTCTTCGGCATCCTGATGCTGGCGATGTCGCGCCGCGCGGCGCGACACACCGAGCCCCCACACGCACATCCGCATCGAGAGGGGTGAGACTCGATTCCCAGGGGTGAGAGTCGCTCAACTGACTCGGCTGGCATCCAGAACGCAGGGCCTCATTACTGAGGCGGATCGGGCGGATGCGAGGGCGACGGCACTTGCACTTTGGGAGTGCGCCGAGAGGAACCCTGGTGGCGGACCCCTGGAGCAGCAGTTGCTCCAGTGTCGCTTGATCGGCCTCATGTGATTGCATCCTCCGTTCCGGATGCAAGAGCGTCACGAGTTCGGTCTGACACGCACTCACTTGCGCGTGGACACGAGCCGATAGAAGCAGGGCTCCGGTCCGAAATGCAACAGCAACCCGACTTCGATCCGAGTGGCGCGCAGGTAGTGGTAGACCTGCCGCGGGGTTGCCGATCCATCGCCACCGACGTCTCGCGTCTCTGCTCGTTTGAACGCTTGGAGAAGAGACGGAGGGCCTAGTCCGACGGGGTCGTTCCCGCGGATGCGAGAGCAGGAGCTTGGGGTCCGCCGCGTCGAGTCTGTCCCGCCACACCCCAAAGTGCAGTTGCCATTGCCTTCGCTCGATTCGTCTCATGTAATTGCACCGTTCGTTCTGGATGCCGGCCTCGCGCCTGATGCCAGTTCGACCGAAGAACTGTTGCGCCAGCGCGTGTCTGATCGGTATTGTCTCCGTCCTCTTCCAATCGGGATACAGCCATGCCGTCACGACGGGAGTTCGTACGCCGGAGCGCCGAGGTGAGTGGTGCCTTCGCCGGCCTCGGCGCGGTGGGCGTGACCGCGGCGTGCGCGTCGGGCGGCGCAGCCAGCGGCTCCGCCGGTGGCGCGATGGGCGCGCGAGGCGCGAGCCCATCGTCGGTCTCGCATCCCTCCAACCCGAACAGCGCGATCAAGCAGTCCGTCTGCCGGTGGTGCTTCAACGACATGTCCGTCGACGAGCTGGCGGCGAACGCGAAGCGCATCGGACTCAAGTCGGTCGAGCTGCTCGGCCCCGCCGACTTCCCCACGATCGAGAAACACGGGCTGATCGTCGCGATGGTGAGCCAGGCGGGCAACGGCGGCATCCCGCGCGGCTGGAACCGCGTGGACAACCACAGCTGGCTGATCCCCGCCTATCAGGAGCGGATCGACGTCGTGGCGAAGGCGAAGTACCCGAACGTCATCTGCTTTTCCGGCAACCGCGCCGGCCTCGGCGACGACGAGGGGCTGGAGAACTGCGCCACGGGGCTGAAGCAGATCATGCCCGCGGCCGAGAAGGCCGGCGTGACCGTCTGCATGGAGCTCCTCAACTCCAAGGTGAACCACGCCGACTACCAGTGCGACCACACGGCGTGGGGGGTGAAGCTCGTCGAGAAGGTCGGGTCGGAGCGGTTCAAGCTGCTCTACGACATCTACCACATGCAGATCATGGAGGGCGACGTCATCCGCACGATCCGGGATCACCACCGCGCGATCGGGCACTACCACACCGCGGGGGTCCCTGGCCGCCACGAGATCGACGAGTCGCAGGAGCTCTTCTATCCGGCGATCATGAAGGCGATCGTCGCCACCGGCTTCACCGGCTACGTGGCGCAGGAGTTCGTGCCGGCCAAGAAGGAGACCGGGATGGCGTCGCTGGAGGACGCGTACAAGCGGTGTGCGGTGTGAGGGGTGAGCTGTGAGCTGTGAGCTGTGAGCTGTGAGCTGTGAGCTGTGAGCTTTGAGCTTTGAGCTTTGAGCTTTGAGCTTTGAGCTCATTGCTCATTGCTCATTGCTCATCGCTCATCGCTCATTGCTCATTGCTCATCGCTCATTGCTCATCGCTCATCGCTCATCGCTCATCGCTCACTGCCCAAGAAAATCCAGCAGCAGATCGCTCGTCTGCCGCGCGTGCGTCGCGGCGAAGCCGTGCGGGGCGCCCCTGAGCACCTCGAGCCGGCTGCTCTTGATCTGCTCGTGCGCGAGCTTGCCCGAGATGTCGAACGGGACGATCTGATCGGCGTCCCCGTGGGCGACGAGGGTCGGGATCGAGAACTTCTTCAGGTCCGCGCGGAAGTCCGTCGTCCCGAACGCGACGATGCACTCCGCGGTGCCGAGCGGTGAGGCGGCCCAGGCGATCCACTTGCTGAACGGGATCACGTCCGCGCCGATCCGCTTGTCCGGCGCATCGTTGTAGAACGCGGGAAAGAACTGGTCGAGGAAGGCGATGCGGTCCTTCTTCACCCCCTCGATCATCCCGTCGAACACGCTCCGCTCGATCCCGCCGGGATTGTCGGCGGTCTTGAGCAGGAAGGGCGTCACCGCGCCGAGCAGCGCCGCCTTCGCTACGCGCCCCGTGCCGTAGCGGCCGATGTACCGCGCGACCTCGCCGCCCCCCATCGAGAAGCCGACGAGCACCGCGTCGCGCACGTCGAGCTGCGACAGGAGGTCGTTGAGGTCCGACGCGAAGGTGTCGTAGTCGTAGCCCCCCGTGGGCCGCCCCGACTCGCCGAAGCCGCGGCGGTCATAGGCGATGCACCGGTAGCCGGCGTCGGTGAGCGCGGCGATCTGCGACTCCCACATGCGATGACTCAGCGGCCAGCCGTGAATGAGCACCACGGGCTGCCCGCTGCCGAGGTCGACGTAGTGGAGGTCGGTGGAGGGAGTGGCGGTGGTCTTGATGGTGGGCATGTCGTCCTCGCGATGGAGAGGAGCCGCGCCGAGCCCGCTCGGCGCCGCGCTCACGATGAAGCGCGCACCGCTGGCCGCACGTTCCAGACCAGGGGCTCGGCGTTGACATCCGGTGCGCCGGATCGTCTATCTCTACGCTCCCGCGCGACTTTCACCACCAACGCCCACGTCCGTGATGACGCCGCCCCCAGCCGGCGCGACGCGTCCGTCGCCACGCCGCCCCCGCTCAGGCTTCACCCTGATCGAGGTCCTCGTCGTCGTCGTCATCATCGCCGTCCTCGCCTCGATCGTCGCGCCGAACGTCTTCAGGCACGTCGACACGGCCAAGAACGTCGCCGCCCAGGCGCAGATCGCGACCCTCGGCGCCGCGCTCGACGCCTACCGGCTCGACAACGGGCGCTATCCGACGACGGAGCAGGGCCTCGCCGCGCTCTGGCAGCAGCCCACCGCGGGCCCGCGCCCCGCGAACTGGCGCGGCCCGTACCTTCGCCAGCCGCCGCCGGCCGATCCGTGGGGCGCCGCGTTCGTCTACCGCTTCCCCGGCGAGCGCACCCCCAACGGCTTCGACCTCTCGTCGATGGGCGCCGACGGCGCACCGGGGGGCACCGGCGAAGCGGCCGACGTCACGAGCTGGAAGCAGTAGGCTCCGTGCCCTCGCTCAGGTACCGCGCGGTCACCCGCGCCGGCACGCGCGAGACGGGGACGATCGACGCGGCCACCGCGGACGCCGCGACCGCCACGCTCCGCCAGCGCGGACTCATCGTCCTCGACGTCGCCCCGAGCGCCGCGCTCGGCGCGACGCTCGGCGGCCGCCGCGTGCGCTCCGGAGACCTCGCCGAGTTCACCCGGGCCCTGGCCGCGCTCCTCCCCTCGGGGCTCTCGCTCCCGAAAGCGCTCTCCGTCACCCGCGAGATCGCGCCCGCCTCGCTCCGCACCGCGCTCGCCGACGTGCAGGCCCGCGTCGAGCGCGGCAGCACCTTCGCCGACGCGCTCGCCGTGCACCCGGCCGCGTTTCCCCCTTCATATGTAGGGCTCGCTCGCGCGGGCGAGCGCGCCGGCCGCCTCCCCGAGTCGGTCGCCCGCCTCGCCGACGCGATCGAGGGCGAGCAGCAGTTCCGCGCGAAGCTGCTGACCGCGGCGATCTATCCGACGCTGCTCGCAGGAGTGGGCGGCTTGGCGATCCTCGTGCTGCTCGTCGTCGTGCTGCCGCGCTTCGGCGCGCTCTTCACCGCCTCGGGGAGCGCACTCCCGACCTCCACGGCGATCGTCCTCGGCGTCTCCGCCGCGCTGCGCGCGAACGCGGTACTCCTGGTCGCGCTCGTCGTGCTGCTCGCCGCCACCGCGCTCTGGCTCGCCTCGTCGCGCGACGCGGCGGGCACGCGCTCGCGGCTCCTGCTCGCCACGCCGCTCGTCGCGGGCTTCTACCGCGAGGTGCTCGCCGCGCGCGCGGCGCGCGTGATCGCCGTGCTCCTCGCCGGCGGCGCGCCCTTCGTCGCCGCGCTCGACGACGCCGCACGCTCGCTCGACGATCCGTCGGCGCGCGACGAGATCCTCCGCGTGCGCGACCGCGTGCGCGAGGGCACGGGCGCGGCGGCGGCGTTCGCCGAGGGCGCGCTCTTCCCCGATCTCCTCGCGCGGCTCGTCGCCGCCGGCGAGGAGGCGGGCCAGCTCGAGACGTTCTTCGCCAAGGCGGCCGACCTGTTCGAGGAACGCGCCAAGCGCTCGGCGGCCCGGTTCGTCGCCCTCGCCGAGCCAGCGCTCATCGTCGCCTTCGGCCTCGTCGTCGGTGCGATCGCCCTCGCGCTCGTGCAGGCGATCTACGGGATCAACCTGGCGCCGGTGCGGGGCGGGAGATGACGAGGCATGGCGCGATGCGCTCTGCGCAGTGCGGCGTCTCTCGGGATGCCGCTCTCGCCGCCCCTCACCACGCAGTGAGCGCATCGCGCACCGCGCATCGCGTCCCGCGCGGCTTCACCCTCCTCGAAGTCCTCGTCGTCCTCACCGTGCTGGCGATCACCGCCGCCGCGGCGGTGCCGGCGTTCCTCGCCGATCGCGCGCTCGGCGCCGAGCGCGAGGCGGCGACCGCGCTCGCCGGGGCGCTCGCCCGCGTGCGCGATGGCGCGCGCAGCTCGGCGGCGCCGGCGACGCTCGTCCTCTCGCCGAGCGAGGGGCGCCTGTGGCTGGTGTGGCGCGACTCGACCGTCACCGAGCAGATCCCGCTCGCACCGGGGATCGAGCTCGCGGCCGTACGGGGCGACCGCGTGCAGTGCCGCTTCGAGCCCACCGGAACCGCCACGCCGTGCGAGGTCACGATCCGGGGACGCACCAGCGTCCCCGTTCGCGTGAATGCATGGACCGGCGAGATCACCATCGGCGATGGCGCGCCGCTCTGACCGCGCGCGCCGCCGGCGCGACGGCTTCACGATGCTCGAAGCGATCGTGTCGCTCGCCATCGTCGCCATCGTGTGCGTCGGCATCCTTGGCGCCTACGCCGGCTCGCTGCGCGCCGACACGGTGGCGGTCGGCCGACTCCCGCTCGCCGCACTCGCCGTCGAACGGCTCGCCCGCGTGGACCTCGAGCCGGGCTCGCTGCTACGACTCCCCGACTCCACCGCGCGCGGCGCGTTCGGCGGGGCGTATGCCGGCGTGCGCTGGGACGTGACGACGCGCGCCGTGCACCGGGTGCCGGGGCTCGTCGAGATCGACGTGCGCGTGCACGACGCGAGCGACTCGTACGCGCTGCACACGCGCCGCTGGCGCCAGCCGCTCGTCGGCGCGGCGGGAGCGCGGCCATGAGACGCGCGCGCCGCGGCATGACGCTCCTCGAGGTGACGGTCGCCCTCGTGATCGCCGGTACGGCGCTGGTCTCGGGCGCTGCGGTGCTCGGCTTCCTCGCCGACCAGAGCGCGCGGCCGGCGGCGCTCGCCGTCGTCTCCGCGAGCGCCGTGCGCGCCACGCTCCGCGACTGGGCGTCCGAGAGCCGGCTCGCCACCGAGGGCGACGCCGAGTTCCGCGGCCGGCCGGCCGACGTGCGCATCGGCGCGGCGCGCCGCGACGCCACGTCCGACGAGCTGACGTTCGTGACGAGCGCGCCCACGGAGGTGAGCGCCACCGGCACGATCGTGCGGCTGCACGTGGCGCGGGGCGCCGACACGACGCAGCGCGGCCTGGTCGCCGAGCTCACCCCCTGGCGCCGCGCCGGCACGCCGGTGACGCGCGTCCTCGCCCCCGACGCGACCGGCCTCCGCGTGCGCTACCTCTCCAGCCTCTTCGGCCAGCGGAGTTGGCTCGACGGCTGGGTCTCCACGTCGGTGCTTCCCGCGGCGATCGAGATCCGCATCGCGTTCGACACGACGACGACCGCGAACACCGCCGCCGCTCGCGCGCTGCTCGCCAAGCCGAGGCTCGTCCCGCTCGGAGCCCGCCAATGATCGCTCCGTCGCGCGCGCGCACCTGCGCACCTGCGCACCCGCGCACCCGCGGCGGTTTCGCCCTCATGGCCGCGCTCTGGCTCGTCGTGCTCGTCGGCGTCACGGGGTACGGGCTCTCCGTGCGCTCCCGCAGCCAGCGGCTCGCCGTCGCCAACTCGCTCGAGCGCACCCAGGCCGTCGTCGCTGCCGAGGGCGCGCTCGAGACGGTGCGCGGCGAGCTCGCGCTCCGCCTCGCGCCCCCCGCGCCGAGCGCACAGCGCATCGCGCATCGCGCTGACGTCGATCCCTGGTCCGATCTCGCCGCCCTGAACGCCGACACCCTCGCCCTGGGCGACGCGCGCGCCCTGCCGCGCGTGTACGACGCGGGCGCGCGCATCCAGATCAACCGCGCCACCGAGGCCGACCTGCGCCGCTTCTTCGCCGCGCTCGCGATCGACGCCGGCGAGGCCGACCGTCTCGCGCAGCGCATCGCCGACTGGCGCGACGCGGACGATCACCGCCGCACGCGCGGCGCCGAGCGCGACGAGTACCTGCGCACCGGCGCGCGCCGCCTCCCCGCCAACGCGGACTTCACCCGCGTCGACGAACTTCGCGACGTGGACGGCATGACGCCGCAGCTCTTCGCGCGCATGGCACCCTTCGTCACGGCGCTCGGTACGGGCCAGATCAACGTGAACGCCGCGCCCCGCGAGGTGCTCCTGTCACTCCCCGGCATGGGTGACGAATCGATCGCCGCCATCGTCCGGGCTCAGCGGGCACGGCGCCCCATCCGGTCGATGGAGGAGCTCACCGCGCAGCTGTCGTCGGCCGCGCGGTCGTCGCTCGTGGAGCAGATGTCTGAGCTGCAGCAGCGCGCCGCCTTCGAGAGCCGCGAGGTGGTCGTGGAGGCCGACGGCTGGCTCGACGGCAGCCCGGCGCGCGTCACGGCACAGGCGCTCCTCGCCCGCGGAGGCGACGCGATGTTCACCATCGGGAGACGCATCGTCCAGTGAGCGCGAACTCCGGCGACCACGCCCAGCTCGGCATCGCCCTCGACGGTACGCTGCTCGTCGCGGCGTGGCGCTCGGCGCGCGAGGCAGGCGCCTGGCGCACGCACGTCGTGCCCTGCGATGCCACGCTGGCGTCGATCGGACCGGCCCTCGCGCAGGTCGCCGACGCGATGGCGCGGAGCACGGACGCGCGCCCGATGGCCATCGCCGCCACGCTCCTGCGCCCGCTCGCGTCGAGCCGCACGGTCGCGTTCCCGGCGATGAAGCGCGACGAGCTTCGCACGGTGCTCGAGCGCGACTGGACGCGGCATGCGATCGCGATGCGTCCCGAGCCGCACGCCGTCGCCGTGCGCGCGATCGACGCGACGTCGTGGCGCGCCGCATTCGCCCCGGCCGCCACGCTCGACGCGCTCGACGCCGCGGTACGCGTGCACGGGTGGATGCTCCGCGACCTCCGCACGGCGGACGACGCGCTCGCCGCCGTGGCCTTGCACACCGTCCCGAACGTCGCGCGCATCGACGACGCGATCGTCGTGCTGTGCGGCGGTTCCGGCGCTTCCGACGTCGTTCGTTTGCGCCGCGGCGCAACGATTGCAGGACGACAGTTCGTCGCCGGCACTGCTGGCGAGATCGTCGCGTTCGTGCGGCCGTCCGCGTCCGGGCGCGCGGCCGCACCCGCGACGATCTTTTTGCTCGGCGACGCCGAGCGCTCCACGGCGCTCGCGCGCGAGCTGGGGCGCGAGGGGCTGCACGCGCAGCACGCCTCGCTCGCGCGGCTGCCCGGAGATTCCCCCGCCGCCCTCCTCGCGGGCGCCGCCACGCAGCATGCCGCAACGCTGCCGCTCGTCTCGCCCGCCGAGCGCGCGACTCGCGTGCGCCGCGCACGCACCGTGACGTGGCGGCTCGCCGCCGCCGTGGTGCTCCTCGTCGCGCTCGGCCTCGTGATCGAGAACGCTCGCCTCGGCCGCGAGCTCGCCGTCGTCACCCGCGCTCGCGCCGCCGTCGCGGCGCAGGTGGGCGACGCCGTCGCGCGCCGCGCAGACCTCGAGAGCGCGACGGAGTTCGCCACCGCGTTGGCCGAGCACGAGGCGAACGCCTCCCACGCCGCCGCGGCGCTCGCCGCGATCACGCTCGCTCTCCCCGAGCGCACCGCGCTCTCGGCGCTCCAGATCACCGGCGACAGCGTCACGATCGAGGGCGAGAGCGACCGCAGCGCCGACGTGTATGCCGCGCTCAGGAGCGCGGCTGCCCTCACGGACGTACGCCTCGCCGGCCCGCTGCGCCAGGAGCGCCAGGCCGACGGCGAGCCGGTCGAGCGGTTCGCCTTCGTCGCGCGGCTCAGCCGGGGTGCGCGATGAACGGCGCGCGGCTCGCGGCCCTCGCGCCCTCGATGACGCTGCGCCCGCAGGATCGCCGCGCGCTCCTCCTCGGCGGGATCGCGCTCGCGGTGATGCTCGGATGGACGCGCGTCGTGCGCCCCACGGTCTCCCAGCTCCGCGACCGCGCGCGCGCCGTGAGCGCGCAGCGCGACCTGCTCGTCCGCGAGCGCGCGCTGCTCGCCGCCGCTCCCGGCCTCCCCGCACTCCAGCGCGCCGCCGACCGCACGATCGCCGCCGCGGCGCCGCGGCTCTTCGCCGGCGACTCCGTGAGCGCCACCGCGGAGCTCACCGCGTACGTCGCGGACGTGGCGCAGGAGTCGGACGTACGGCTGGTGAGCGTCGAGGCCCGCGCCCCGACCACGGAGCGTGGCGTCATGCGCCTCCTCGTGGACGCGCGCGGCGAGGGAGCCTGGAGCGACGTGCTCGGCTTCGTCGCCGCACTCGAGTCGTCCGAGCAGCTTGCCGACGTGCGCAGCGTGCGCATCGAGCGCGGCCCGCGCGGCAGCGCGGCGGGCACACCGATGGCCTCGGTCGTCGTCACGGTCGCCGGCTACGGCCGAGGGGCGCCGTGATGCGGTTGCGCCTCGATCGGATCGTCATCGGGCCGGCGCTGCGCCTCGCCGCGGCATGCGTCGCCGTCGCGCTCGCCGCCGATCTCGTCTTGCTGGCGCGGCTGGCCGGCTCGCGCGCCGACGCGCCCGTCGTTCCGCTGCGGCTCGCGCCGGCGCCGGCCATCGTGCCGCGCACGGTGGACCCCGCGGCCGCGATCGAGGCCGCCGCGGCGCGCGATCCCTTCGAGCCGCTCGATGCACCGCCGCCGCTCGCGAGTGCAGAGGTGGTGCCGCAGGCGGTCGCCCCCACGGCGCAGCCGCGCCTCGTCGGCACCGTGATCCGCGGCGCGGAGAGCTTCGTCGTGATGGCGATGCCCGAAGGGACGATCAAGGTCGTACGCATCGGCGAGCGCGCCGGCGCTCTCCGCCTGCGCTCGGTGAGCGCGGGTGGCGCGGTGTTCGACGACATCAACGGAGGCGCGCGCGTGACGCTGCGCGCGCCCACACCCGGGGCGGAGCCCCAACCATGAGATACCACCGTCGGGGCCGCGCGCTGGTGGGCGGCGCCATCATCTGCGCCGCGTCGGTCGCCGGCGCACCCGTCGCGCACGCGCAGCGGGACACCGCGCGCGCCGGCGCCACGCGCATCGACTTCCAGGACGCCGACCTTCGGGCCGTCATCACGGCGATCGCCGAAGCGGGCGCGCTCAACGTCACGTACGGTGAGATCCCGAACCGCCGCGTCACCCTGCATCTGCGGCAGAGCGTCTCGCGCGCCGACATGCTCCCGCTGCTGCGCAGCGTGGCCGCGGCGAACGGGCTCCGCGTCGTCGAGGACGGCAGCCTGCTCCGGGTCGAGGCGATCGACGCGCGCCCCGGCGCGGCGGCGGGCACCGGCGTGCAGCAGGCCGGCGTGCGCCTCTTCGTGTACCGCCTGCGCCACGCGCGCGCCGCGCGGCTCGCCGCGACGCTCCAGACGATCTATGGAAATCGGGTCGGCGGCGCCGACGCGATGCCGGGCATGTCGGGCCGGACGCTGAGCGAGCAGCTCCGCGGCACCACCGTCCCCCCGCTCGTCCTCGACACCCTGGGCCGCGGTGCCGCGGGCACCACCACCGCCGTGCTCGGCGCCGCGCTCCACGGCGAGATCCAGATCGTCCCCGACGAGACCACCAACTCGCTGCTCATCAGGGCCCAGGCGCAGGACTACGAGACCATCCGGCAGGCGGTCGAGGTGCTGGACCTCCGCCCACTGCAGGTGTTCATCGAGGTGCTCATCGCCGAGGTGCGCCGCACCAAGGGGCTCGACGTCGGCATCACCGGCACGGTGGACGTCTCGAAGAACGGGAACACCACGACCGTCACGCGGGGCACGCCGACCGACCCCGACCCCGAGTCCTTCCTCGTGCGCCTCACGCGCGGCGGCACCGTGTCGGTCGACCTCGCGCTCAACGCCCTCGCCACGCGCGGCAACGTCCGCATCCTCTCGCGGCCGCTGATCATGGCCGAGAACAACCTCGAGGCGCGCATCACCGTGGGAAGCCAGCGGCCGTTCGTGCAGGTGTTCCGCTCGCTGCCGACCGAGAGCGCCGCACGCGATCAGGTGGTGCAGTATCGCGACGTCGGCACCACGCTCACCCTGCTGCCGACGATCAACCCCGACGGCTACGTCAACATGCAGGTGAAGCAGGAGGTGAGCTCCGCGACGAACGAGGTGCAGTTCGGCGCGCCCGTGATCAGCAACCGCGAGGCGACGACGCACCTGTTCGTGAAGGACCACGAGACCGTAGTGATCGGCGGGCTCGCCGACCGGCAGGTCGAGCGGAGCCGCAACGGCATCCCGATTCTCAGCTCGATCCCGTTCATCGGCGGGCTGTTCGGCGGCACGCACGACGCCGACACCCAGAGCGAGCTCTATCTCTTCCTCACGCCGCACATCGTCGCCACCGACGCCGACGCCGAGCGCATCCGCCGCGGCACCGAGCAGCGGCTCGACTCGGTCGACGTCCAGCGGCGCGACAATCCGGCCGTCGTACCGGCGCCGCGCCAGCCGCAGCAGATGCCGACCACGCCGCGCACCTCGCTCCCCTGATGACCGCGAAGCTCGACGCCGTGCGCGCGCTGTCGCGCCGCCTCACCCCCGAGTACCTCGAGGAGCACGGCGTGCTTCCGCTTGGCGTCGAGGAGCACGTGCTGCGGGTCGGCACCTGGAAGACCGACGTCGAGCCCGACGTGCTCTACGACCTCGAGGCCCTCGCCGGCGCGCGCGCCGCAGGACGGCCGCATCCGGCTGACCCTGCAGGACCGCCAGGTCGACGTCCGCGTCTCGAC
>DASTSX010000182.1:0-6423 GCA_035760455.1 Gemmatimonadaceae bacterium | reverse complement strand
GACGACGACGAGAGTCAGGCGATTGCGCATTGCTGGCAGGGAAGGGGTCGATCCGCGGCGCGCTCAATATCACGCTCGTGCCGCACCCCCGCACCTCCCACGCATCCCACTTTCGCCGCGGATTCCACGCGGAGGCGCGGAGCCACTCGGAGACGCGGAGACCTGCTCTCCCGGTCGGGGGCCGCGCACCGGCGCACTGCTCCTCTCGATCGACGCTCCCAAGGGAAATGCTTTGGGTCGGCATCGACGCGTGCGTCGCGCCGCGGTCTCGCCGGGTCCTCGGCGCCTCCGGCCGTGCTCCGCGCCTCCGCGTGGAATCCCCGGCGCGGAGTGACTTCGTGACCCGTACCCCGTACCCCGCACCCCGCACCCGCGCACCCGCGCACTAGCTTCCTCCCATGCCCATCGACGGCGTGCTCGAGACCTGCCTCTACGCGAACGACCTCGACGCGGCCGAGCGGTTCTACGCCGGCGTGCTCGGCCTCGCCATCGACGCGCGCGTGCCCGAGCGCCACGTGTTCTTTCGCTGCGGGCCGGCGATGCTCCTCGTCTTCGACGCCGAGCGCACGCTCGCCGCGCCCGGTCAGGTGGGCGGAACGCCGGTTCCCGCGCATGGCGCGCGCGGACCGGGGCACGTCTGCTTTCGCATCGGCACGGACGAGCTGGGCCAATGGCGCGAGCGGCTGCGCGCGGCCGGCGTGGCCATCGAGGCAGAGATCGCCTGGCCGCGCGGAGGCGCGTCGATCTACGTGCGCGATCCGGCGGGCAACAGCGTCGAGCTCGCGCCGGCGGAGATCTGGGGGCTGCCCGACTGAAGCGGCGGTCGCCGCGGCTCAGTCGTCGCGCGTCTCCCGCGGCGCATCGTCGCCCGGCGCCGCGACGCGACCGACGACGAGCGCCTCGGCGCACGACGCGATCGTCACCACCGCGTCGGCGGCCCACGCGTGCCAGCGCGAGATCCGCCACCGGTTCGCCGCGATGCCGATCCCCGTGCCGGCGGCGAGTCCACCCGCGCCGAGCGCCAGCGCCGCGCCGAGCGCCGGCCACACCCCGCCGGCTGACGCCACCACGGGGAACAGCATCGCCGGCGCCCCGACCGCGGCCACCGCCGCGATGTCGCCGCGGCCGAGTACCGGCGCCGCGCTCCACACCGAGAGCGTCGTCGCATCGCCCTTCGAGCGGATCTTGACCAGCAGCGAGCCCGGCTCGCCCTCCGCCTTGCCGATCTCGACGTCGATCCCGTCCGCCGTCGTGCGCACCCGCGACGCGGGGATCCGCGTGCGCACGTCATCCGCCAGGCGCTCGAGCGCGTCGCGCGACAGCGACCCGGCGATCCCGTGCACGACGTGCGCGCGCGGCGCGGTCGCCACCTCTCGGAGCGCGACGCGCAGCGAAGCGGCGGACACCGCCGCGCGGCTGATTCCCACGTCCACCGCCGCGCGCTCGATGTCGGCGAGCGTGAGTCCCTCGCCACCGGCCAGAGCGGTCGTGATCTGCGACGGCGCCGCGCCGTGCGTCTCGTCGAGTCGCGCCGCCTCGACCAGGATCGACTCGACCTCGGCGCGATCGAAGGTGCGAGTCGGCGGAGCGGGCTCGGTCATCGGCGGGTGGGGCGCGTCGGGTGGGCCAGTGAAGCGCGGCGTCGCTGCATGATTCGCGACGCCGCGAGTGGATTGCGCCTAGCAGATGCGCCATCCATGCTTCCGCCGCAACCGAAGGGGCACCGTACGGAGGAACCCGACACATGAGCGCGGTCGAGTGGAGAGTAGCGGTCGGAGAGGACGAAACGACCGCCGTGTACGAGCCCGGGGCCGGGTCGGACGCCGGCCTGCCGGTGTTCGTCTGCGCGCACGGCGCGGGCGGCAGCAAGTCGGACCGGGGGATCCTCGCGACCGCGAACGCCTTCCGCGATCACGGCATCGGCGTCGTGCGCTTCGACTTCCTGTACAAGGCGCGCGGCTCGGGCCGCCCGGATCCGATGCCGCTGCTCATGGAGACGACGGCGGCCGTCGTCGCGCGCGTGCGCGAGGAGCTCTCGCCTGAGCGGCTCGTGATCGGCGGCCGGTCGATGGGCGGACGTGCCGCGTCGATGCTGGCGGCGGACGGCTACGCCGCGGACGGATTGCTGCTCCTCGCGTATCCACTGCACCCCGCCGGTCAGCCCGACAAATTGCGCGATGCGCATCTGCCGAAGATCCGGATGCCTGTGCTCGCCTTCAGCGGAACGCGCGACGCGCTGTGCACGCGAGAGCTGATGGAGCGCGCGCTGGAGAGGGTGACGGCGCAGTGGGACATGCGGTGGATCGACGGGGCCGATCACAGCTTCCACGTGCTCAAGTCGTCGGGAACGAACGACGCGGCGGTGATGGAGCTGATCGCCGCCTCGAGCGCGGCGTGGCTGGCTCGACTGCGGAGGAGCGGACGTACGGACTGAGCATCGGCGCCTTGTGGCCTCTCGCCGGTTGATCCACTATCCGGACGGTCGGCCCAGGAGAAGCCATCGTGAACGTGCTGCTCTTCTCGATGCCGGATTCCTTCGAGCACATGCCCTCGCTCGCGATCCGGATGCCGAACGGTGCGCTCGCCTCGCTCGCCGGCAACGTGGACGCCCATCATCGCGTGGCCGCGGCCGATCTCGTGCTCGTCCAGGACCAGGTTCGGCAGACCGTGGAGCGGCTGGTGCGCGAGTGGGCTCCCGACGTGGTCGGCCTCTCGGTGATGACCTTTCAGCGGCGCACCGCGCATCGCCTCATCCGCCTCGTGCGCTCTCTCCGGCCCGAGGTCCGCATCGTCGTCGGTGGCTACGATCCGAGCCTCGCGCCCGACGAGTACACCGATGCCGCACACGGCGCCGACTTCATCGTCCGCGGTGAGGGCGAGATCACCTTCCGCGAGCTCCTGCGCGCGATCGAGGCGGGCGCGGGGTACGAGCACATCCTGGGTCTGTCGTTCCGCGACGGCGACGCGTACGTCCACACCCCCGATCGGCCGCCGGCCAACCTCGGCGCCGGCGACGTTCGCCCGCCGCGCCGCGCGGCGCGCGTCCTCGACGGCTACACCGTGCTCGGGCGGGGCGCCGACGTGGTCGAGACCTCACGCGGCTGCACGTTCGACTGCAGCTTCTGCTCGATCATCGAGATGCGGGGCCGCAACTTCTTCAAGTACCCGATCGAGCGCGTGATCGCCGACATCCGCGACGCGCGCGAGCGCGGCGCCCGGTCGATCTTCTTCGTCGACGACAACATCGTGCTCGACGTCCGGCGCTTCGAGGCGCTGTGCGAGGCGATCGTCGCGGCCGGGCTGACCGACGTCGACTACACCGTCCAGGCGATGACGTCGACGCTCGCGAACCACGGCGCGACGCTCGCGCCGCTGATGCGTCGCGCCGGGTTCCGCTACGTCTTTCTCGGGATCGAGAACGTGCTCGAGGAAGACCTGGAGTTCCTGCGCGCGCGACGCAAGAACACCAAGCGCGAGGACGGCCGGAGCGCCGGCAACGCCGCGCTCGACGCCATCCGCGTCATCCACCGGCACGGGATGTACGTCGTCGGCGGCCTCATCGTGGGCAATCCCGACGACACGCGGGCGTCGATCGATGCGAACCTGCAGTTCGCTCGGCGGCACGTCGACTGGCCGTACATCCAGCATCCCATGCCCTATCCGCGCACGCCGATGACGCGGGATTTCAGCGAGCAGGGGCTGATCGAGAGCGACCGGGTCGAGGAGTACGACGGCACCACCGCCGTCGTCCGCACGCGGCATCTCTCGCGGGACGACGTGGCCTTCCTGCGCTGGCGCGCCGAGCGATGGATGAAGCTGCGACACATGCCGACGGCGTTTCGGCACGACCCGGCGTTCGTGCTCCGCAACGCGTACCGCATGGCGGCCCACACGTTTCGCGGGAGCACCTGGCGCACGTGGCTCGGCCTCGAGGACGAGCGCCGCGCATTCCAGCGCTACACGGCGTTGCGGGAGCGCGAGCGGGAGTATCTGGCGGACGTACCGACGACGCGTGGCGGCGTTCTCACGCACCCTTGTTCTTGACGTCCCACGCCTTCGGCTCCCAGAGCTCGACCTTGTTGCCGTCCGGGTCCATGATCCACGCGAACTTGCCGTTCTCGTGTGATTCGGGCCCCTGGATGATCTCCACGCCTCCCGCGCGCAGCTGCGCGACCAACGCATCGAGGTCGTCCACTCGGTAGTTGATCATGAAGGACGAGTCGCTCGGGCTGAACCACTTGGTGTCCTTCGCCGCGACGTGCCACACGGTGAGCCCTCGATCGTCGGCCGTGTCGTCCGGCCATCTCAGCACGGCGCCGCCCCAATCTTCGAGCGGCATGCCCAGGTGCTGCCGATACCACGCCGCCAGCGCCGCCTTGTCGCCCGTGCTCTTGAAGAACACGCCGCCGATTCCCGTGACCTTCGCCATCATTGCTCTCCGATTGTCCAGTTGGTCGACGTCGCGTTCAGCCGCAGTCGAATCGAACGAGAGTGCGCGCGGAGCGCGCACGATCAATGGCCTCCCGCGCCGATCGAGACGGCCTCGGACGACGAGCACGGCGACGATGACTCACAGCACGGCGGTGCGGATGACGAACCAGGTCGAGAAGTTCACCGCCCGAGCTCCTGGGCAAGCCCGATGAGAATGCCTTCGGGACCCCGAATGTAACAGAGGCGGTAGGCGTTTTCGTACCGGGCCACTTCGCCGACGAGCTCCGCCCCCCGCCCGCCGAGCCGGGCGAGCGTGTCGTCGATGTCCTCGACGGTGAACATGACGCGCAGGTACCCGAGCGCGTTCACCGGAGCGTGGCGGTGATCGGCGACCACCGGCGGCGCGAGGAAGCGGGACAGCTCGAGCCGAGCGTGGCCGTCCGGCGTGCGCATCATGGCGATCTCGACGCGCATGTCGCGCAAACCGGTGACGCCATCTGCCCAGTCACCTGCGATGGGCGCGCGCCCCTCGAGCTCGAGCCCGAGCTCGGTGAAGAACTCGATGGCGGCGTCGAGGTCAGCAACCACGATGCCGACGTTGTCCATCCGCTTGACCGTCATGGCATCTGCTGGACGTCCAGCCCCAAAGCTCAGCTGTGAGCGGTCGGCCCAAATATGTGGCTCATCCGCCGACCCGCGTAGTAACTCGCCAGGCGCACAACCCAACGACTCCAGCCCGCGCCCGTCTGCTGCGGCCGTCCCTTCATTGATCGTTAGTCCGCAGCCGCATTGACACGTCCGGTCAGTCGTCAGAACCGCATGACTCCTATTGCGTGGTCAGCAGCGAATAGTGATTGGCAACCAGCTGCCACCGCCCGTCGGTCATGACCCAGACGCGCGTGAAACGATTGTCGCGCGGAACAGTCTTGCCCTTGTCTTGTCCAACCATCGTGGAGCGACCGGTTTCCACCGCGGTATTGCCATAGACGCGCACGCGAACCTCGGCGGTCGTGATGGACTGGTACGTCAGCGCGTGCGACGTGAAGTCCGCGATGACCGCTGGCTTGTTGCGCACGACGCCGGTCGGGCCGATGCCGACAAAATCCTCGGCGTAGATCCGGCGAAGCGCGACGGTGTCGGCGGTGATCTGCGCGCGAATCCGCGCCTGATCCTGCTGCCGAACAGCCTGCGCGGCACTCGCCGCATCTCGGGTCGGTACGCTCTGCTGCTGCGCCATGGCAGTGGAGATAGTCGACAGCAGGAGCACGGCGATGATCGGCATTCGTTTCATCAGACTCTCCTTGGCAGCTGATCGCCAGCTACCGCGCATAAAGATGGCTGCGTCCAGCTGGCCCGGCGCCGTTGGCTCTAGGTTCCGGCGTGCATGCTGCGCGCTCTCATCTGCGGGGGCGCCTCACGTCGCAATTCATAGACGCGTGCTAGAGTCACGCGTTGCATAGTCATGGTCGTGGAAAACTCGAGTGCTGCCCGACGCGATTCGACCGCAAGGGATCGCATGTTTCCAGCGAAGCTAGACGGCAGAATATCATGATTCACCGCAGCGCCCCGCTGTCTAGTCTGCACGACCCGCACGCGCCGAACGCCCAAGGTACGGGTACCATTCGACTTGTGCGAGACCGCGCCGAGGGGGGCGCAGACTAGACTGCGGCGCCGCGCTGTCTAGTCTGCAGGGATCGTCGATTCGCGCCGCAGTCACCTCCGCGACTCCCCTGCGCGGATTCCGCTCCATCGACACTCCGCGCACACCGCCGAGCGCCGCCGAGCCCTGCGAGGCACCTCGCGCCATCTCGCGCAACCTCGCGTCAGCCGACGCGACCGCATCACGCCGACTGACATACCGCCCCGCCGCCCCGTTACCGTTCGACATGGCCGACGCGTCCCCCAATCCCCTCGCCCCCTTCCACCCGATCGGCCGCACCTGGTTCGCCGAAACGCTCGGCGAACCCTCCGCGCCACAGCGCGCCGGCTGGC
>DASTSX010000181.1:0-2291 GCA_035760455.1 Gemmatimonadaceae bacterium | reverse complement strand
GCCGGCTCCGCGCCGGTGTTCGTCAGCACGATCCGATCCCCCGGCAGCGCGAGCGCAATCCCTCCCGCGCCGAGCGTCCGGCTGACGCCGTTCAGCGTCGCGGCAAGCTTCCCGTCCTTCACGAGGAGGAAGCTCTCGAGGCTGTCCTGCCCCGCCACCGAATCCGCCGGTGCCCGTGGTGCGAGCGTGATCGCCCGCACCTCGAGCATCTCCAGGTCGAGCGTGGACCCCGAGAGCACGAGCCGCTCGGCGCGGCCGCCGCCGACGTCGGTCGCTCGCGTGTCGGCCCAGTGGTACACACCGGCCTTCACCGGCGCGAGCTGCGCTGCCGCATCCGGGACGCCGAGCGCGATCGCCGACATCGCGAGCAGGACGATTCTCATGACGCCGCTCCGGTGAGTGGGGGCGGCGCCGTCGCGCCGGCGTCGGCCGGCGCCGCGGTCGCGCGCATCCCGGCATCGAGCACCTCGATGATCCGATCCACGTCGTACACGCAGCCGGCCCACGTGCCGCCGCTCGCCCGTTGCAGCGCGGCCCAGAGCCGCGTGTCGTCGGGCAGTTGCGGGTGCGGGGCCAGCGCCGGATGCACCGGGCGCGACGCCAGCAGCTCCGCGCACCGCTCGGGGGACAGCGGCTCGCCGCGCGCCCCCACCAGGTTGATCGAGCCTCGCAGCGCGTCGCCGCGATCGATGATGATCTCGATCAGGTCGTCGTCCTGCACGCGCGAGATCGGTCCCCCCTGGAGCGCCTCCGGTCCGATGTGCCCGATGCACGCGCCGCTCGAGAAGCCGGAGAAGCGGCCGTCGGTCAGCAGCGCCACCTGCTTGCCCCACGGCAGGTACTTGAGCGCCGTCGTGATCTGCGCCGTCTCCTGCATCCCCGTGCCCGACGGCCCGTTGCCGATCAGCACGATCACGTCGCCAGGCTGGATCGGACGCGACGTCGCACCCTTCACCGCGGCGATCGCCTCGCGCTCGTCCGCGAACACGCGCGCCGGGCCGGTGTGGCGGTACACCTGATCGGGGTCCACCACGGATGCGTCGATCGCCGTCGATTTGATCACCGAGCCCTCGGGCGCGAGGTTCCCGACGGGGAACACCACGGTGCTCGTGAACCCGGCGCGGCGCGCCGAGTCGGGATCCTTGATCACGTCGTCCGGCATCACCGACGCGCCCGATGCCAGACGCGCGCGGGCGTCGCGCCGGCGATCGCTGTCGCGCCACCAGTCGAGCGTCGTGTCGAGCGTCTCGCCCGTCGCCGTGATCACGTCGCCGTTGAGCAGCCCCATCTCGCGCAGGTGCAGCATCACTTCCGGCACCCCGCCCGCCATGAACACCTGCACGGTGGGATGTCCCCGCGGCCCGTTCGGCAGCGCGTCGACGAGCCGCGGCGTCGAGTGGTTGATCCGGCTCCAGTCCTCCACGGTCGGCGGACGCAGCCCCGCGGCGCGCGCGATCGCCGGGATGTGCAGTAGCAGATTCGTCGACCCGCCGAACGCGGCGTGCACCAGCATCGCGTTCTCGAGCGCGCGCTGCGTCAGGATCTTGTCGATCGTCACGCCGAGCCCGTGCAGCCGCACGAGCGCGGTGGCCGAGCGCTGCCCCAGCTCGATCCACGCCGGCTCGCCACTCGGCGCGAGCGCGCTGTGCGGCAGCGCGAGCCCGAACCCTTCGGCCACCACCTGCGACGTCGCCGCGGTGCCGAGGAACTGGCAGCCCCCGCCCGCGGAGCCACACGCCCGACACCCCATCGTCTGGGCGTAGTCGAGCGTGACGAGGTCGCGCGAGTAGCGCGCGTTGAGGCTCTGCACCTGCCCCGCATCCTCGCCGTCGATCGGCGGCAGGGTCACGCCGCCGGGCACCACGATGCCTGGCAGCCTGCCCACCCCCGCCAGCGCGAGCATCGTCGCCGGCAACCCCTTGTCGCACGTCGCCACTCCCATGACGCCCGAGGCCGTCGGCAGCGACCGGATCAACCGGCGCATCACGATCGAGGCGTCGTTGCGATAGGCGAGGCTGTCGAACATCCCCGTCGTCCCCTGCGTCCTGCCGTCGCAGGGATCGCTCACGTAGGCCGCGAAGGGGATCGCGCCGGCCGCGCGCAGCGTCTCCGCCGCCTCGCGGACGAGCAGCCCGATCTCCCAGTGTCCCGTGTGATAGCCGAGCGCGATCGCGCGGCCGTCTTCAGCCCGCACGCCGCCCATCGTGCTCACGATCACGTACTCGGGCCCCTGGAGCCGGTTGGGGCTCCACCCCATGCCGACGTTCTGGGTCAGCCCGAAGAGGTCGCCG
>DASTSX010000180.1:0-3263 GCA_035760455.1 Gemmatimonadaceae bacterium | reverse complement strand
AACGGCCTCGTCCAGCACGAGCTCCGCGACCTGCGCAAGGCGATTCGCCGCCAGCGCCGCCGGCTGGGCGTCTGATCGCGAGCGCCGGCGGCGGCATGGCCGTCCGGCGCTTCGCGCAGCCGGCCTCGTCGCGGCGGCGCTGCTGCTCGTGATGCTCTCGCCGGGCGACGCGTGGGCCTGGACGCCGGGCACTCACGTCTACCTCGGCGAGGCGGTGCTGCGCTCCCTGCCGCAGCTGCCCGGGGTCGTGGCGGAGCTGCTCCACGCGTTCCCGTACGACTTCCTGTACGGCTCGATCGCGGCCGACACGAGCATGGCGAAGAAGTACGTCCCCACCGGGCGACATTGCCATTCGTGGACGGTGGGGCTCGAGATCCACTCCGAGGCGCCCACGGGTCCACTGCGGTCGTTCGCGCTCGGCTACCTCGCGCACCTCGCGGCCGACGCCGTGGCGCACAACCACTTCGTGCCGAAGCAGCTCGCGGTGACGGCCACCACGTCCTCGCTCGGCCACAGCTACTGGGAGAGCCGGTTCGAGACGCACCTCGGGCCGGCGTGCGCGCGGCAGGCGCGCGATCTGATCCTCCTGGATCACTCGGGCGCGGATGCGCTGCTCGACCGCATTCTCAGCCCGACGATCTTCAGCACCCAGACGAATCGCCGGATCTTCCGCGGCATGGTGCACGTGGCGGACAACGAAGGCTGGCAGCGCATCTTCGGGCTGATGACGGAGAACAGCCGGTGGGATCTGACCGACGTCGAGGTGAGCCGCTACCTCGACCACGCGTACGACTCGATCATCGACTTCCTGATCAAGTTCGATGGCTCGCGCCCCTACCGGCAGGACCCGTCGGGCGATGACGCGCTGCGCCGCGCCAAGCGGGTCCGGCGCGAAGCGCTCCGCGTGGGCGGGGCGGAGCTGGTGCGCGCCGAAGCCGAGCGCCACTTCGGGCTTCCCACCGCGACGCTCGGCTACGCGCGCGCGCTCGACGAGCCGCTCTACGACGCGAGGCGCGCCGTCAACAGCTGATTGAGCTTTCGCGGGTCGGCGCGACCCTTCGACTTCTTCATCACCGCGCCGATCAGCACACCCTGGAGCTTCTTCTCGCCGTTCCGGAAGCGCTCGGCCTCGGCCGGGTTCTCGGCGATGACCTCGTCCAGCCACGCCGCGAGCTGCGCATCGTCGTCCACCTTGATGAGTCCTTCGCGCTCGGCGATCTGCGCGGGGGGATCGCCGGTGGCCACCATGCGCGAGAAGATCTGCTTGGCCGCGGTGTGACTGACGATGCCGTCGCGCACGAGGTTCAGCAGCGACGCGAGATCCGCCGGCCGGACGCGGAAGCGCGCGACGTCCTCGCCGGAGGTCTTGAGCGTCGCCATGACCTCGCCCATCACCCAGTTCGCCGCGGCCTTGGGCTCGCCATGCGCGCGGGCGACCGACTCGTAGTAGTCGGCGAGACGCGGGTCGGCGGTGAGCACCTCCACGTCGTACTCGCCGAGCTTGTAGTCCGCGACGAACCGGCTGCGGCGTGCCGCGGGCAGCTCGGGCAGATCCTTGCGCACCTGCTCGATCCAGTCCGTCGCGAGGATGAGCGGCGGCAGGTCGGGCTCCGGAAAGTACCGATAGTCGTGGCTCCCCTCCTTCGACCGCGCCGGGCGCACCGTCGAGCCGTCCCACAGCATCGTCTGCTGCTCGACGGCGCCGCCGGTCTCGAGGACGCTCACGTGCCGCGCGAACTCCACCTCCAGCGCGCGCTCGACGCCCGAGAAGGAGTTCATGTTCTTCACCTCGGTCTTCGTACCGAGCTTCGTCTCGCCCCGCCGGCGCGCGCTGACGTTCGCGTCGACGCGCAGGCTGCCCTCCTCCATGTTCACGTCGCTGACGTCGACGTACTCGAGGATCTGCTTGAGGACACGGAGATACGCGCCGGCCTGCTCGGCGGAGCGGATGTCCGGCTCGCTGACGATCTCGATCAGCGGGACGCCGGACCTGTTGAGATCGATCGCGGTGACGCCGGGGAACCGGTCGTGGATCGACTTGCCGGCGTCCTCCTCCATGTGCACGCGCGTGATGCCGATGCGGATCGGAGAGCCGCCCGCGCGCGTCCCGATCTCGATCCAGCCGTCGAGCGCGAGCGGCTTGTCGAACTGCGAGATCTGGTAGCCCTTCGGGAGGTCCGGATAGAAGTAGTTCTTGCGCGCGAAGATCGAAACGGGCTGCACGCTGCAGTTGAGCGCGAGCGCGGCGCGCGTCGCGAGACCGACGGCGCGCTCGTTGAGCACCGGGAGCGCGCCCGGCAGGGCGAGACACACCGGGCAGGTGTTCGCGTTCGGCGCCGCGCCGAAATCCGCGGAGCAGCTGCAGAAGGCCTTGGTGCGCGTCTTGAGCTGCACGTGCACTTCGAGGCCGACGACCATCTCCCAATCGAGGAGGTTGATCGGAGAGGCGATGGCGGTCATGCGTGTGCCTCCGCGCCGAGGGCGCGCTCGAGCGCGTACGCGGCGGTGAACATGCGGGCTTCGTCGAAGTGCGGCGCGAGGAACTGGCCCCCGACGGGCAGTCCGCCGATGCGTCCGATCGGCAGCGACATCGCCGGGACGCCGGCGAGGTTCGCGGTCGCGGTGAAGATGTCGGACAGGTACATCTCGTACGGGTCCGAGATGGCGCCGAGCGGGAACGCGGTGGACGGCGCCGTGGGCGTGAACAGCACATGGACGCCCGACTCGAAGACGCGGCGGAAGTCGTCCGCGATCAGCGTGCGCACCTGCTGCGCCTTGCGGTAGTAGGCGTCGTAGTAGCCCGCGCTCAGCACGTAGGTCCCCAGGAGAATGCGTCGCGTGACCTCGGGGCCGAAGCCGCTCGACCGCGTCGCCTCGTACATCCCGCGCAGACCGTCGCCTTCGAGCCGGAACCCGTAGCGCACGCCGTCGAAGCGCGCGAGGTTCGACGACGCTTCGGCCGGCGCGACGATGTAGTACACGGGGATGGCGAGATCCGTGTGCGGCAGCGAGACCTCGCGGACCGTCGCGCCGAGCCCGCGCAGGCGATCGACCGCGGCATCGCACAGGCGGCGGATCTCCGGATCGAGCGACGCCGGGAAGTACTCCTTGGGGAGTCCGATGACGAGGTCCTTCACGTCGCGGTCGGCGCCGGCGTGGTACTCGGGTACGGCGATGTTCGCCGAGGTCGAGTCCATCGGGTCATGGCCGGCGATGACGCCGAGCCCGCGCGCGGCATCGTCCACCGTGGCGCCGAAGACACC
>DASTSX010000179.1:0-4170 GCA_035760455.1 Gemmatimonadaceae bacterium | reverse complement strand
TCGCGCTCGCGCTGTCCGCCGTGGCGCGCGGCGTGGACGCGGTGGCGCGAACCCCCGAGCTCGACAGCTTCATCGTCGATCGCTGCCGCATCTCGCTGCGCCGGCCGACGGCCGTCGCGATCGACGGCGAGCTGGTCGCGATGCGGGATACCCTCGAGTTCGCGCTGCATCGCGATGCCCTCGACGTGGTCTGCCCGCCGCGCGAGGATGAGGTGGAGCGCGTCGCCGCCGCGCGCCGCGCCTAGTCGCTGCCCTTCGCCCGTCCTACCTTACGGGCGTGTCCGCGAACGGCTCGTCTCTCTCGCCGGTGGCCCCGCGCACCGCGATCCGCGCCGACCGCGAGCTCGCGCGTGCGCTGGCGGCGATCGTCGGCGAGCGCCGCGTGCTGGAGCGGCCGGGCGAGCTGCGCGCGTACGAGTCCGACGGTCTTCCGGGCTACCAGAAGCGCCCCTCGCTCGCCGTCTTCCCGGGCTCGCGTGAGGAGACGGTCGCCACCGTACGGCTGTTCGCCGAGCGCGGGGTGCGATTCGTTCCCCGCGGCGCGGGTACGGGCCTGTCGGGCGGCGCGCTCGCCGACGACGTGGTGCTCCTCGGGCTCCACCGGCTGCGCCGAATCATCACGATCGACCCGGAGAACGGGCGGGCCGTCGTGGAGCCGGGCGTGGTGAACTCGACGCTGTCGCGCGCCGCGGCGCCGTACGGGCTCCATTACGTCCCCGATCCGTCGAGCCAGACGGCGTGCACGATCGGGGGCAACGTCGCCGAGAACGCGGGCGGCCCACACTGCCTCAAGTACGGGGTCACGCTCAACCACGTGCTCGCCGTGACGGCGCTGCTGCCGAGCGGTGAGATCGTCACCCTCGGCAACGCGGCGGGTGAGAGCGAAGGATACGACCTGCTCGGCGCTTTCGTGGGGTCGGAGGGCTGCTTCGGCGTCGCGCTCGACGTGACCGTCCGACTCGAGCCGGTGCCGCAGGCGATCCACACACTGCTCGCCGACTTTGCGAGCGTGAACGCCGCGGCCGAGGCGGTATCGGCGATCATCGCGTCGGGGATCGTGCCCGCGGCGCTCGAGCTGATGGACGCCGCCACGATCCAGGCGGTCGAGGCGTCGATCTACGCCGCGGGCTATCCCACCGACGCGGCGGCGGTGCTGCTGATCGAGGTCGACGGACCCGCGGCGGGACTGGAGGACGATTCATCGCGCGTCGCGGCCTACTGCACCAGTGCGGGCGCGCGTGGCGTGCGCCTCGCCACCGACGCGGCGGACCGCGCGCGGCTCTGGCAGGGGCGCAAGAAGGCGTTCGGCGCGATGGGCCGGATGGCGCCGCACCTCGTGGTGCAGGACGCGGTCGTGCCGCGCACCCGACTGCCCGAGATCCTCGCCACGATCCAGCGCATCGGCGAGCGGTACGGCGTCCAGGTATGCAACGTGTTCCATGCGGGCGACGGTAACCTGCACCCGAACCTGACCTACGACGCGAACGACGCCGATCAGGCGGAACGCGTGCACCTGGCGATGAAGGAGATCATGGAGGCGTGCATCGCCGCCGGCGGGACGATCACCGGCGAGCACGGCATCGGGATCGACAAGCTTCCGTACATGGAGCGGTTGTTCACGCCGGCGACGCTCGGCGCGATGTGCGCGCTCCGCGACGTGTTCGATCCCGACCACCGCGCGAACCCCGGCAAGGTCGTGCCGGTGCACAGCTGTCGGGAGTGGCACGGCACGCCGGCGACGCGCGCGCGACCGGCGTGAGCGAGGTCGCGCCGGCGAGCGATACCGCATCCGTGGTCGCCAGGGTGCGCGCGGCGCGCGCCGCGCGGACCTCGCTTCGCATCGTCGGCGGAGGGACGTGGCTCGACGCGGGCCGGCCCGTGCGCGCCGACGCCCTGCTCTCCCTCGCCGCGCTGCGCGGCGTGACGGAATACGAGCCCGGCGACTTCACGCTGACGGCGCGCGCCGGCACCACGCTCGCCGAGATCGCCGAGATCGTGGGGCACGAGGGCCAGTGGCTCCCGTTGGAGCCGTACGGCTCGCCGGAGGGCACGATCGGCGCGACGATCGCGACGGCATCGTGGGGACCACTCGCGTCGGCGTACGGGACCCCGCGCGACAACCTGCTCGGCTGCGAGGTCGTGACGGGCGTCGGTGACGTGGTGCGGGCAGGTGGCCGCGTGGTGAAGAACGTCGCCGGCTTCGATCTCGTCCGGCTCATGACGGGCGCGTGGGGCACGCTCGGCGTGATCACCGAAGTGACGGTCCGCCTCCGCGCGAGACCGCAGCTCGATCGCACGCTCGCCGTCGTGCTCGAGGATGACGACGATCGGGCGGGCGACGACGCGGCCCGCTGGCTGCGCTCGACCCCGTATCGTCCGCTCGCGGTGGAGCTCTGCTCCCCGACGCTGGCCGAGCGCGTCGGACTCGAGCGGCGGACGCTGCTTCTCGTGCGAATCGGCGGAAACGAGGCGCTCGTCCGCGCGGCCGAGCGCGCCGTCGGCGAGCTGGGAGCCGTCCGCTCCGTCGATCCGTCGGTCTGGGCGCGACTGCGCACCGCGGAGCCGCGCAGTGCGCTCGTGCTGCGGCTCGGCACCCTGCCCGCCTCGCTCGGACCGCTGTGGGCGCGCGCCGCGCGCGCCACGTCGGCGGTCGGCGGCTGGAGCCACGCCACCGTCGCGCGCGGCATCGTGCGGTGCGTGCTGCCCGCGGTGCCGGAAGAGAACGAGCGCGTGCGGGGTATGGTGAAGGAACTGCACGCGCCGGGATCGCGTGTCGTCGAGCGCGCACCGGAAGGCTTCTGGCCGGAGGTCGGCTCGTCCGTGGCCGACACCCTGTCGCGCGACGTGCGCCGCACGTTCGATCCCGATCGCGTACTGAACCCCGGCATTCTCGAGCCCATCGCGTGACCTCGCCCACTCGCAGCGCCGCACCGTGCGCCATTCCCGGGACGCCCCTCGCCGAAGCCAGCGCCGGCATCGACGCGTGCGTGCACTGCGGCTTCTGCCTGCAGGCGTGCCCGACGTACCTCACGCTCGAGGACGAGAACGACAGCCCGCGCGGACGCATCGTGCTCATGCATGCGCTCGTCGAGGGGACGCTCCCCATCGACGATCCCGACGTGCGGACGCACATCGACCGGTGCCTCGGCTGTCGCGCCTGCGAGACGGCGTGCCCGTCCGGCGTGCCGTACGGGCACCTCCTCGAGGCGACGCGCGCGACGTTGACGGCGCGGCGGCCGAACCCGCCGGTCGCCCGAGCGATCCTCTTCGCCTTCGCGCGACCGATGCTGCTGTCGCTCGCCATGCTCGGCGGGCGGCTCGCGCGTGCACTACGCATCTCGTCGCTGCTCGCCCGACTGCCCGGGCGATTCGGGTTCGCGATGGCGATGCTCGAGGCGACGCGCGTGCCCGTGCAGCGCTCGTCCTACAGTCCAGGGGGCGACGGCGCGCGTGGCAGCGCGACGCTGCTCACCGGCTGCGTGATGGAAGGGCTCTTCGCCGGGACCAACCGCGCGACCGAGCGAACCCTCGCCGCGAACGACTATGCGATCGTGCACACGCACGGGCAGCGCTGCTGCGGTGCGCTCCACGCCCACGCCGGCGACGCCGATGCCGCGCGGAAGCTCGCGCGGCACAACATCGCCGCCTTCGAGCGGTCGGGCGCCGACTACGTGGTGACGAACGCCGCCGGGTGTGGCGCGATGATGAAGGAGTACGAGCACCTGCTGGACGACGACCCAGCATGGCGGCATCGCGCCGCCGCCGTGTCGGCGCGAGTGCGCGACGTCAGCGAGCTGCTCGCCGAAGCCGGGCCGCGCCCTGGGGGCGCGCTCGACGTCACCGTGACGTACGACGCGCCCTGTCACCTGCTGCACGCACAACGCGTCGCCACCCCGCCGTTGCGCGTGCTCGGCGTCATACCTGGGCTCACGCTCGTGCCACTCGAGGGTAGCGAGCACTGCTGCGGGAGCGCGGGGATCTACAATCTCGTCGAGCCCGAGGTGAGCGACACCGTGCTCGCGCCGAAGCTCGCGCGCATCGCCGACACACGCGCCGCGCTCGTGGCGACCGGCAACCCGGGCTGCCTGATGCAGATCGGCGCGGGACTCCACCAGGCCGGCAGCGACGCGCGCGTCGTGCACCCCGTCGATCTGCTCGACGCGTCGTATG
>DASTSX010000178.1:0-4424 GCA_035760455.1 Gemmatimonadaceae bacterium | reverse complement strand
TCGCCGACGAGGGCGATCCCCAGCCGATTGTAGAAGGTCACCTTCTGGTGAGCGATCCGCGGGCTCTGGGGGAACGTCTTGTCCCACGCCAGCGTGCTCTGTGCAGCGGTGCCGCGAGCAGTCCCGGCAGAGAGGGCGAGCGCGAGTGCGACGGTGGCTGCGAGGCTTCGATTCACGTGTAGCTCCCGTGGATGCTGCACGAAATCAACGTGGCGCCGGTGTTTCGATCTACTTGACGCTGCTTCATGAGGCAGTAAGCGTTACTTCATGAAGCTCGACAGCCTGGACGGGATGGTCGTGTTCCTCGCGGTGGCCGAGGCGAAGAACTTCCGCGTCGCCGGCGAGCGGCTGGGCGTGAGCGCCTCGGCAGTGAGCCAGGCGCTGCGAAAGCTCGAGGCGCGTCTCGGGGTTCCGCTCGTGCACCGAACGACGCGCAGCGTGAGTCTCTCGGAGGCCGGAGAGCGGCTGTACTCCGCCGTCCGGCCGGCAGTCGAGGAGGTCGAGTCCGCCGTCGCCGCCGTGGGCGAGCTGAGCGACGAGCCGCGCGGCTCCTTGCGGCTGGTCGTCGGCACCGCGGCCGACGCGGTGCTCGGCGGCCCGCTGCTCGCCGGCTTTCTCGCCGCGCACCCGCAGGTCACGCTCGACCTCGTGGTGAGCGACGCCGTCGGCGACATCGTCGCCGACGGCTTCGATGCCGGTATCCAGATCGGCGAGGTGATCGACCGCGACATGATCGCCGTCCCGGTCACGGGCGACATCCGGATGACCGTCGTCGGGGCCCCGGCGTACTTCGCGACGCACCCGAAGCCGCGGCACCCGCGCGATCTCGTGAAGCACGACTGTCTGAACTGGCATCCAGGCGCGGGGGCGCCCGCCTATCGCTGGGAATTCACGGAGGAAGGGCGCGAGATCGTCGTCGCCGTGCGCGCCCGCGTGCTCTCGACCGACTCGGCGGTCAACATCCGGCTCGCGCGCGAGGGACTCGGGCTCGCCATCGTTTACGAGCACCAGGTGCGCGAGGAGATCGGCCGCGGGGAGCTCGTGCCGGTGCTCGAGAAGTTCTGCGAGCCGTTCCCCGGCTACTACCTGTTCTACCCGCAGCGGCGGCATGCCTCGCCCGCGCTGCGTGCACTGATCGACCATCTCCGCGATTCACGACGGACGAGCCGCGGCCGCAAGCGCGTGCGCTGAGTCCTCAGCGGCAACCTCAGCGTGATCGGCATGGGCCACCCGCGTCCGTCCGCGGCCCAGGTCGATCAGCCTTCACATCCGTATTTCGTCGTTCGCATCGCGCCATCTTGCGGCGACTTCGCCCGGTACCGACGTTCGTCGAAGACACCACCGTCCACGCCGCCGGAGGCCCAATGCGCACGTTCGCCCCGCTCCTCGCACTGCTCCTCACGCTCCCGACCACGGCCGCGGCGCAATCGGCGCGCACGGATCGCGCACCGCGTGCGGCCCCGCTCGCGCGCTTCGACTGGTTCGAGTACAGCGGGCGGGACTCCGTCTACCAGGTCCACCGGGCGGCGCGGGGCCAGTATCTCAACCCGATCCTCGCCGGCTTCCATCCCGACCCGAGCCTCACGCGCGCCGGCAACGATTACTACCTCATCTCGTCGACGTTCGCGTACTTCCCGGGCATCCCGATCTTCCGGAGCCGCGACCTCGTCAACTGGACGCAGATCGGGAACGTGATCCACCGTCCCGAGCAGCTGACGTTCGACTCGCTCGGGATGTCGCGCGGCGTGTTCGCGCCGACCATCGAGTACCACGCCGGGACGTTCTACGTCCTCAACACCTGCGTCGATTGCGGGGGCAACTTCCTCGTCACGGCGACGAACCCCGCGGGTCCGTGGTCGAACCCGGTGTGGATTCCCGAGGTGGGCGGGATCGATCCGTCGATCTTCTTCGACGACGACGGCAAGGCGTACGTGATCAACAACGACGAACCGACCGGAGGCTCCACGTATCAGGGCCACCGGGCGATCTGGATCCGCGAGTTCGACGTCGCGGCGAAGCGCGTGAAAGGGCCGGCGACGCAAATCATCAATGCCGGCGTGGACATCGCCCAGAAGCCGATCTGGATCGAGGGGCCGCACATCTACAAGATCGACGGGAAGTACTACCTGAGCTGCGCCGAAGGGGGGACGGCCGTCGATCATCGCCAGGTGGTCTTTCGCAGCGACAACGTCCTCGGGCCCTACGTGGCTGCGCCCGCGCCGATCAACCCGATCCTCACGCAGCGCCACCTCGACGCGGCGCGGCCGTTTCCGGTCACGTCGGCGGGGCACGCCGACTTCCTCCAGACGCAGAACGGCGAATGGTGGGGGATCTTCCTCGCCACGCGGCCGTACGACGACGACTACTACAACACCGGGCGCGAGACCTTCCTGATGCCGCTCGAGTGGAAGGACGGCTGGCCGACCTTCGTCGGTGGACGCGAGCCGGTGCGCTACGCCCTGCCGCGGCCGAAACTGCCCGCGCAGCCGGCGCCGGCGATCCCCACGCACGGCAACTTCAGGGTGCGCGAGGAATTCGATGGGGCCACGCTCGCCCCCTACTGGATGATGCTGCGCACACCGCGTGAACGGTGGTGGGAGCTCAGAGGCGGCGCGCTCACGCTGCGAGCGCGTCCGGACGACGTCGCGCACAAGGGCCAGCCGTCGTTCGTGGGTCGGCGGCAGCAGCACCTGCGCGCGACGTTCACGACGGCGATGCGCTTCGCGCCGGCGCGCGCCGGCGACCGAGCGGGGCTCGTCGCCTTCCAGAGCGAGAACTTCTTCTACGCGATGACCGTGACGCTCGCCGACGGCAAGCCGGTCGTGCAGGTGGAGCGGCGCGCGGGGCCGACCGACACGCCGACGGTCGTCGCCTCGAAGCCGTTCGCGGCCCGAGGCGGGGCGCGGGTGTACCTGCGGATCGAGGCCGACAACGATCGCTACGGATTCTCGTTCGCGACTCAGCGCGACCGGTGGATCCCCGTGCTGGAGAACGCGGACGGCAAGATCCTGAGCACCAAGGGCGCGGGCGGGGCCGGCGCGAACTTCACGGGCGTGGTCGTCGGCATGTACGCGCGCTCCGCGCCGTGAGGCGAACGCTCGCTAGCTGTAATTGATGAAGAGGTTGTTCACAGGCGATCGGCGAGGCGTTGAGCTGGGGTGCGGTAGCCGAGCGCGCTGTGGCGCCGGAGCGTGTTGGAGAAGTGAAGGTAGCGGTGGAGCGCGGCCGTGCGGAACGCAGACGTGCGGTACGCCTGGGCGTAGGCCCACTCGGTGAGCAGCGTGCGAATGAACCGTTCGGCCTTGCCGTTGGTCTGCGGCCGATAGGGGCGCGTGAAGCGGTGCGCGAGCCCGTGGGCGCGGACCACGGCGGCGAGGGTCGCACTGCGGTAGCAGCTGCCGTTATCCGTGAGGAGCCGCCGCACGCGAATGCCCTGGGCCTGGAACCAGGCGAGCGCCCGGATGAGAAAGCCCGCCGCCGTGACGCCGGTCTCGTCGGCGAGCACCTCGGCGTAGCTCAGGCGCGTGCAGGCGTCGAGGGCGACGTGCGTGTACTCCCAGCCGCCGCCGCGCGCGTGCCGGCGGCGATCGCCGTGGATGCGGTGCCCGATGCGCCCGATCCGGCCGAGCTTCTTCGTGTCGAGGTGCACGAGCGCGCCCGGCCGCCGATGCTCGTAGCGCACGCAGGGCCGTGGCGGCTCGAGGCGCCCGAGCCGGTTCAGCCCGAGCCGCCGCTGGACGGCCACCACGGTGGAGACGGGGAGCCCGTAGCGCTGCGCGATCCGGAGCGAGCTCCAGCGGCGGCGGCGCTGGCGGGCGATCTGCCGGCGCTGATGGCGCGGCAGCTGCCGCGGCGAGTGGTGCGGCCGCGAGGAGCGGTCGCGGAGCCCCGCGCTGCCTTCCGCGCGATAGCGCTGGCACCACTTGTGGACCGTCTGCCGCGAGACGCCCGCCGCGCGCGCCAGCGCGCTCACGTTCGCCCCGGGGATACTCGCGCGTCGGACGAGTTCCTCTCGCCGCGCGTAGGTCAACCGGGCATTCTTGTGGTGGACGAACTGCCCCCCACCTCGGGTGTGGTTGTTCACAGGTCCTCTGGCGGTTGCCGGTTGAGTGGACTCGACAACCCCAACTTTCAGCTGCTACGACCTGTGAACAACCTCTCTGTCAATTACAGCTAGCGGTCGAGCTGGTCCAGCTCGCGCGTGGCGACCGCCGTCTGGTCCGGCGAGACTGCGCCCATCTCGATCAGTGCGCGCTCGATGCGATCCTCGTCGGGGTCCGTCTGGCTGTGACTGCCGAGCGCGGGCGACGAAGCGTCGCGATTGTCCGGGTCGGGAGGCCGCCTGACTTCGCGCACGATCCGCTGGGCAATCCTGCGCGCGTCAGCATCGGTGAGACGCGGCCAAGGGGCGGGGTCTCGCATGT
>DASTSX010000177.1:0-14670 GCA_035760455.1 Gemmatimonadaceae bacterium | reverse complement strand
GAGCGTGCCGTAGTACGCGTCCTCGGGGAGGAGCACGTGATCGCCCGGCCCGAGCGCCTGGAAGATCGCGTGCGTCGCGGCAAGGCCGGACGAGAAGGCGATCGCCGACGCACCGCCCTCGAGCAGCGCGAGCGCGGCCTCCTCGCCGCCGCGGAGCTGGATGCTGAGCATGCCGCCGAAGTCGCCCATCTGACGCGCGGCGATGGCGTGGCCGGGATGCGACTCGAGGCCGGGATAGTGCACCGCCTCGATTGCCGGATGGCTGGCGAGGAAGCGCGCGACGATCGCGGCGTTCTCGCAGTGACCGCGCATGCGCCAGGGGAGCGATCGGATGCCGCGCATGAGCAGCCAGCAGTCGAAGGGCGAGGGCACGGCGCCGCCGAGCCCCTGCAGCATCCGCAGTCGCGCGGCATGGTCGTCGTCGAGGCGACACACGAGGGCGCCGCCGATCAGATCACTGTGTCCGCCGAGGTACTTGGTCGTGGAGTGCATGACGACGTCGGCGCCGAGCCCGAACGGCCGCTGGAGGAGCGGCGTCGCCCACGTGTTGTCCACGACGCAGCGTGCGCCGACCCGGTGCGCGAGCTCCGCCAGCGCCGCGATGTCGACGATGCGCAGCAGGGGATTGGACGGCGTCTCGACCCACAGCACCTTCGTCGTCGGCCGGAGCAGGCGCTCCACGGCGGCGAGGTCGCTCATGTCGCATGCGTCGGCCTCGAGCCCCCACGGCGCGAACACCTCGCGCGCCAGGCGCAGTGTGCCGTAGTACGCGTCCTCGGGGAGCAGCACGTGATCGCCCGGCCCGAGCGCCTGGAAGACCGCGTGCGTGGCGGCGAGGCCGGATGAGAAGGCGATCGCCGAGGCACCACCCTCGAGCTGCGCGAGCGCCGTTTCCAGCGACTGCCGGCCCGGATTCGACGTGCGGGAATAGACGTGCCCCTGCCGGTAGCCGCCGTCGCGCTCGCGCTCGAAGGTCGTGCTGAGGTGGATGGGCGGCGTCACCGCGCCGGTCGACGGGTCGACCGCGTGGCCGGCGCGGACCGCGAGCGTTTCGATGCGCATGCAGGTCGGGGAAAGGGACGAACGAGGCTGACTCGGTGAAGATATCCGACCAGCCGGCGATCGACACGGCGGGATTCCGGCGTGCCGCACCGCCGAGCATACTCCATCGTCTGGTCAAACTCTCGCCCGAGGAATCCGTGATGTCGCTCCGCTCGGCGCTGCTGCTCGGCGCTCTCGTGATCGTCCCCTCCGTGCTCGACGCTCAGGCCGCGACCGCGTCCGGTCGCGGGCGGCAGCTTCCCCTGAAGCGGCGGCCGCAGCCGACGACGCCGGCCATCAGCGAGAACGACCTCATGACGCGGGTCTATCTGTTCGCCGACGACTCCATGCAGGGGCGCGAGGCGGGCTATCCCGGCGGGATGAAGGGCACGGCGTACATCGCGGCCGAGCTGCGGCGGCTCGGGCTCAAACCGGCGGGGGAGAACGGCACGTACTTCCAGAACGTGCCGTTCATCTCGCGCACGCTGGACTCGCAGACGACCATCGTCTCCAGGGGCGCGACGCTCGCCGCGTACAAGGATTTCGTGGTGATCCCGTTCCGCGGCGCGCTGCCGCGGCCGATCGACGGGTCGCAGGTCGTCTACGGCGGCGTGCTCGGCGACACCGTGAACGCGATCACCGCCGAACAGGCGCAAGGCAAGTTCGTCATCGTACGGAACCCGACCGGCTCCCTGTCCCGCATCGGGCCAACGAACAGGATGGCGGGCGCGGCGACGGTCGCGCTGGTCGGCACGGGAGACCTGAATGCGAACACGCTGGCCACGGGTCATGCCCCCACGCTCACCCTTCCCCCCGCGCCCGGAGCGGCAAACGCACTCGTCACGCTGGCGATGAGCGCGAGCGCCGCGGAGCGTCTCCTCGGCGCGCCGCTGGAGGGGATGGCGGTGGGGACCACGGGCGGCAGCGTGCAGGGCAACCTGCGATTCGTCGAGCGGGCCGCGCCGACGCGCAACGTCGTCGCCGTGCTGACCGGCTCCGACCGGACGCTGCGCCACCAGTACGTGGCGATCGGCGCGCACAGCGATCACGTGGGCTACCGCGTGACCGGGCCCGTCGATCACGACTCGCTGCACCTGTTCGCGGCGCAGCGGTATCTCGCGACAGAGAATCCGACGGGTGCGCCGTTGAGCGCCGAGGCCCGGCAGGCGGTGCAGGCCCGCGTGGCGGCGATCCGCGTGAACCTCGACTCGGTGCGCAAGGTGCGGCCGGTGCGCCGCGACTCGATCAACAACGGCGCCGACGACGACGCCTCGGGCTCCATGGTGGTGCTGGAGGTGGCGCAGGCGCTCGCGCGCTCTGCGGCGAGGCCGAAGCGCTCGATCCTGTTCGTGTGGCACACTGCCGAGGAGAAGGGACTCCTCGGGTCGCGCCACTTCACCGACAATCCGACGGTGCCGCGCGATTCCATCGTGGCGCAGGTCAATCTCGACATGGTCGGGCGCGGGGGCGCGGCGGATCTCGGCGCGGGGGGCGACCGCTACCTGCAGCTCGTCGGCTCTCGCCGGCTCTCGACCGAGCTGGGCGACCTCGTGGAGGCGGTGAACAAGCGCGAGCCGATGCCGTTCAGCTTCGACTACACGCTCGACGCGAACGGGCACCCGGAGAACATCTACTGCCGGAGCGATCACTACAACTACGCGCGCTACGGCATTCCGGTGGTATTCATGACGACCGGACTGCACGGCGACTATCACCAGCCGACGGACGAGGCGCAGTACATCGACTATGCGCACATGGCTCGGATCGGGCGCCTGGTCCTCAACCTCACCCGGCGGGTGGCCGATCTCCCGCAGCGGCCCGTCGTGGACAAGCCCAAGCCGGACCCGAACGCGACCTGCCGGCAGTGACGAGCTGATCCGCGCGGCGCGCGCCGGAAGCGGGGGCGCTGGCACTCGCCCTGCCAAACAGGTCATGTCCGCGAGGTCGTGACACGTGTTGGCCGAGGAGCCATGCAGATTCTCGTAACGGGTGGGAGCGGCGTAGTGGGGGTGGGCGCGGTCACCGAGCTGCTCAAGCGCGGGCACACGGTCCGGCTCCTGTCCCGCCACGCGAACGAGGACGCGCGGCAATGGCCGAGTGGGGTCACGCCGATCGTCGGCGACGTCTCCGACGTGGCCTCGATCCGCTGCGCGGCGGAGACGTGCGACGCGGTGCTGCACGTCGCGGGGATCGTCGACGAGGCGCCGCCGAAGGTGACGTTCCGCCGCGTGAACGTCGAAGGCACGGCGAACATGATCGCCGAAGCCGAGCGGGCCGGGGTGCACCGGTTCGTGTTCGTCTCCTCGCTCGGCGCCCTGGAGGGGGAGTCGGACTACCATCGGTCGAAGCGCGAGGCCGAGCGCATCGTCGAGCGCTTCGTCGGCAACTGGACGATCGTCCGACCGGGAAACGTGTACGGTCCGGGGGACGGGCAGATCTCGGTGATGCTGCGACTCGTGCGCGGCGTGACGCCGATCGTGCCGACGATCGGCTCAGGCGATCAGACCTTCCAGCCGATCTGGTGGGAGGATCTGGCCGAAGCACTCGCGACGGTGGTCGAGCGCGACGATCTCGGCGGGCAGGCGCTCGACATCGCCGGCGGAGAGGTGACGTGCCAGAACGATCTGCACGAGCGCCTGAGCCGCATCACGGGGCGTGACGTGCAGAGCATCCCGGTGCCGGAGATGCTCGCCTCGCTCGGCGCGAAGGCGGTGTCGATGGTCGGCTGGAAGATCTCGCTCAACGACGCCGAGCTACAGATGCTCCGTGAGGGAAACACGATTCCGGAGGGCGGGCGGAACGGGCTCGAGCTGCTCGGCATCACGCCGACGCCGCTCGACGTCGGCCTCGCGAAGCTCGCCGAGCTGCAACCCGAGCAGCTGCCGTCGCAGGGCGTCGGGACCTTGAAGCGCAAGCGATTCTGGGCGGACATCGTCGGGTCGAAGCACTCGCCCGAGACGCTGTTCGAGCTCTTCCGGACGCACTTCGACGACGTGACGCCGGTGTTCGTCGACGCGAAGGCGGAGCCACGGACGACGGACGTGATCGACGAGGGCGAGACGCTGACGCTCGCGCTGCCGATGCGCGGCCACGTCCAGGTGCGCGTTGCGGCAGTGGAGCCGCGGCGCGTGACACTGCTGACGCTCGAGGGCCATCCGCTGGCGGGCGCGGTGCGATTCCTCTGCGAGCCCCGCGGCAGCGCCATCCGCTTCCAGATCGAGGTCTACGACCGCCCGGCGAACGTGATCGACTTCATCGCGATGCGCGCGCTCGGCGACCGGCTGCAGAACCACACCTGGTCGCACGTGGTCGAGAAGGTGGTGCAGATCAGCGGCGGCACGGCCCCCGACGACGTGGAGCAGGAGAGCGTCGCGCTGGACGACGACGAAGCCGCGGCGATCGAGCGCTGGTGCGAGGAGATCGCGCTGCGGATGAAGCGCAGCGAGAACGCGGAGAAGATCAGCGAACCAGTGAATTCGTGAGTTGGATACCCCCCGATCCAACCCGCCAACTCACGAGGCCTTTTCGGCCTCCGCCCAGATCACATCGAGCGGTCGCGACTGGCAGTGGGCGCCGCAGCCCATCTTATAGCGGTTGCGCGCGAACCAGCGGTAGAAGCGGTCGGCGAGCGTGCGGGCGAAGGGGATCTTGAAGATCCACCCGAGCAGCCGTCCCTTGGGCAGGACGTCGAGAAGCTTCTCGATCGCGGTGGCTCCCTGCCACGTGGTGCCGTCGGCGGCGACGAGCTGCAGCGCCTCGACGTAGGCGCGCGCGGGAATCCAGGGGAAGCGCGCGGTCACGCCGGGCTGCTGCGAGGGGACCACCTCGAGCTGCCTCTCGCGGTCCCACTTCATCAGCACCTTGGACAGCCGCGTGCACACCTTGCAGTCGCCGTCGAATACGACCGTGTAGGGTCGGCCGAGACTGGGCAGGACCTCCGCCTCCTGGCCGGCGATCGTGAAGCGGACGACGGGCACTGTCACGCCGCCGTCCCCGCGGGCTGGGGCGCCGTGGGCGCGACGTGGCTCGCCGCCGGCTCGATGGTGACGTGCGGCGGGTGGTGCAGCGTCGCGTGCACCGTGCACAGCTCGGCGACGCGCCGCGCCGCCGCGACGCGGTTGGGCGGCAGCGAGGGCCACTCGAACGTCACCGCGATGTCGCTCACCCGGTGCGGGTTCTCGCCGAACGTCCAGCGCACGTCGATCACGAGGTCGTCGACCGGGAGCTTGGCGTGGGTGGCCCACGACTGGATCACCGAGAAGGTGCAGGTCGCGAGCGAAGTCCCGAGCATGTGGAACGGCGAGTACGTCACGTCCGCGCTCGGCGCCTCGATCGTCATCGGGCCGGCGACCGGCTCGAGCCGGATCGCGTCGTCGGCAAGCAGCGTGATCTTCATGGCGCACCTGTGGGGTGCAAGGAGCGAACCGCTCTCTCGGCTCCTCGGCCGGGCGGCGCTCCGCCGCGTGAGTTGGTGAGTTGGATGGCGAGCTGGTTGGCCGGTCGATTGGTGCGTTGAACCACGAATGGCCACGAACCAGCCTGGAGAGTTCGTCGAGTGGGCTCCGCGGTTCATGCGGTGTGCTGTCCCTAACTCGACAACCGACCAACGAGCCCCCGATCCAACTCACCAACTCACCGCTCCAACGAGCCCCCGATCCAACTCACCAACTCACCGCTTCACGGGCTGCTGCTGGGTCAGGCAGTGCAGCGTCCCGAAGCCCCAGACGAGATCCACCGCATGGATGCCGACGACGTGCCGGTTGGGCATCAGCTCGGCGATCGCGTTGAGCGCGATCCGGTCGTTGCGGTCGTTGAACGTCGGCACCAGCACAACTCCGTTGGCGATGTAGAAGTTCGCATAGCTCGCCGGGAGGCGCTCGCCGTTCATCGTGACGGCGCGGGGGAAGGGGAGCCTGACCACCTTCAGCGTCCCGCGCGCCGCGCCGGCCAGCTCGAGCCGGCGCATGTTGTCCACCGAGCGGCGATGGTTCTCGTCGTCGGCGGGGTCCTCCTCGTAGGCGAGAACGATCACGCCGGGCGCGACGAAGCGCGCGATGTCGTCCACGTGGCCGTGCGTGTCGTCGCCGACGCACCCTTCGCCGAGCCAGATCGTCTCGCGGATCCCGAGCCAGTCGCGGAAGGCACGCTCGTAGCCCGCGCGGTCGAGTCCCGGGTTGCGCACCTGTTCGTCCGAGAGGAGCCACTCCTCGGTGACGAGGAGCGTGCCCTCCCCGTCGGTCTCGATCCCGCCGCCCTCGAGCACGAGCCGCTCACCCGTGTCCGGGCGAACCGGCTCGACACGGGGGAGCTTGGAGATCCGCGCGATCGCGCGGCCCACCTCGGCGTCGCGCGCGAAGTTGGGATACTTCGCCCACGCGTTGAACGCCCAATTCGCGAGCTGCACGCGCCCCGACTCGTCGTGGACGAAGGTGGGCGCCGAGTCGCGCAGCCAGACGCGATCGTTCGGCACGACGTGCGTGCGCACGTTGCTCGTCACGCCGTGCGAGCGCAGGTGCTCCTCGCACGCCGTCTTCACCTCGGCGTCGTGACAGAGAATCTCGACGCGCTCGTGCTGCGCGAGCACGCGCGCGATCTCTGCATACACCCAGGGAATCGGTCCGAGCTTTCCCGGCCAGTCCGGCTCGTGGTGCGGCCAGGCGATCCAGGTGGCCTGGTGAGGAGACCACTCTGCGGGGAAGGTGTAGCGAGGCATTCCGACGGTGAGTTGGTGAATTGGATCGCGAGTTGGTCGGTCGGTTGCTTGGTGTGTTGAACTGCACCGGCCACGTACCAGTGTGAACGCTCCATCCAGGGCTCTCCAGACCGGTTCGTGGCGTTTGCCGTTCAGCTCACGCAGAAACCGACCAACGAGCCCCCGATTCGACTCACCAACTCACCGCCCGCTCAGGCGCCCAGATACCTCGACAAGATCGGGGCGTATGCATCGATCCGCCGGTCGCGCAGGAACGGCCAGTTGCGGCGGGTGTCTTCGATCAGCTTCGGGTCGCAGACGGCGGTGAGGATCTCCTCGCCCTGGCCCGCTTCGACGAGGATGCGCCCGAAGGGGTCCGCGATGAACGAGTGACCGAAGAACTCGATGCCGTCGGTCCCGGGCTCCTCTTCGTGGCCGACGCGGTTGGGCGACGCGACGAACACGCCGTTGGCGATGGCGTGCGAGCGCTGGATCGTGCGCCAGGCGTCCTGCTGCGCCTTGCCGAACTCCGACTTCTCCGACGGATGCCAGCCGATCGCCGTGGGATAGAACAGGATGTCGGCGCCGAGCAGGCTCGTGATGCGCGCCGCCTCGGGATACCACTGGTCCCAGCAGATCAGCACGCCGATGCTCGCGTAGCGGGTGCGCCAGACGCGGAAGCCGCTCGCCTGCTTCGCTACCTCGCCGATCTTGTCGATGCGGTCGTCGTGCGCGGCGTCCCCGGGGACGAAGTAGTACTTCTCGTTGAACAGCGGATCGTCGGGGATGTGCATCTTCCGATAGACGCCGAGCAGCGAGCCGTCGGCGTCGATGATCGCGGCCGAATTCCGGTAGACGCCGCGCGCCTGGCGCTCGAAGATGGGCACGACGAGCACGACCTCGAGCTCCTTCGCGAGCTTCTGCATGACGTCGGTCGTCGGGCCCGGGATGGGCTCGGCGAAGTCGAAGCGCTCGCTCTTCTGCGACTTGCAGAAGTACGGCGCGTTGAAGAGCTCCTTGAGGCAGATGATCTGCGCGCCGCGCGCGGCGGCCTCGCGCACGCGGCCCACGCTCGCCTCGAGGGTCTCGGCAGCGTCCGCCGAAGCGGAGTCCTGGATGATGCCGACGGTGAACGGACGGGTGGTCATGAGCGACTCGTGGCGACGGGGTCAGGCCGAAAGCTAGCGCCACGGGGAAGACGCGTGCCGGCGGCGCTATTCGAGCACTGCAATCACCACATCCCTCACATTTGTTCCCGTGTGTCCGCGCCGGTGCAGCGCGCCGACGGCATCGAGCGCCGCGTAGGACTCGTGGCGCGCGAGCGCGCGCTCGGGCGCGCGACCGCTCGCGCGAATCGCGTCCCACACGGTGGCATCGGCGAACGCGCCCGCAGCGTCGGTGGGGCCGTCGCGGCCATCGGTGCCCGCCGCGAGCAGCGTGATGCGCCGCGCCGCGTCGCCGCCCTCGGCGAGGACGCGCGACGCGGCGAGCGCGAGCTCCTGACAGCGCCCACCGAGCGGGACGCCGACGGGACGCGCGTCCTCGGCGGACGCGGGTGCGTCGAGATGCACCGTGGTCTCGCCGCCCCAGATCACGCAGCCGCGCCATCCGTCGCGCGCGCGATCGAGCAGCGACGCCGCGAGCGCAGCGCCGCACGTCGCCGCCTCGCCGGAGAGCACGCTGCCGTGGTTCATCACGGGGATGGAGCGCGTCGCCGCGCGGCGCGCCGCCGCCTCGGTGGACAGCCGATTGCTGCCGATGATGCGCGTCGTCACGTGCGCGAAGGCGGGATGCGTGGGTCGGGGCGTCTCGGCGATCGCGCCGCCGGCGACGCCGACGAGGTACTCGCGCATCGAGGGCGCGACGCGGCCGTACAGGCCCGTGCGCTCGAGGATGGCGATCACGTCGTGCACGGAATTGGGATCGGGGGTGCAGGGCCCGGACGCGATGTCGGCGGGATCGTCGCTCTCGACGTCGCTGATGAGCAGCGCGTGCGTGCGGGCGGGCGCCAGCGCGACGGCGAGGCGACCCGCGCCCCACCGGGCGAACCGCTTTCGCACGGCGTTCATCTCACGGATGTCGAGGCCGGAGCCGAGCAGCAGATCGTAGAGGTGCACGAGGTCCGCCTCGGGCATCCCGCGGAGGGGCGCACCGATGAGGCTCGTGGCGCCGCCGCTGATGAGCACGAGCGCGACGTCGTCGCCCCGCACGCCGGCGGCGAGCTCGCCGATGCGCTGGGCGGCAGCGAGCGACCGGCGTCCGGGAACCGGGTGGTCGCCGACGAGGGCCGTGATCGACGGATGGGGAGACGGCTGCGGCTCGGGCGCCACGACGACGCCGGCGGCGATCGGGTGCCCGTCGCGCGCGAGGCTGGACACGGCGGCCGACGCCATCGGATGTGCCGCCTTGCCGAAGGCGAAGAGCCAGAGTCGCTGGTCTGACTCCACGTCGAGACCGCGCAGCGCCTCGACCGTGACGGGTCCCGGGTCGGCGCCGGCCACCGCCGCATCGTAGAGATCCACGAGCAGTGCCCGACCGCGCAGCGAGGCAGCGGACCCTTCGTCGAGCCCTTCGTCCAGCGCGCGGTCGATCACCGGGGAAGCGAAGTCAGTTCGGGGGAAGCGTCCGTTTGACGGCGGCCTCGAGCTCGTCGTACGACGTCTGGGCGAGCTCGTTGAACGGAGTCATGCGCTTCGCGATGCGACCCGCGGAGTCGACCACGAAGAGGTTGCGAGAGCTGCCGCGCGGTGCGCCATACCGGCGGCCCACCGCGTTTCCGACGTCGCTGCCGAACAGTACCGGCGTCTGGAGGTCGCGCGCCCACGAGGCGAGCGCGGTATCGGCGTCAGCGCTCACGGCGAGGACGACGACGTTGCGACCACCGTTGAACAGCTTGGCGTACTGATCACGGTACGCCTCCATTTGGACCGTTCAGCCCTTGGTCCGCGCCCTGTAGAAGAAGGCGAGCACGACCGTCTTGCCCCGGAAGTCCGAGAGGCGGACCGAATCCCTGAGCACGCCGTAGCGCGTGGCGCCGCGGATGGCGAAATCCGGTGCCAGCGCGCCGACCTCCGGCATGGGAGCGGCGGTTGGCGTCGGCTGCTGCGCACGGGCGGCCGAGGCCGTCATGAGCAGTGAGGCGAGCGCGAGTGGAAGACTGCTTTTCACCATCTATGTCCTCTCCATGTGCACGAGGCGGCGGCAGTATGCGAACGGGCATCACCTACCGCAATCCGGGCGCCGGGGGAGCGGTGTACGAAAAAGTGGACGCGGCGATCCAACCGTACGGACGCCTCGCGGGCTGAGCCGCGCCGCGAGGTCGCCTAGAGGCCTTCCCGGGGGTGCCAACGCTGGCCTGGAGCCTGCCTTGTCATGGGCCAGATGAGAAACGCACATGCCACGGAGGATTCGATGCGCAAACTTGGAATGACTCTGTCGCTGGCCGGACTCGCCCTGCTCGGGGCCTGCAGCCGCGGCAACGACGCGCGTTCCGACGACGCGCTGAAGAATGACCTGGCGCTCGCGGCACAAGCGCAGCCTTACCAGGCGCAGCAGTTCGTGTCGCCGATGGAGGCGCAGTACGGGATGTACGGTGCGCAGCAGTACAACGCGATGGCGCGCTCCCCGTACTACGGTCCGCCGCAGCCGGTGTACAGCCCGGCCCCGGTGTACCGTGCCCCCGCTCGGACGACGGCGCGGCGCAGCAGCTCTTCGGGGACGTACTACCCGGCACCGGCGCGGCGCGAGCCGATCCGGCACACGAAGCGCGACGCGGCCATCGGTGCGGTCGCCGGCGCGGTGATCGGAGCGGCGACGAGCCGTGACAAGGTCAAGGGCGGCCTGATCGGCGCCGCGGCTGGCGGTATCCTCGGCGGCATCATCGGCCACACGGTCGACGTCGAGCGGTAGCGCGGGGCCGGCCCAGCGGGCCGGCCGCGACGAGACCAGGAGCAGGCAGCACGTTGTTCCCCCTACGACACCGCCCACGCCGATGATGGCGTGGGCGGTGCCGTTTCTTGCATGGTGGCGTTCGGCGCGCGAACGTGTGCGCGGCGTGACGACCTCAGGAGAGTCACGCACTTCACCGGGCGAGGGAGGAGGATGAGCGACGACGCGACCGAAGCACGGAAGGCCAAGCCGGACGCCGCGCACGAGCGGCGTAAGCGCCGCACGGTCGCGAACCTGGCGATCGGCGCGATCAAGGCACAGCACGCCGCGCATCGCAGCCCATTGGAGCGGAACGTCGACCGGCTCAACACGATCGCGGGCTCGACGCCGTTCCTCGTCGTGCACGCCCTGTGGTTCAGCGCGTGGATCATCTGGAACAGCGGGCTGTTCCCCGTGCCGGCGTTCGATCCGTTCCCCTTCGGCCTGCTGACGATGGTCGTGTCGCTCGAGGCGATCTTTCTCTCGATCTTCGTCCTGATGGCCCAGCAGCGCGAGTCCGCGATCGCCGAGCTGCGCGAGGAGCTCGGGCTCCAGGTCAGCCTGCGCGTCGAGCAGGAGGTGACGAAGACGCTGCAGCTCGTAGCGGGCCTGTACACCCGCATGGGGCACCGCGTGAGCGACGATCCCGAGCTGCACCGGATGCTCGAGCCGCTCGACGTACGCGGGATCGAGCGCGATCTGCTGGAGCAGATCGAGGCCGCGACCGAGGCGAGGCATCACAATCGGATGTTCGATACGGAATTCTGAGCTCAGGCGCCTGAGCTCAGAATTCCGAACTGCTACGTACGCAGTGCGCGGTACCGCCGGGAGGCTCCCCGGAAGTCTCCTCGGTGCAGATCCCTCGACTCGCTGCGCTCGCTCGGGATGACCGCGACACTGGCGGTCGACGTCATCCCGAGCCCAGTCGAGGGATCCGCACCTCAATGAGCAGGGAGGCCGACCGGATCTCCGGGAGCGTCCAGCTGGTACCGGTACGTGCTACGTCCGTGGTACCGGGTACCTCAGTGGCCGTTCCTACGACGTCTTCCTCGCCAACGATCTCAGAACGTACGGCAGGATCCCGCCGTTCTTGTAGTAGTTCAGCTCCTCCGGGGTGTCGATCCGGCAGAGCACGGCGAACGACTTCGCCGCGCCGTCGGGGGGCGTCGCGCGCACCGTGAGCGTCGAGCGCGGCGCGAGGTCGTCGCCGAGTCCCTCGATGTCGTAGGTCTCGAAGCCGGTGAGGCCGAGCGACTGGCGTGTCTCGCCGTTCGTGAACTCGAGCGGGAGGACGCCCATGCCGACGAGGTTCGAGCGGTGGATGCGCTCGAAGCTCTCGGCGATCACCGCGCGCACGCCGAGCAGCACGGTGCCCTTGGCGGCCCAGTCGCGCGACGAGCCGGTGCCGTACTCCTTGCCCGCGACGATGACGAGCGGCGTTCCTGCCGCCTGGTACTCCATCGCCGCGTCGTAGATGAACACCGGCGCGCCGCCGGGCGCCGTCGTCGTCCAGCCGCCCTCGGTGCCCGGCACCATCTCGTTGCGGAGGCGGATGTTCGCGAACGTGCCGCGCATCATCACCTCGTGATTGCCGCGGCGGGCGCCGTACGAGTTGAAGTCCTTGCGCTGCACGCCGTGCTCGAGCAGCCACTTCCCGGCGGGGCTCGCCGCCGGGATGTTGCCGGCGGGGGAGATGTGGTCGGTCGTGATCGAGTCGCCGAGCATGGCCAGCGCCTTCGCGCCGGTGATCGGCCTCACGCCGGGCGGGCTCATCGTCATCCCTTCGAAGTACGGGGGGTTCTTCACGTACGTCGAGTCGTCCTGCCACGCGTACGTCTCGCCGCTGGGGACGTTCAGTCCCTGCCAGTGCGCGTCGCCCTTGAACACGTCCGCGTACTGATGCGTGAAGAAGTCCTTCTTCACGCTGCGAATGATCTCGTCCTGCACCTCCTGCGGCGACGGCCAGATGTCGCGCAGGAACACCGGGCCGTCGGTGCCGATGCCGATCGGCTCGCGCGTGAGGTCGAGATCCATTCGCCCCGCGAGCGCGTACGCGACGACGAGGGGCGGCGAGGCGAGGTAGTTGTAGCGGGTGAGCGGATTGACGCGCCCCTCGAAGTTGCGGTTCCCCGAGAGCACGCTGGCGACGAACAGCTTCCCCTGCTCGATCGCCGACGCGATCTCGTCGGGGAGCGGACCGGAGTTGCCGATGCAGGTCGTGCAGCCGTAGCCGACGAGGTTGAAGCCGAGCTGGTCGAGGTACTTGGTCACGCCGGCGGCGTTGAAGTAGTCCGTCACGACCTTGGAGCCGGGTGCGAGCGACGTCTTCACCCACGGCTTGACGCTCAGACCCTTCTGTGCGGCGTTGCGCGCCAGCAGCCCGGCGGCGAGCATCACGCCCGGGTTCGACGTGTTCGTGCAGCTCGTGATCGCGGCGATGACGACGGCCCCATGCCGGAGGGTGAACGTCTGCCCCTTGTAGTTGCACTTCACGCCGCCGTGCTCGTGCTGCGGCTGTCCGGCGCCCTCGGTGTCCGCGACCATCAGCGCCTTCGACAGCTCGGGCGACGCGCTCACCGCGGTCGCCTTCTGCTGCACGGCGACGCCGGCGAGGGTGCCCGCCTTCTCGAGGTCGGTCTTCAGCGAGTCGTGATACATCTGCTTGGCGTGCTTGAGCGGCACGCGGTCCTGCGGGCGGCGCGGGCCGGCGAGGCTCGGCTCGACCGAGGCGAGGTCGAGCTCGAGCGTGTCGGTGAATACCGGGTCGGGGGTCTCGTCGGTCCGGAAGAGACCCTGTGCCTTCGTGTACGCCTCGACGAGCGCGACGTGGTCCTCGCTGCGGCCCGAGAGGCGGAGATACTTCAACGTCTCGGCGTCGATGGGGAAGAAGCCCATCGTCGCGCCGTACTCGGGCGCCATGTTGGCGATCGTCGCGCGATCCGCCAGGCTGAGCGACGAGAGCCCGCTCCCGTAGAACTCCACGAACTTCCCGACGACCTTCTTCTTGCGCAGCATCTCGGTCACGGTGAGCACGAGATCGGTCGCCGTCGCGCCGGGCGGAAGCTTGCCGAAGAGCTTGAAGCCGACGACCTCGGGAATGAGCATCGACACCGGCTGGCCGAGCATCGCCGCTTCCGCCTCGATGCCGCCGACGCCCCAACCCAGCACGCCGAGTCCGTTGATCATGGTCGTGTGCGAGTCGGTGCCGACGAGCGAGTCGCAGTACGCCTCGCCCGTTTCCGCGTTCACGAACACCGCCTTGCCGAGGTACTCGAGGTTGACCTGATGGCAGATGCCGGTGCCCGGCGGGACGACGCGGAAGTTCTTGAACGCATCCTGTCCCCAGCGCAGGAACACGTAGCGCTCGACGTTGCGCTCGAACTCGAGGTCCGTGTTGATGAGGAACGCCGCGTCGGTGCCGTACTCGTCCACCTGCACGGAGTGGTCGATCACGAGATCGACCGGCTGCAGCGGGTTGATGCGCTGCGGATCGCCGCCCAGCCGCGCGAGGGCATCGCGCATGGCGGCGAGATCCACGACGGCGGGGACCCCGGTGAAGTCCTGCAGCAGCACGCGCGCGGTCCGGAAGGCGATCTCCTTCTCCTTTCTCGCCTTCACGTCCCAGTTGGCCATCGTCTCCACGTCGGCGCGCTTCACGAACGCGCCGTCCTCGTTCCGAAGCAGGTTCTCGAGGAGAATCTTGAGGCTGAACGGGAGCCGATCGCTGTTCCCGTTCGACGCCTTGGCGAGCGCGTCGAGCCTGTAGATCGTGTACGATTTGCCCGCGACGTCGAGCGTCGCGCGGCTGCCGAACGAATCGAGTGAGGTCATTGCGAGTTGTCTCTCGGTGCCGCCGTGGGACCCGGCCAGGGCGGCGGTGGAGGACGGAGCCACTGGCGAGCATTGTCGCCAGGCTGACAGGGAATCTACATCGCCGAGAAGGACACTGCCGTACTTTGTACTCGGTACCACGGACGTACGTGGACCGAGCGAATGCCCCCACGAATGCG
>DASTSX010000176.1:0-6214 GCA_035760455.1 Gemmatimonadaceae bacterium | reverse complement strand
CAGGATGTGCTCGCGCGTCTGCGGCATCGGGCCGTCCGCGGCGGACACGACGAGGATCGCGCCGTCCATCTGCGCCGCGCCCGTGATCATGTTCTTCACGTAGTCCGCGTGGCCCGGGCAGTCGACGTGCGCGTAGTGGCGGGCCGCCGACTCGTACTCCACGTGGGCGGTCGCGATCGTGATGCCACGCTCGCGCTCTTCCGGCGCCTTGTCGATCTGGTCGAACGCCACCACCTGCGCGAGCCCCTTGGCCGCCTGGATGGTCGTGATCGCCGCCGTCAGGGTCGTCTTCCCGTGATCGACGTGTCCGATCGTGCCGACGTTCACGTGCGGCTTCGTGCGCTCGAACTTTGCCTTGGCCATACCGAGATGCTCGAAACGAGAAAGGGTTGGACAGCCGGCAGCCCCCGGAGGCACCCTCGGCCCCCAGCGGCATCCGTGATTCAGCGTCAGAGCTCGCGACCGGGATTGAACCGGTGACCTCACCCTTACCAAGGGTGTGCTCTACCAACTGAGCTACGCGAGCGATCCTGCCTGCCGTACTTCGGTGCTGCGTTTCACATCATGCTTCGCAATCGTACCGACCTGCGAAGAGCGGGAGACGGGGCTCGAACCCGCGACATCAAGCTTGGAAGGCTTGCGCTCTACCAGCTGAGCTACTCCCGCGTCGTACCGCCCCGATTCACCGCGCACGTTGCTCGCGGCGCATGGTGGGGGAAGGATTCGAACCTTCGAAGGCTTGCGCCGTCAGATTTACAGTCTGATCCCGTTGGCCACTTGGGTACCCCACCCGATCGTCTCACGCGCCGGCGCTGCGCGAGCGTCGAGCGACCTGGCAGAGCTGACGGCGAGAATCGAACTCGCAACCGCCCGATTACAAATCGGGTGCTCTGCCAATTGAGCTACGTCAGCAGACGGCCCTTTTTGCGCGAGACTCGTAGGATAGTCGGACGGGGAGAGGCAGTCAAGCGAACGCCCGACGCGAACTTACGTCGCTCACGTGAGCTTCCACCTCGTCTCCGCGCCGGCGTCCTCGATCGTCACGCCACGCCCGGTCAGCTCGGCGCGAATGCGGTCCGCCTCGGCGAAATCGCGGCGCGCCCGCGCCGCGCGCCGCGCACCGATCCGCTCCTCGATCCACGACGCCAGCGAGGGCTCCACGCCGGTCCGCTCGGGCACCACGTCCAGCACGCCGTTGATCCGCTCGAACGCCGCTCGAGCACGCTCCACCGACTCACGGTCGCCGCCCCTACGGTCGAGCTCGGCGTTCGCCCGCCGGATGAGATTGAACAACGCCGCGAGCGCCTCCGGACCGTTGAGGTCGTCGAACAGCGCGGCGTCCGCCGCCGCCACCGCCTCGTCCGCTGCAGCCGACAACTCGGCCGTTCCCCCGAGCGAGAGGGTCGCCGGGTCGTAGAGGCGGTCGTGGAAGTCGCCCACCCGCCGCACCCCCTGCAGCGAGGCTTCCAGCGCGTCGTCCGAGAGGTTCAACTCCTTGCGGTAGTGCGTGTTGAACACGAAGTGCCGAAGCGCGGCCGCCGATACGCCCGCCTCCCGAAGCCCCTGCACGGTCAACACGTTGCCGACGCGCTTCGCCATCTTGGTCCCGTCGGTGAGGAGGAAGGCGCCGTGGCTCCAGCACCGGGCGAACGGCTTGCCGGTAGCCGCCTCGCTCTGAGCGATCTCGTCCTCATGATGCGGAAAGACGAGGTCGATCCCGCCGGAGTGGAGGTCGAGGGTCTCCCCGAGGAGGTCCATCGCCATCGCCGAGCACTCGAGATGCCAGCCCGGCCGGCCGCGGCCCCACGGCGAGTCCCAGACGGCGCCCGACGGCTCCTCCTCCGGCTTGGCCGCCTTCCACAAGGCGAAGTCCTGCGCGTTCTCCTTCGTATAATCGTCCTGGAGCACGCGTGCTCCGGCGCGGATCTCGCGCGTGTCGATCCGCGAAAGCCGGCCGTAGCCCGGGAACTTGTCGATCGCGAAGTACACCGAACCGTCCTCGGCCTGATACGCCACCCCGCGCGCGATGAGCCGCTCGACGAGCGCGATCATCTGCGGGATGAAGTCGGTGGCCATGGGGTAGTTCTCCGCCGGCTGGATGCGGAGGTACTCGCGGTCCTGATGGAAGATCTCGACGACGGGTGCCGTCACCGCGCTGATCGTCTTCCCCTGCTCCAGCGCGCGCTTGATGATCTTGTCGTCGACGTCGGTCAGGTTCATGACCTGGTGCACCTGCCAGCCGCGCAGCTTGAACACGCGCCGCGTGAGGTCGCCGAGCAGGAAGGTGCGGAAGTTCCCGAGATGCGCGGGGTTGTAGACCGTCGGCCCGCACGTGTACATCCGCACCGTTCGTCCGTCAGCGGGGGCGAAGGGCTCGACCCGTCGGGTCAGCGTGTTGTACAGGCGGAAGTCGGACATGTCGGACGCGGATCGGGACGCTCGGCGACGCCGAGGCTGGAAACTTATGCGATGGGAAGCGCCGGCGGGACGAAGGTGGCGATCCCCGCCTCGTCGAGCGACCGCTTGATCCGCAACCGCAGATCGCGCGCGACGTCGTCGCGCCGGTAGGGGTCGACCCGGGCGATGGTCCGCAGGGTGATGGCCCCCCCGCCGATCTTCTCGATGCCCGTCACGCGCGGTGGGTCGAGCAGGGCGTCCGCCCACGCCGGATCCTTCCCGAGCGCGGCCGCCGCCTGTGTCACTGCCTGCTCGGCACGATCGGCGTCGCGCCACGCCACCTCCACGTCGATCGCGACGCGTCCCCACGCGCGCGTGAGGTTGGTGACCTGCGTGATCTGCCCATTCGGGATGATGTGCAGTGCGCCCGACGCGTCGCGCAGGTACACGAGGCGAAGGGTGACGTTCTCCACGGTCCCCTCGAACGTGCCGATGCGCACGACGTCGCCGAGCGCGAACTGGTGCTCGAGCTGGAGAAAGAACCCGGTGACGAAGTCGCGCACCAGGCTCTGCGAGCCGAAGGAGACGGCAAGGCCGACGACGCCGGCGCTCGCGAGCAGCGGCGCGATGTTGAAGCCGAGCTGCCCGAGGACGAGCAGGACGGTGACCACGACGAGTACCGCTCGACCGACGTTGCGGAACAGCCGAGCCGACGTCTTGGCGCGCTGCTCCCGCGCCGTGAGCAGCTCGGGACGGCCGTCGTCACCCCACTTCTCGATTCGCTGCGCGACGAGGCGGATCAGCAGCCAGAGCACGAACGCGCCGGCGAGCACCCCCGCGATGTCGATGCCGACGTCGATCAGGTAGTCGAAGCCGCGCAGCCTCCAATCGCGCAGGGAGCGGGGACGGCCGCTCTGCAGCAGCACGAGAGCGAAGGAGTGCATCGGCGCAAGGTAGACGGCCCGGTGCGGCAGGGTCAACGTTGCGCCGGGAAAGGCTGAATAGTCCGAAAGGCGGTGAGTTGGTGAGTTGGATCGCGGGCTCGTCGGTCGGTTCTGGAGTGAGTTGAACGGCACAGGCCACGAACCGGCGCGGAGCCCCTCCCGAGAGATTTCGTGGCCGGTCGCGGTTCAACGGACCAATCAACCGACCAACCAACTCCCTATCCAACTCACCAACTCACACTCTCTCGCCGCATGACCCTCGGACGCGCCCTCCTCGACCACGCGATCCGCTACCGACGCTTCGGCTCGTTCGCCGCGCTCGGGGCGCGGCGCGCCGCGGCTGGCCGTACCTACCGCGCGCACGCGATGCACGATCTGCTGCGTCGGCGCGATCCCGCCGGCCCTGGCTGGGCCGACGTGGCGGGCTTCCGAATGCGCTACCTGGAAGCCGAGTGGATGCGCTACCTGTACCGCGAGGTGTTCGCCGAGCGTGAGTACTGGTTCACGACGGACAACCCGCGCCCCGTGATCCTCGACTGCGGGAGCAACATCGGGATGGCGATCCTCTTCTTCAAGGCACTGTATCCCGACGCGCGGATCACGGCGTTCGAGCCGGCGCCCTGGGCGTGCGCGGCGATCGAGGAGACGATTCGCGCCAACGATCTGCGTGACGTGACGCTGCACAACGCGGCGTTGGCCGAGTCCGACGGCACGCTCGAGCTGTTTCACGACCCCGACCACCCGGGCTCCGCCGTGATGAGCGTGTTCCGCGAACGCATGGCCGGCGAGACGGTGCGCGTTCCCGCCGTTCGACTCTCGCAGTACGTGACGACACCGGTGGACTTCCTCAAGCTCGACGTGGAAGGCAGCGAGCTTCCGGTGCTCCGGGACCTCGTCGCCGCCGGGGCGATCGGCCAGATCCGGCAGATGGTGATCGAGTTCCATCACCACATGAGCCCGACCGTGGACAACCTGTCGGAGTGCCTCGCGATCCTCGAGGGGCACGGGTTCGGCTATCAGCTCACCTCCGCGCAGGTGTACACGCCGATCACGAAGGGGCAGTTCCAGGACGTGCTGGTGCACGCGTACAAGAAGCAGTGAGTGAGTGAGTGGGATGGGGGTTCGTGCGGTGCGGTGGTGGGCGACTGGTCATCGATGCGCTTCATCCGCTCGCTCGGCGACGCGGCGGGCGCGGGTGAGGTGATGGAGCGGTAGCAGGCGGCCGTGGTGGAGGAGAAGGACACGGTCGGCGACGGTGCGCACGCGCGCGAGCTCGTGCGTCGCGACGATGATCGTCGTCCCGGTCGCAATCTCTTCGCGCACGAGGCGAGGCCTGCGGCGACTGCGTGCATCGTCGTCCAGCAGGAGGATGCGATCGCCGCGCGGATGGTCGCCGTCGAGATGGCTCGGCTCCACGAGCTGCGGCGCCAGATCGCTCTCGATCGTGCCGGCATCGAGGCGGCGCAGTCCGGCGAGGCAGTGGATCAGCGTCGTCGTGCCGGCGCCAGCGGCGCCGAGCACCGCGACGCACTCCCCCCGCTCGACGTCGAGGCTCGCGCCGCGCAGCACCCACGCGCGCGCCCAACACCCGGTGACACCGGCGGCGTAGCTCTTCCAGAGGGCGCGGGCGCGGAGGACGGTCGCCATGCACGAACGGTGCACCGGCCGGCACGTATGCGCGGGACCGCGCGAATGCCGGTCGGACGAAACACCCGCGCGTCGCCTTGCGCGCACCGGCCCCCGGCGCATCATTGGCCCGTCCGCGGAGCGGCTGGACGCAGCGTCCCAGGAGATCCCGTGCGGCTCGAGCGAGCGCGTCAGACCGACATCGAGAGCGACCTCGCCGGCGAAGACGGCGCGCCGCGAGACGCGACGCGCCTGAGCGAGCTCACGCCGCGGCAGTGGCGGTCCGGCACGGCGGCATGGCTCGGGTGGCTGTTCGACGGGCTCGACATGCACCTCTACACGCTCGTCGCCGCTCCGGTGGTGCTGCAGCTCATCGGCGCCGTGAGCAACGCCGACCCGGGGGTGAAGGAGAAGAGCGCGTACATCCAGGCGGCGTTTCTGCTGGGATGGGCGCTCGGCGGCTCCTTCTTCGGGCGGCTGGGCGACATCCTCGGACGCAGCCGCGCGCTGTCGCTGACGATCCTGACCTACGCGATCTGCACGGGACTGTGCGCGTTCGCGCAGAACTGGTGGCAGCTCATGCTATTCCGCTTCATCGCGGCGCTGGGGATCGGTGGAGAATGGGCGGTCGGTGCATCGCTCCTCGCGGAGACGTGGCCGAAGGCGTGGCGCCCGTGGATCGCCGCGATGCTCCAGACCGGCGTGAACCTCGGCATCCTCGGTGCGGCACTCACCGTCGGCTTGCTCTCGCTGGTGTTGCCTCCGGGCTCCGAGCGCTACGTGTTCCTCGTCGGCGTGCTGCCGGCGTTCCTCGTCTTCTGGATCCGGCGCCACGTCCCCGAGCCGGAGACGTGGCAGCGCGAGCACGAGAGCGCCGCGGCACGCCCGGGCGCGCGGGACCTGTTCCGCGGCAGCGTCGCGCCGATCACGCTGCGGACGACGACCACGTGCGCGCTCGCACTGTCGGGGTGGTGGCTGTTCCAGTTCTGGCAATCGCAGCACCTGCGGCGCCTGCTCGTCGACGCCGGCACCGATCCGGGCGAGGTCACGCGCATCGTCTCCGCGTCGTTCTTCGTGCTCAACGCGATGGCGATCGTCGGCAACTTCTCGGCGGGCGGTCTCGCGAAGCTGATCGGCAACCGGCGCGCGATCGTGGTGTTCCTGGCGGGACTCGGCACGGGAATCCTGCTGGCGTTCATGGTGCCGCGCAGCATCAACTCCCTCGCGTTCTTCTGGTTCCCGCTCGC
>DASTSX010000175.1:0-6892 GCA_035760455.1 Gemmatimonadaceae bacterium | reverse complement strand
GGCCGGCGAGCGTCTCGAGGCGCGAGAGCGTGTACGCCGTCTGGATCAACGGCTCGCTGCTCTCGGGCCACGCGGCGTAGCGGAAGGGACGCCCAGCCTCGCACTCGCGGATCGCACGCCGCCAGCGCGATTCCCAATCGGCGCGCCCCTGCAGCGCGGCGAGCTCGATCGACGTGAGCGGCGAGTGGCGGACGGCCATGCGCTCGATGATCACGTCCCAGCGCAGGAACGCGCGCGGATCGGCGTGCAGGACGAGGTGGCGGAGCCGATGCATCGCCGTCGCCCAGTCCCTCTCGTTCGGCGTGGCGCCGCTCGCGTCCTCGACGGGCAGCGCCCGGCAGCCCGCGCGAAGCTCGTCGATCAGCCCGCGCTCGGCCGCGGTCGGAGCGCCGAGTCCGCGCGAGGCGTCACGGACGCGCCGCCAGCGGCCGTATCGGAAGCGGAGGCGCGAGAGCACGGCGTGGCCGACCGTCAGACGACGTAGTAGATCGCCACGACGACGGCGAGCAGCGTCACCAGGAAGGTGAGCGTGTTCACGAGCGTCGCGCTGAGTGGCTCCTGCACCTGATAGGTGGTCTGCTTCGCCATCCACTCGCGCTCCACCGCGCTGCTCTCCTCGGTGTACATGTTCATGAACGTGTCCGACTGCTCCGCGGGGAACTCGCGCGTGAACTGGCGGAGCGCCTCGGTCTGCGCCCGCAGCATCTCGTGGTTGCTGCCCGTGCGCTGCTTCGCCTGCTGGAGCTGACGGTGGTGCAGCTCGGCCAGCCTGCGGATGCTGTCGCGCGACGGCAGCTCGCGTGGTGCCCCCTGCTGCGGCCGCGCGACTGCCCGCGTTGCGGGCGGGCGCAGCCACGTCGTCGTGAGATGCTGGATGTGCTCCATCGCCTCGTCTCGGAGGTGCGCCGTTCGTGGGAACCGGCTGCTCCCGTCTCGCGGCCGGCGAGTCATCTGACCGAAGGCGCGCAGGCGTCTACCGAGAGCGCCGAATGCGTCTCGGGCGGGAGCGAACAATAGACGCGCTTGCTTGGCAAACGTTTCCCGGAGCTGAGGAGACGTGGCGGGACGCGACTAGCGCTGCCTCCATGCTGCGAAGAACCGAGCGATCGCGCAAGACACTTCCGGCGCTCCGAACCGGACCCTACGGACCCGCGCTGTCGCGCCTCAGGCGCTCTGCCCCGCCGAGCGCCCACGGAGCCACGCGGGTGCCGTGGCGAGGCGCCGTTCCAGCCAGACGGGCAGCGGGCCCTCGTTCGCCCGGCGGAGCACCATCAGCGTGCACGGGAGATACATCAGCGGGACCGCCGTGCGCGTGTAATCGAGCACGGTGGCGTAGAAGTCCGGATGCGGAAGGCTGAGGCTGACCAGCCACCACATCGCCATGCTCGCGGCGACGAGCGAGACACACTGCACCCAGCCTCTGGGGATGAGGAACAGCGGCACCATCTCGTAGGGAAGCGTCGTGTGTGGCACGCACGCGAGAGCGACGAGCAGCCGCGCGTCCATTCGACGCCAGCGCGCGAGCGCCGCAAGGATGAGGACTCCGCCCGGCATCACGACAGGTGCGCGATACGGAAAGGTGTGCCTCGCCTGCGCCACCGCCCGGTCCACGGCGTCTCTCCACTGCCCAACCCACTGCGGATCGAGCGCGAAGGCCGCCGCGGTGAGTACCGCCGCCCCGACGACGGCCCACCAGGATGGACGGGCGACCCAGAGCGCGAGACCGATCGTCGGCTTGACGGCGAGCAGGAACGCGAGCGGCGGAACGACGATCGACGCGGCGAGCAGCGGCGACCACTGCCCGACGCCCACGGCGTGCCACACGCAGACGGAGAGCAGCGCCACGAGCGGCGCCGAGCCGTGCTCCATCAACGCCCACGAGAAGGCGAAGACGCCCAGCCCCATCACGACGGCGTGCGCCCACGCGGCCGGGAGCGTCGCGAGCGGCAGGAACGCGACCGCGGCGTGCAGGGGATACACGAGCGGGTACGGATAGTCGAACGCGAGCCCGGGTCCGATGACGGCGTACGGGTCTCCGCCCTGGAGGAGCACGCGCGCGGCGTACCAGAACTGCAGCAGGTCGGGCGGAACGCCGGTCCTCGCCGCCGCATCGCGTGCGAAGTCGCCCGCCACCAGCCCCAGCACCATGGCCACGACGAGCCTCGGCCGCCTGGGCACCGCGGCATCCGCCCCGAGCGTCACCACCGCGTCACGGCGGAGCGACGCGCCCATGGCGCCACTCTGCGCAGCGCTCAGATCTCCCAGTTGGAGAGCACCACCCCGTCGCCGCCCTTTCGCTCCTCGTATCCGGCGAGCGACATGCGGAGGTCGGTCCACCGGACGCGGCCCCCGGCCGCGACCATCGTCCGGTACATGCCCGGGTACTCTCCCTGCACGCGAAGCGCGACGCGGCGCGTGCCGCTCCGCTTGGCGAAGTCGCACAGCGCGCGCAGCATCGCGTCCAGCGCCGACTGATCCGCGAGCGCGAGCTTGAGGACGCGCAGCTCCTCACGCGTGCGCCCTTCGACGAGCGGCGCGGTGTGACAGAGGGCGAGCCCGACGATCCGGGCCCCCTCGCGCACGAGCACGGTGTCTCCGAGCGCGAGCGACTCGGTGAGCTCGAGCTCGCGCGTGAAGTCGTAGCCGGGCGCCAGCCGGTCGACGAGCATGCGCGCCTCGGCGAGCGCGTCCTCGCGATCGCGGACGCCAAGGCGGCCGAGCAGCTCGGGCCCGCGATCGGCCGCCACGGCGTCGAGCGTCAGCGTGATCGTGAGGCGCCCGGGGACGAAGCCGAGCGCCGAGTAGAAGCCGATGTTGTCCATCGTGCGCGGCATCGTCTCGAGGCCGATGACCGACGCGCCCTCGCGCTTCAGCCACGCGATCCCCTGTTCGACGACCTCCTTGCCCACGCCGCTCCCCTGATACTCGGTGCGCACGGCGAGAGGGCCCATCCATCCCTCGACACCCGAGCGGTGCACCATGTTGAACGCCGCGATCTCGCCGCGCGCGTCGCGCCAGACCATCGCGCCGCCCGCCGCGTCCTCGATCGCGTAGCGCCAGACGGCCGGATTCAGGTGGGGCACGCGCACGCCGACCATCCCGTCGCGGCGATAGCGCTCCGTGAACGCGTCGCTGAACACGACGTTGAGCGCCGGGATCTCCTCGAGCTTCGCGGCGTACGGGCCCTCGATCTGCGCGATCGGCCGCCAGCTGCGCGCGCTCGCCATCACTCCTCCGCGCCCGCGCCCGCGAGCTGCGCCGTGCCGTCGACGCCGCTCGGGTCGGACTGCGTGACGACGGACATCCCCGTCTCCTCGTCGTAGCGCACGTTGATCACGCGGTCGAGCCCCTCGCGCACCTGCTCGATGTGCGTGATGAGGATGACCTGCTCGAAGCGGTCCTGCAAGCCGCGCAGCAGCTCGACGACGTTCTGGCGCCGCGCTTCGTCGAGCGAGCCGAACACCTCGTCGAGGATCAGCAGCGAGAAGCTCTGCCCCGCCCGTTCGGCGATCATCTGTGAAATGGCGAGCCGCAGGCAGAGGTTCGCGATGTCCTCCTCGCCGCCGGAGATCACCGGCTTCGGGACGCCGTCCTCGATCACCGTGAGGTTGTAGCTGTCGTCGAGCTCCAGCTCGTCGTAGCGGGCGTCGGTGAGCTCGGTGAGGAACGCGCTCGCGAGCTCGCTCATCTCGGGGCGCAGCTGCACGTTGAGATCGGTGCGCAGATCGGTGTAGGCGCGATCGAGCTCGTCGTGGAGGCGCTTCTGGCGCTCGAGCAGCTCGAGCTGGCGGCGGGCGCGCTGGAGCTCCTCGCGCATCTGCTCGGCGCGCGCGAGCGCCTGCTGCGCGCCGGCCGCCTCGCCCGCGGCGGCGACGGCGTCGAGCTCGGCGGCTCGCAGCTCGGCGGCGGCCCCGTCGTGGCGCGCGCGCAGCTCGGCGTAGCTCTGCTCGGAGAAGGAGAGCAGATCGCGGCGGGCCGACAGCGACGCCGCGCGACCCTGGGCCGCGGCGAGACCGGCCGCGGCGCGATCGCGCTCCGATTCGAGCGCCGCGCGCCGCTCGAGCTGCGCCGCGAGCCGCGTCGCGCGCGCGTCGAGTGGGCGCAACCGCTCCAGCTCGCGCCGCGCCTGGGCGTGACGCACCGCGTCGTAGCCGCTCGGGATCTCCTCGCGCTCGCGCCGCACCTGCTGGAACCGCACGTCCTTCGCGTGGAGGTCGCGCGTCACCTGCGCGAGCTCCTGCACCGCGAGCTGCACTTTCGCGAGGCGGCGCTCCAGCTTGCTCACGTCGTCGAACGCGGCGCGCCGGCGCTCGTCGAGCTCTCGCACCTCGACCGGCATCTCCTCGAGCTGCTCGAGGCGGGACTTGAAATACTTCCCGTCGGCGACGAGCGCTTCGATCTGCTCGTCGAGGCGGTCGAGCACCGTGCGGTAGTGATCGTGGAGCGGCCGCTCGCACGTCGGGCACTCGCCGTCCTCGCCGGCCTTCACGAGCTGCTCGCGATGCTCGCGCGCCTCGGCGTACTGGTCGAGCAGGGCGCGGCGCTTCGTCTCCGCCTCCTGCCGGTCGCGCACCCACTCCGTGCGCTTCGCCTCGAGCTCTCCCTCCACCAGCTCGAGCATGGCGCGCTTCTGCTCCAGCTCGAGCGTCACCTCTTCCTCGAGCGCGGGCGCCGACTCGATGCGCGAGCGCCGCTCGCGCAGGCCGCGCACCTCGTCCTCGAGCGCGCGCTCGGTGTCGAGCAGCGTCCGCCGCCGGCCTTCCTCACTCGCCATCCGGTCGAGCCGCACCAGCTCGTCGCTGAGCGCGGCGAGCGGCGCGAGCTCCTCGGCCAGCCGCTGCAGCTCCGTCTCGGCCGACTGGACCTCGGCCAGCTCGCGGCCGATGCGGTCGGCGTCGCGCGAGTAGGCTGCCGCCTCGCTCTCGGCCACGCGCAGCTCGGAGAGCGCCTCCTGGAGCTGCTCGCGCTCGCGCTGGGCGGCGAGCCAGCGCGGGACGATGTCGGCCAGCACGGCGCCGGCGCGGTCACGGCGCGCGCCACTGTCCCGCGCCCGCGCGTTCGCGCGGGCGAGCCGCTCGCTCGCGTCGGCGTGCAGCCGGTCGATGCCGCCCGCGTCGGGCATCGTCGCGCGCACCCCCGCCGCTTCGGCGGCGAGCAGCCGCGCGCGCTCGCGCACGAGCCGCTGCGCCGTGCGGAGCCGCTCGTAACCGAGCACGCGCGAGAGGAACTGCGCCCGCTCCGACGGCGCCATCGCCGCCATCACGTCGAGCTCCTTCTGCCCCGTGAAGTAGGTGTTGAAGAACTCCTCGCGGCTCATGCCGAGCCGGCGGCGCAGGAGATCCGTCACCCCGGTGAGCGAGTTCGCGATCGGCGCGTCGGAGCCGTCGAGGTACAGCTCCGCCGTGGTCAGCCCGCGCTCGACGCGGTAGCGGTGTCCGCCGAGCTCGAAGTCGAGCTCCACCTTCACGCGCGCGTTCGGGCCGGCGCGGAGCGAGCGCAGCGTCTCCTTCTTCCCGCGCGCCGCGTCCTGGCCGTACAACGCCCACGCGATCGCCTCGAGCAGCGTGGACTTGCCTGACCCGTTCGCCCCGATGATCCCCGTCAGCCCGGTGTCGAAGGTGACGAAGGTGTCGCAGTGCTGCCGGAAGTTCGTGAGGCGAAGGCTGTTGAGCCGCATCTACGCACCGATCCCCGGCGGGATCGCGGCGGAGGGGCTGTCGCGATCCTCGGCGTCCTTCAGGTAGCGCAGCCCCAGCTCGACCAGCGCGTCGCGGTCCACGTCGGCGGGGACCATCCGCTCGCGGAGTTTGTCGCGCACGAAGTCGGCGAGCGACGGCCGCCGTCCGGGCGCGCCGTGGCCGACGGAGCGGATGATCTCCGGCCGGCGCGTGTCGAGATGAAAGTGCAGCGCGCGGCGGCGGAACTCCCGCAGCTGCTTGTGGTCGAGCTGCCGCGTGATGTGGCGCGGCAGGTCGCGCACGACCAGGCGGACGATCTTGTCGTCGATGCCGCCGGGACAGGACTCGACCACCTCGATGATGCGCGAGTTCACCTCCTCCGTCGTCAGCCCGCGCGCCGACACCATGGGCAGATCGACGAAGTCGCGCGACGGCGGGAGTTGATGGAAGGTGTGCGTCCCGGTGGCGAGATCGTGCTCGATGATCCCCTTGCCCGGCACGCCCGCCATCTCTTCCTCGATGCGCTCGCCCCACGTGTTGGTGCTCGTGTAGTCGAGCGAGCCGCTGTAGAACTGGTTCGGCGCCAGCCGGCGGTAGACGTGGTAGTGGCCGAGCGCGATGTAGTCCCACGCCGAGCCGTGCAGCTCCTCCTGCGGAATCTCCTGCGTGGCCATCTCGTGGGTGGCGGCGAACGGCCCGAGCATCCCCTCGACCTCGCCGTGCAGCGTGAGGACGTTCCACCGCCGCGAGCCGGACGGCACGAGCTTGGGGCGCTGGTGCTGGTTGTCCGACACGGCGAGGAGCGACAGGTCGAGCGCCGGGAATTCGAGCGCGCGCGGCTCCGCCTCGGCGACGTGGACGCCGATCGGCACGAACAGGCGGAGAATGCACCCCGTCTCCGCGGCGCGCGGCGTGTCGTGGTTTCCCGCGATCATCACGACCTCTGTGCGCGGCAGAGCAGCGCGCAGCCGGGCGAGCTGGATGTAGGCGTGGAGGATCGCCGTGTTCGTCGGGCGGACCTGATGGAACACGTCGCCGGCGATGAGCACGAGCTCCGGATCGAGCTCGATGATCTTGTCGATCGCCCGCGTGAACGACAGCGCAACGTCCGCTTCGCGTTGATTGATCCCACGCGGAGTCAGCCGCTGATACTGGCGGTATCCCAGGTGCAGATCGGCGAGGTGGACGAGGCGCAGAAGCTCGGGGGCCTGGGT
>DASTSX010000174.1:0-7303 GCA_035760455.1 Gemmatimonadaceae bacterium | reverse complement strand
CCGGTTCCGCCGCGTCGTGCCCGTGGGGGGCAATTCGCTGATCGTCGCCAACCTCGAGCTGCGCTTCCGGAGCTTCTTCTATCCGGAGCTGATCCAGTACACCGCGTTCCTGGACGGCGGGAGCGTGTGGCAGCGCGGCCGGACGTTCGGCACGCGAACGCCCGCGCTGTCCACCTTCTTCCTGAAAGGGCTGCGTTGGACGCCGGGCGTGGGGATGCGGGTCTTCACTCCGGTGGGGCCCTTCCAGGCCAACGTGGGGTACAACCCCTACCCGCGGCCGGCGGGGGCGATCTTCTTCGACAAGGCGCCCAACGCGCAGGGGTTCGCGCCACTCTATTGTGTGAGCCCCGGCAATCGCATCCCGGCCGTGAAGCTCGAGAACGGGGAGTTCGAGCAGCTCTCCGGCAGCAGCTGTCCCTCCACCTACTCGCCGCCGCAGAAGAACACGTTCTTCAGCCGGCTGACGTTCACCTTCTCCATCGGTCCCGATTTCTGATCAGCCCGTCCCCCGGATGACCCGGCGTCGCTTCATCGCGATCGTCAGCCTGGGCGTGCTCGTGATGCTCGGGACGATCGTGGTGGGCACCGGGCTGTTCGTGACGCGCTCCGACTACGGTCGCGAGTGGATGCGCGGGACGGTCGAAGCGCAGCTCGCGCGCGCCGTGAAGGGGCGGGTGCACCTCGGCCGCGTGACGGGGAACTTCCTCACCGGGCTGCAGATCGATTCGGTGGAGCTCCGCGACGATCAGGACTCGCTGTTCGCGGCGACGGGACGGATTCGCGTGGTCTACGACCCGCGCGATCTGGTGGACCGCCGGATCCATCTGCGGCGGGTGGACGTCGAACGTCCGCACCTCGTGCTGCGCCAGAACGGCGACTTCACCTGGAACTTCAAGCGGATGTTCAAGCGCTCGGGCCCGGACCGGCCGAAGGGCCCCGAGCGCGGCTTCGGCGACTTCGTCGTGATCGACTCGGTGCATCTTCGGAATGTGCAGGTGCGGCTCACGATGCCGTGGACGCCGTCCGACACGCTGCGCGGCGCGAAGCGCGACAGCACCGTGCGCGCGAACCTCGCGCGGAAGGACCACGAGATCCGGCGCGTGCGCGGCGGCTTCGCGCAGACCTATCGCTGGACGAACGCGTACGCCGCGGTGTCGCACATGCGGATCGCCGACCCGGACAGCTCCGGACGGCTGTTCCTCGTCGACACGCTGCACGCCGTCGAGAGCACGCCGCCCTTCAAGTGGCGCAACGTGCGGGCATCGGTGCGCCAGCTCGGCGACTCGGTGTGGATCGACGCGTCGCACTGGGATCTCCCCGCCTCGACGGGCCGTGCGGCGGGGAAGATCACCTGGGGGAGCGATCTCCCCGTGCGATACGCGCTGCGCATCTGGGGCGACTCGGTCACGCTCGACGACGTCGCCTGGGTCTATCCGACGCTGCCGCGCACCGGCGGCGGCACGATGATCCTCGACATCAAGAACGAGCGCGACCTGAAGAAGCTCGACTACGCGATCACCCGGATGGACGTCCGCACCACGAAGTCGCGGCTGCTGGGCGACATGACGTTCGAGGTGGGTGGTCCGGTGCTCGCGGTGCACGACGTGAAGCTGCGCGCCGATCCGGTGGACTTCGATCTGCTGCGGGCGCTGAACGGCAAGCCGTTCCCCGCGGACTGGCAGGGGACGATCTGGGGCACCATCAACGCGCGCGGCGGTCCGCTGACGCGCTTCTACGTGGACGAGGCGGACGTCACCTTCCGCGACAAACACGTGCCGGGCGCGGAGTCGAAGCTCAAGGGGCGCGGTGAGCTCGACATCCTCTTCCCGGCGTTCACGACGTTCCGGCGGTTCACGGCGCAGACCGAGCGGCTCGACCTGCGCACGCTCGTGGCGATCTACCCGGCGTTCCCGCGTGTGACGGGGATCGTGAGCGGCAGCGCGGTGCTCGACTCGTCGTGGCTCGACGTGCGTGTCTCGAACGCGAGCCTCACGCACACCGACGGGCCGGCCGAGCCGACCCGGATGACGGGGGGCGGGCGGATCACGTACGGCGAGAAGTTCATGGCCTACGACCTCTCGCTCCAGGCGCAGCCGCTGTCGTTCACCACCCTCGGGCGATCGTATCCGCTGCTGCCGCTGCGCGGGACGTTCGTCGGTCCGCTCACGGTGCGCGGCACCGCGCCCGCGCTCGAGGTCGCGGCCGATCTCACCGGCGCGGCGGGGCGGCTCACGTATGCCGGTGCGGCGGACGCCGACTCCATCGGCGGGTTCGGCGCGCGCGGGACGGGCACGTTCGAGAACCTCGACGCGGCCGCCCTCGTCGGACGGACGACGCCGCCGTCGCGCCTCGCGGGCAGCTACACGGTGGACCTGACGGGCGACCTGCTGTCCAACCTCACCGGCTCGCTCGGTGTGCAGCTCGACCGCTCCGAGGTGGACGGTGTGCAGTACGCCGGCGGCGTGGCGCGCGCGCAGTTCGAATCGGGAATCATGCGCGTCGACACGCTGCGGCTCGATGGCCAGCTCGGCACGCTCGTCGCCCGCGGCACGCTCGGGCTCACCCGGCCGGCCACGGACGACTCGCTCGTCGTCACGGTGGCAGTGGACTCGCTCGGCGGACTGCGGCGCTACCTCGCCGCCGCGCGAGCGGCGGGGAGCGACAGCGCGTCCCGCGCCCTCCTCGACTCGCTCACCGGCACGCTGCGCTCGCGACTCGTCGTCCGCGGCTGGCTCGATTCGCTCGACGTGAGCGGCACGCTCGAGGGACGCGACCTGCTGGCGCGGGCACAGCGCGCGCGCGGCGTGCGCGGCACCGTCGCGGTGCAGCAGCTGAAGGGCCGGGCGACGGGGACGGTGTCGCTGCAGGCCGACACCGTCACCGCGGGAGGGCTGCGGGTCGAGGCGGCGACGCTCGTCGCGCGGCTGCTCGACAAGGGGCGGGCGCTGTTCTCGGCGACGGGGCGCGCGGGGAACGGCACCGCGCTGCGGGCCAGTGGCGAGTATGCGGCGGTGGGCGACAGCACCGACGTGCGCCTCGACACGCTCGACGTGGCGATCGGGAAGTCGCGCTGGGCGCTTCAGCTGCCGATGCGCGTGCGGAACACGCCGTCCGGAATGACGGTGGACACGGTGCTCCTCGGCAACGGGAGCGCGCGGCTCGCGGGCTCGGCCGACATCCCGACGGGCGCGCCCGTCCGGGGACACTTCCGCGCCGAGCGCGTGCCGCTCGCCGACCTCGGCGTGCTGGCGCAGCTGAAGACGCCGATCGCCGGCCGGCTCGGATTCGCGCTCGACCTCGCGGGCACGCGGGCCGCGCCGACGCTGGCGCTCTCCGGTGTCGCGGACTCGCTGAAGGTGGGCGGGCTCTCCGCGGAGGCGATGCGCGTGTCGGGCCGCTACGCACTCGATCGCGCGGCGATGGACGCGACGCTCGTCCGCGGTGGCAGATCGATCCTCGACGCCAGCGTCGACTATCCCGTGTCGATCACGCTCTTCTCGGCCAAGCCGGCGGGGGACTCGCTGCGCGGCCGCATCCACGCCGACAGCGTGGACCTCGCGCTGGTCGAGGCGCTCTCGCCCAAGCTGCGCAACGCGACGGGCCGCCTCGCGCTCGATCTCACCGTGAGCGGGCAGCCGAAGCGGCCGCACGTCGGCGGCCTGGCGACGATTCGCGGCGGCGCGATCGAGGTCCCCGAGTACGGGCTGCGCCTGGCGAACGTGGACATGCGGCTCAGCGTCGATCCGCAGCGCGACTCGCTGACGATCGAGCAGCTCCGCTGGACGACGCCGGCGAGCGGCGGCAGCGCGACGGTGGGCGGGTCGGTGGTGTTCCGCGAGCTCAAGAACCCGCGGATCGACCTGCGTCTCGACGCGAGGGGGTTGCGCGCGGTGGACAAGGGCGGGCTCGCGCGGCTCGACGTCTCGACCGGCGCCTCCGGCCTCACGCTCCGCGGCACGCAGAGCGACGCGCGCATGAGCGGCGCGGTGAACGTGGACCGCGGCACGATCTACATCCCCGAGCTCGTCGACAAGCAGATCGAGGACTTCACCCAGGAGGAGTTCGCCGAGCTGTTCGACACGACCGACGTGCGCAACCGCTCGCTGATGCCGCAGCCGCCGGCGCGGCTCGTCGAGAACCTGCGGCTCGACGGGGTCTCGGTGAACATCGGGGACGAGGTGTGGCTGCGCTCGTCGGAAGCGAACATCAAGCTCGGCGGATCGCTCAACGTCACGCGCGCGCGCGACGAGCGGGAGACGCGGCGCTCGTCGCTCGGTCGCGTCGTGAACGAGGAGCCCGTGTACCGGCTGGCGCTCGCCGGCGCGCTCAGCGCCGACCGTGGCACCTACACGCTCGACCTGGGCGTGGTGCAGCGCGAGTTCCAGGTGCAGTCGGGGCGCATCACCTTCTTCGGCACGGCGGACTTCAACCCGAGCATCGACGTCAGTGCGCTGTACCGCGTGAAGCAGGCGCGGCGCGCGGACATCGGCGTGAAGGCGCGCATCGTCGGGCCCTTCTACCCCCAGCCCTCGCTCGAGCTGTCGAGCGACGACGCCTTCATCTCGCAGACCGATCTCGTGTCGTACCTCGTGACGGGGCGGCCGATCGTCGAGCTCAACGCGGCCAACACGGCGGCCACGCAGCGCGCCGCGGCGGTGCTGCTCCCGACGGGGAGCGCCCTCCTCAGCCGCGCCCTACGCGAGCAGTTCGGTGGCTGGGTGGACCTGTTCCAGATCCAGACCGGCGCGGTGGACGACGATCGCGTCACGAGCTCCAGCTCGCGCGTGAGCGCCCAGGACACCTTCCGCAGCGTGCTCTATGGAACGCGGCTCGGTGGCGAGAAGCAGATCAGCGACCGGCTCTTCCTCAGCTTCAGCACGGGGCTCTGCCAGCTCGGCGGGAACGACAAGGAGCAGCAGGGGGTGACGGGCTTCGTGAACTCGATCGAGGGGAAGCTGGAGTATCGTTTCCCGGTCATCGCGCCCGATCAGCTCTCGCTGCGCGCGGGGCTCGATCCGGCGGCGAGTGCGCTGCGCTGCGGCGCGACGGGTAGCGTGCGTGGCTTCGTCGCGACGCCGCAGCAGTGGGGTTTCTCGCTCTTCCGCTCCTGGTCCTTCTGACGACCCGCGTCCTGCTCATCGCCAATCCGGCGTCGCGTCGAGGCGCGCGGCTGATCGGCCGCGCGACCGAGGCCGTGAGGAAGACGGGCGCGGCGGTCGAGGTCGTGCACACCGAGCGGTCGGGGCACGCCGCGGAGATCGCCACGGCGCGCGGCGCGCACTTCGACGTCGTGCTCACGCTCGGCGGCGACGGCACGGCGATGGAGGTAGCTGGGGCACTCGCGTGGAGCGAGACGCCCGTCGGCGTGCTCGCCGGCGGCACGGGGAATCTCCTCGCCCGCGCCCTCGGCGTGCCGATGCGCGTGGAGCAGGCGGTGCCCGCGCTCCTCGGCGGCACGCGCAAGCGCATCGACCTCGGCGTCGTGAAGGGGCGCCGGTTCGCCGTCGCCGCCGGCGTCGGCATCGACGCGACGATGGTCGAGGAGACGCCGGCGTGGCTCAAGCGCCGGCTCGGCGTGCTCGCGTATACGCTGATGGCGACGAAGGCGGCGCTGCGCAGCGTGCTGCGCCGGCAGTTCTTCCTCGCCCGGATCGAGGTGGACGGCGAGGTCGTCGAGCGGCGGGCGGCGGCGGTGCTGTTCGCGAACTTCGGGGCGATCCTCGAGAACCGCATCGCCTTCGGTCCGGAGATCGCCGTCGACGACGGCGTGCTCGACTGCTGCGTCTTCTCGCCGTCCAACCTGCGCGACGCGATGCGGATCATGTGGCGCGTGACGCGGCGCGATTTCCGGCCCGATCCGTCGATACTATACAGAAAGGGGACGCGGTTCCGGATCGAGACCGATCCGGTGCTCCCCGTGCAGGCCGACGGGGAGCTCCTCGGCCCGACCCCGGCGGACATCGGTGTCGAGCCCCTTGCCCTTCAGCTGCTCATCCCGCGGCGATGATGGTCCCCGGCCGCCAGCGGAGCGTGACCCGGGGTGGGCGGACCCAGTCGTCATCGTGACAATGGCCAAGATTCTCATCGTCGACGACGAGCCGGACCTGACTTCGGCCTTCGGCCGCTACTTCGAGCGGACGGGGCACGACGTGCTGCGCGCGGGCACGGGCGAGGAGGCGGTCGCGATGGTCGAGGCCGAGCATCCGGCGCTGATGCTGCTGGATCTCAAGCTGCCCGACATGACCGGATTCGAGGTGCTCGAGCGGACGCGCGAGCACCGGCCGGTGGTCATCATGGTCACCGGCCATGGCGACGTCGCGCTGGCAGTGCAGGCGATGCAGGCGGGCGCCGAGGGCTTCCTCACCAAGCCAGTCGAGCTGGCGCACCTCGGCGCCGTCGTGGACCGCGCGCTCGAGAAGGCGCAGCTCCGCGATCTGAGCCGCGCGGCCGGCGCGCGGATGGGCCGCATGTCCACCGGGATGCTGCTCGGCGCCTCGGCGCCGATGCGCGAGCTGGCGCAGCAGATCGAGCTCCTCGCGCGCAGCGAGCGGACGGTGGCGCTGATCGTCGGCGAGGTCGGAGTGGGGAAGGGCCGCGTCGCGCGGGCGATCCACGCGCTCAGCGCGCGCGGCGGCCGCGCGTTCCACGAGATCGATTGCTCGATGCGCCCCGTCGAGGAGCTCGACCTCGAGCTGTTCGGCGTCGAGCGCAGCGTCGGCGGGCCCGTGCCCGGGCTGTTCGAGGCGGCCGACGGCGGGACGCTCTTCCTCGACGAGATCGCCGAGCTGCCGGAGTCGCTGCAGCCGACGCTGCTCCGGGCCCTCGAGTCGCGGCGGGTGCGCCGCTCGGGGGGAACGCGCGAGGTCGTCGTGGACGTCCGCCTCATCGCCGCGACGGCGCGCGACCTGGCCACCGAGGTGACCGAGGGGCGGTTCCGCGAGGATCTCTACTATCGCCTCGGCGTGATGCCGCTCTATCTGCCGCCGCTGCGCGCGCGCTCGCCGGAGGACCTGGGCGAGACGGTGCGCGCGCTGGTCGCCGAGCTGCGCCGCGGGATGCCGGACGCGCCGCACGAGGTCGGTCCGGAAGCGCTCGGGCTGATCGGCGCGTATCCGTGGCCCGGCAACGTGCGCGAGCTGCGCAACGTCCTCGAGCGCGCCCTGCTCCTGGCGCGCGGCACCGCGACGGTGCTCCCCCAGCACCTGCCCGCCGAGGTGCGCGGGGCCGGTGACGACCTGCTCCTGCCACACGTCTCTCGCACGCTGGCCGACGTGGAGCGTGCGCACAGCGACCGGACGCTCCG
>DASTSX010000173.1:0-22936 GCA_035760455.1 Gemmatimonadaceae bacterium | reverse complement strand
CGCTGCGAGGTGCTGCGGCTCACCGCCTACCGCGGCCTGACGGCGATCGAGACGTACGGCCAGCCCGGCCCGGAGGGGTCGCTGACGAAGTGGATGTGGTCGGACACGAACCAGCAGCTGACGCAGCTCGCCGCCGACGTCCTCGGCCCGGAGGCGCTGACGAACGGCGCGCCGTGGGCGTTCGAGCTGCTGCGGGCGCGCGGCAACTCGATCGAGGGCGGCACGACCGAGGTGCTGAAGAACATCGTCGCCGAGCGGGTGCTGGGGCTCCCGCGGCTGAAGTAGAGCGCTCCCATGCACTTCGACCTGACCGAGGACCAGAAGGAGATCAAGCGCGTCGCGCGCGAGCTGCTCGCCGCGCGCTCCTCGTGGGCGCGTGTGCGCGAGGCGGCCGAGGGCGGCGCCTACGACCCGGCGCTGTGGGACGAGCTGCGCTCGCTGGGCTGGCCGGGGATCGCGGTCGCCGAGGAACACGGCGGCCAGGGGCTCGGTGCGGTCGAGCTGGCCGTGCTGCTGGAGGAGCTGGGATACGCGTGCGCGGCGACGCCGTTCCTGTCGAGCGCCGCGGCCGCCGCGGCGATCCAGGCGTGCGGCTCCGACGCCCAGCGCGCACGTTGGCTGCCCGCGCTGGCGAGCGGCGAAGCGACAGCCGGCATCGGCACCCGCGCGCTGTGCGCAGACGGCGTCGGCGCGGACGTGCTCGTGCTGCTGGAGCGCCCCTCCGGCGAGGCGATGCTCGTGACCGGCGCCGAGACGGCGCCGCTGGAGACGATCGACCCGACGCGCCGCTACGCGACGGTCAGCGGCGGCGACGGCGAGCCGCTCGGCAACGGCGGCGCCGAGGCCGTCGCGGCGGCCGACCGCATCCGCACGGCGATCGCGGCCGAGGTCGTCGGCGTCGCGCAGCGCGCGCTCGAGATGGCGCTCGCCTACGTGAAGGAGCGCAGACAGTTCGGCGTGCCGGTCGGTGCCTTCCAGGCGGTGCAGAACCGCTGTGCGCAGATGCTGCTCGACACCGAGTCGGCGCGCTCGACCGCGTACTTCGCCGCGTGGGCGGCCGACGCCGCGCCCGAGCGGCTGCCGGAGGCGGCCGCGCTCGCCGCCGCTGCCGCGGCCGACGGCGGGCGCTCCGTCACCGCCTCGGCGATCCAGGCCCACGGCGGCATCGGCTTCACCTGGGAGGCCGACGTCCACTGGCTCTACAAGCGGGCCCAGCTCGACGCCGCGCTGCTCGGCGGCGGGCGCCAGCACCGCGCGCGGCTCGCATCGCTCGCGGCCGCGCGCGTCGCGGCATGAGCGACGAGTCTGGGGTCTCTGAGACCCCGAAAACGTCGATCATCGAGATCGCCGCCCCGCTGACGGGCGTCGTGACGGAGCTGGCAGACGTCGGCGCGCACGTGGCGGCCGGGGCGCCGTTGGCGGTGCTGGAGTCGATGAAGATGCACCACGAGGTGCCGGCGCCGGCGGCGGGCACGGTGACCGCCGTGCACGTCGAGGTGGGCGACCACGTCGAGGAAGGGCAGACGCTCGCCGCCTTCGACGCCGGCGGCGACGCCACGATCGCCGACGACGAGCCGAGCGGAGCGCACGAAGAACCCGAAACGCGCCCCGACCTCGCCGAGGTCCTCGAACGCCGGCGCCGGGCCACCGACGACGCCGCCCGCCCCGAGGCGGTCGCCAAGCGCCACGCCACCGGCCTGCGCACGGCGCGCGAGAACGTCGCGGACCTGTGCGATCCCGGCTCCTTCAACGAGTACGGCGCGCTGACGCTCGCTGCGCAACGCGCCCGCCGCAGCGAGCAGGAGCTGATCGAGAAGACGCCGGGCGACGGCATCGTCACCGGGATCGGCACCGTCGGCGGCCGGCGCACCGCGGTGCTCGCCTACGACTACACGGTCCTCGCCGGCACGCAGGGGATCCGCAACCACAGAAAGACCGACCGCCTGCTCGAGCTGGCCGAGCGCCACCGGCTGCCGCTGGTGCTGTTCGCCGAGGGCGGCGGCGGGCGCCCGGGCGACACCGACTCCTCGGAGCTGTTCCACCTGATCGTGCCGAGCTTCCACACGTTCGCGCGGCTGTCCGGGCTCGTCCCGCGCGTGGGGATCGTCTCCGGCCGCTGCTTCGCCGGCAACGCCGCGCTGCTCGGCTGCTGCGACGTCGTGATCGCGACGCCGGAGGCGAGCGTCGGGATGGGCGGGCCGGCGATGATCGAGGGCGGCGGGCTCGGCAGCTTCGCGCCCGACGAGGTCGGCCCGGTGGATGTGCAGGAGCCGAACGGCACGATCGACGTCGTCGTGGCCGACGAGGCGGAGGCGGTCGCGGTCGCGCAGCGCTTCCTGTCCTACTTCGGCGAGCCGCACGCCGACTGGAGCTGCGCCGACCAGACGCTCCTGCGCACCGCGATCCCCGCCGACCCCAAGCGCGTGCACGACGCGCGCGCCCTCCTGCGCACGCTCGCCGACAGCGACTCGGTGCTGGAGCTGCGCCCCCGCTTCGGCCGCACCGTCATCACCGCGCTCGCGCGCATCGAGGGCCGGCCGCTCGGCGTGATCGCCAACGACCCGAGCTGCCTCGCGGGCGCGCTCGACGCCGACGGCTCCGACAAGGCCGCACGCTTCATGCAGCTCTGCGACGCGTTCGGACTGCCGCTGCTGAGCCTCGTCGACACGCCCGGCTTCATGGTCGGACCCGAGTCGGAGAAGACGGCGACGGTCCGCCACACCTCGCGCATGTTCCTGACGGCCGCGACGCTCACCGTCCCGCTCCTGTGCGTGATCGTGCGGCGCGCGTTCGGGCTCGGAGCGCAGGCGATGGCGGGCGGCTCGCTGCACGCCCCCGCGATCACGCTCGCGTGGCCGAGCGGCGAGCTGGGCGCGATGGGGGTCGAGGGCGCCGTGCGGCTCGCGCTGCGCGGGGAGCTGGCGGCGATCGAGGACGAGGCGGAGCGCGAGCAGCGCGTGAAGGACCTCGTCGCCGCCGTGCGCGCGCAGAGCACGGCGCTGAACGCGGCGACGTACTTCGAGCTCGACGACGTGATCGACCCGGCCGACACGCGCGCGCGGCTGACTCAGACGCTCGACGCCACGCCCGTGCCGCCGCCGGACCCCGCGACGGGGCGCCGGCGCACGATGGTCGACGCGTGGTGAGCGCTCAGGCGGCTTCGCCGCGCGCCCGCTCGACCGCGTCGCGGTAGGCCGCCTGCCAGCGCGCCGCGCCCGCTCTGATCGTCTGGCCCTGCACCCACGTACGCGCCCTGTCCGTCAAGGTGCGGCGGCGGTCCGCGTCGCGCAGCAGCGCTTCGAGCGTCTCCAGCCAGTCGTCGTCGCACACCAGCACGCCGCCCTGCTCCTCCCCCATCCCGCGGTAGGGCCCGACGGGCGAGGCGACCCACATCGCGCCGGCCGCGGCGTACTCCTTCAGCTTCACGTTCGAGCGCGCGCGGTTGAACGCGGTGTCGCGCAGCGGCGCCAGCCCGACGTCGAACTCCGACTCGACCGCGACCAGGTCCTCGATCCTCACGTCGTCGAGGTGCGTGTAGCGGTGCTCGCTGCGCAGCCTCAGGTCGACGCCGATGCAGACCACGCGCACGCCGTCGTGGCGCTCCAGCAGCCGTTCGAGCATCGCCGCGAAGCGCATCCGCTTGAGGTCCGGTTCGTGCTCGCCCGCAGCCGTGAGGCCGATGACAAGGCCCTGGTGGCGCTTGCGCGGACGCTCCAGGTCCTCCGGTGCGATGTAGTTCTCGACCGCCACCACGTGCTCCACGCCCTGTTCGCGGTAGACCTGCGCGAGGTGCTCGTTCGTCGTCGTGACGAGGTGCGCCGTGCGCGCCGCCTGCAGCGCCTGCTTGGCGTGGCGCCTGATGCCGCGCCGCCCCCCATGGCGGTGCCACGCTTCGCTGCCGCGCGTCACCGCGCTGAGGTCGTCGTCCGTGTCCCACACGACCGCGATGCCGGCGCGGCGCATCCGCGCCATGATTTCCAGCCCCTCCTCGTCGTGCATCTGCTGGATGTGCATCGCGTCCCACGGCGGTGCGGCGCCGTCGCGCAGTTCGAGGAACGTGCGGTCGCCCGGCCAGTGGATCGTGTGCCCGCGCCGTGCCATCTCCTGCATCGGCACGATCACGCGATAGTGGCCGTTCGGCGTCCTCGACGCGACGCACGCGAGCCGCAGCGATCGTCCGTTTCGTGTTCCCCCACGCGCCATGCGTTCCCCCGGCTGGCGATCTTCCCACACTCGCGCAGGCGCCGGACGGGGTACGACGCCCGCCGAACGGCGTTGACCTGCGCTGGGCCGCGTGATTGGGTGCGCCCAACCACAATCGGGAGGATCCCCCAACATGAAGCCACGTCGCATCGCCCTTGCGGGCACCGGCGGGGTCGCAGCGCTCGCATCCGCGCTTGCGCTCGCCCCGGGAGCAGTCGCCGACCCGCCCGCGCTCGCAGCCGCGACCTGCACGCCGGTGTCGAACATCGAGGCGATCATCGACGACTCGGGATCGATGAGCTTCTCCGACGCCGACAAGCTGCGCGTCTCCGCGCTGAACCTGCTGATCGACACGCCGGGCAACGAGCAGATCACGCTCGGGGCGGTCGAGTTCGGCGGGCAGATCGGCTTCGCCGGCGAGCCGCCGGCGGCGGACACCGTGTTCGCGCCCCAGCCGATCGGCCCCAACGCCGCCGCGATGAAGGCCGCGCTGCAGACGAGAATCGACGCCGACAACGGCATCACCGACTACAACGCGGCGTTCGACCGCGCGAGAACGGACAACCCGAACGCGAAGGCGCGCATCTTCCTCACCGACGGCGCGCACAACGTCGGCACCTACAACAACGGGCACCAGGGCGGACCGCCGACGTACGTGATCGGCTTCAGCGCCGCGACCACCGGCGTGGACGGCCAGCGCCTGCAGCAGATCGCCAGCGACACCGGCGGCAGATACTTCGCGCAGACCGACTCGAGCAACCTGCAGGGCGTCATGAACGAGATCGGCACGACGCTCACGTGCCAGTCGCCGCCGAAGACGTTCAGAGACGCCTTCGCGAGAGCCGGCCAGAGCAAGAGACACGCCGTCTCGATCGCCAGCAGAGCGAAGTCGGCGCAGCTCACGCTGTCGTGGACGAGCCCGCTCGACCAGTTCACGATCGGTCAGGTGCAGATCGTCAAGAGAGGCAGAGTCGTCGCGGTCGCGTCGGCCAGAAAGCGCCGCCTCAGACTGACCACGCGCAGAGGCGCGACCTTCCTCGTCGTGAAGGTCGGCAACCTGACGCGCGGCAAGCTGCGCTTCAAGGTGCGCGCCACGAGAATCGGCTCGGGCGCGCCGAGCGTGAGCCTCACGACGCAGGTCACGCAGAGCCGGAGGAGATAGCGAGCACGGGCTGCGGCGCCGCCTTCGCGGGGGCGGCGCCGCTCGCTCGCATGCGTCCCGCTCAGTGGGCGCCGCGCCGCCTCACGCGGCCCGCCGCAGCCCGGTCGGCGCGCTCGCCTGCTCCTGCTCGACCGAGCCGAGCGGGTCCCACGCGGCGGGCGGACGGCGCGCCGCGATGCGCGGCGGCTCGCCCTCGACCGGCAGGCCGAGCGCGGCGGCGATCGCGCGGCGGAAGGCCTTCGTGTCCAGCTCGGGAATCGACTCGGGTGTCATGGCGGCCTCCTTCTGGGCGGCTGTCAGTTGCAAACTGCAAGTCATCTGTGAAGGAGCGTAGACGCCTCGCTTGCAAAACGCAAGTCAGAAGCCCTAGACTGTCTCGCATGCCGTTGCGCCCCTACGACCAGACGTGCTCGATCGCGCGGACGCTCGAGCTGATCGGCGAGCGCTGGACGCTGCTGATCCTGCGCGACGTGCTGCTCGGCAACCGGCGCTTCGAAGACCTGCAGCGCACGACCGGCGCCGCGTCGAACATCCTCACCGACCGCCTCAACACCCTCGTCGAGCACGGGATCCTGCGGCGCGTGCCGCTGGAGGAACGGCCGGACCGCTTCGAGTACCGGCCCACGCGCGCCGGTGCGGAGCTGTCGCACGTCCTGCAGGCGCTGATGCAATGGGGCGACCGTCACACGGCCGGGCCGGAAGGCCCGCCGCGCGTGATCGTCCACACCGCCTGCGGCCACGCGACCGAGCCGGTGCACGCGTGCGCGCACTGCGGCGAGCCGCTCGAGCCCGACGAGGTGGAGATCCACCCCGGTCCCGGCGCGACGCCGGAGATCGCCGCGGCCGGCGTGCTGCCGCGGCGGTAGCCGCCCCGCCGCGGCGATCGCGTCGTCAGGCGCCGTCGAGCGCGGCTGCGAGGTGCTCGCCGGTGAGGGTCGAGCGAGCGGCGACGAGCGCGGCAGGCGTTCCCTCGAAGACGATCCGGCCGCCGTCGTGGCCAGCGCCCGGACCGAGGTCGACGATCCAGTCGGCATGCGCCATCACCGCCAGGTGATGCTCGATGACGATGACCGACTTGCCCGCGTCCACGAGCCGGTCGAGCAGGCCCAGCAGCTGCTCCACGTCGGCAAGGTGCAGGCCGCTGGTCGGCTCGTCGAGCACGTAGACGTCAGCCTTCTCAGCCATCTGGGCGGCGAGCTTGAGCCGCTGCCGCTCGCCACCGGAGAGCGTGGTGAGCGGCTGGCCGAGCGTGAGGTAGCCGAGCCCGACGTCGGCGAGCCGGTCCAGGAGCTTGTGCGCCGCCGGCGTCTTGGCCTCGCCCTCGCCGAAGAACGCCCGCGCCTCGGTCACCGACATCGCGAGCACCTCGCTGATGTCCTTGCCGCCGAACGTGTACTCCAGCACCGACGCGTCGAAGCGCTTGCCCTCGCACTCCTCGCAGGTGGTGGCGACGCCGGCCATCATCGCCAGGTCGGTGTAGATCACCCCCGCGCCGTTGCAGGCCGGACAGGCGCCCTCGGAGTTGGCGCTGAACAGCGCGGGCTTGACGCCGTTGGCTCTCGCGAAGGCCTTGCGGATCGGGTCGAGCAGCCCGGTGTACGTCGCCGGGTTGCTGCGGCGCGAGCCGCGGATCGCGGTCTGGTCCACCACCACCACGCCGTCGCGCCCGGCGATCGAGCCGTGGATCAGCGAGCTCTTGCCCGAGCCCGCCACGCCGGTGACGACGCACAGCACGCCGAGCGGGACGTCCACGTCGACGTCCTGCAGGTTGTGCGTGTCGGCGCCGCGCACCTCGAGCGCGGCCGACGCGGTCCGCACCTCCGACGGCTGCTTGAGCGAGGCGCGGTCGTCGAGATGGCGCCCGGTGAGCGTGCCGCTCCCCCGCAGCCCCTCGACGGTGCCCTCGAACACCACCTCGCCGCCCTCCGTGCCGGCGCGCGGCCCCAGGTCGACGACGTGGTCGGCGATCGCGATCGCCTCCGGCTTGTGCTCCACGACGAGCACCGTGTTGCCCTTGTCGCGCAGCTGTACCAGCAGCTCGTTCATGCGCTGGACGTCGTGCGGGTGCAGGCCGATCGTCGGCTCGTCGAAGACGTAGGTGACGTCGGTGAGCGACGACCCGAGGTGGCGGATCATCTTCGTGCGCTGCGCCTCGCCGCCCGACAGCGTCCCAGCGGGGCGGTCGAGGCTGAGGTAGCCCAGCCCGATCTCCACGAACGAGTCGAGCGTCGCGCCCAGCGCCGCCAGCAGCGGCGCCACCGACGGCTCGTCCAGCTCGCGCAGCCACACGGCGAGGTCGCGGATCTCCATCGCGCAGACGTCGGCGATGTTCCTCCCCGCGATCTTCGAGGACCGGGCCTCCTTGCTCAGTCGCGTGCCGTCGCACTCCGGGCAGGTCGTGAACGTCACCGCCCGCTCCACGAACGCGCGGATGTGCGGCTGCATCGCGTCCACGTCCTTGGACAGCATCGACTTCTGGATCTGCGGGATCAGGCCCAGGTACGTCAGGTTGATCCCGTCGACCTTGATTCTGGTGGCCTCCTGGTAGAGCAGGGCGTGCAGCTCTCTCTTGTTGTATCTGCGGATCGGCTTGTCCGGGTCGAAGAAGCCGCAGCCGCGGAAGATGCGGCCGTACCAGCCCTCCATGCTGTAGCCGGGGATCGTGAGCGCGCCCTCGTTGAGCGACTTGCCGTCGTCGTAGAGGGCGGTCAGGTCGAAGTCGTCGACCCGGCCCATGCCCTCGCAGCGCGGGCACATCCCGCCGAGCCGGTTGAAGGTCGCTCTCACGGTCTTCGTCTTGTTGCCGCGCTCGACCGTGATTCCCCCGGCCGCTCTGACCGAGGGCACGTTGAACGCGTACGCGTTCGGCGAGCCGATGTGCGGGTCGCCGAGCCGGCTGAAGAGGATCCGCAGCATCGCGTTCGCGTCCGTGGCGGTGCCGACCGTCGAGCGCGGGTTGGCCCCCATCCGCTCCTGGTCGACGATGATCGCGGTCGTCAGCCCGTCCAGCACGTCGACCTCGGGCCGCGCGAGCGTCGGCATGAAGCCCTGCACGAACGCGCTGTAGGTCTCGTTGATCAGGCGCTGCGACTCCGCCGCGATCGTGCCGAACACGAGCGAGCTCTTGCCTGAGCCCGAGACGCCGGTGAAGACCGTGAGCCGGCGCTTCGGGATTTCGACGCTCACGTCCTTCAGGTTGTTCACGCGCGCGCCCTGCACGCGGATCAGGTCGTGCCCGTCGGCGACGTGGGCGGCCATTCAGCGCGCCTCTTGGATGCGAACCATGGTGCCGGCGGGCGGGAGGAAGCTCTGGCGAATGGTGATGTCCATGGCGGTCATGCTAGGCGCGGCGCGGCGAGCGGGTGCGCGACGACGCCGAGCGGCGACTTCGCGCCCGGCTCGCACGTCGCCCCCGCCGCCGGCCTCCCGCTGAAAGCCAGGGTCGCGCGTGCCGCGCGCTAGGCGAGGATGAGGTCCACGCGCTGCGTGTTGAACGCGAAGTGCGGTCGCAGGGCGGCCATGCCCGCGAGCAGCTCGTCCTGCGAGGAGGCGCTTGCCGCGATCCGCCTCATGCCCTCGCCCCAGTCCTCGCCGCCGGCCGTCTGGAAGTCGCTCCAGACAAGCCAGAACGACCTGCCGTCCGCCGCGATCCACTTCGGGGCGATCTGCGGCTGGTACACGCGAGCCGCAGCGTCGCCGAGCGGCGTCCATGCCGTTTCCTCGTGGATCTGCGTCCACGGCCCCCACGGCTTGCGCGCGACGAACATGCCGAGGTAGCTCGGCGAGCTGAACTCGTCGCTGTTGGGGCCGCGACCGTGCCCCCACACGACCATCATGTAGACGCCGAGCGCCTCGTTGAACGCGAGGCTCGGCTGCCACGCGTGCGAGAGGCCGTTGTCGTTCACCCACCCGCGCGGGAAGGTGTGCACGACGCCGCGGCCGTCGACGTCGCGGGCCCAGTCCGCGCCGCCGTCGGGCCGGTGGCCGGCGAAGTACTCGTAGGCGCCGCGGTCGAGGATGCGCTCCTTCGGGACACGGAACATGACGAGCTCGTTCATCGTGCCGTCCGTGACGCCGTTGGGGCCGAAGACGTACACGTAGCCGTCCTCGTTGGCCTCGTAGTTGCGCCCCATCTGCAGCACGCTCACCAACGAGAACGCGTGCTGCGGTTCTTCCCAGAACAGCATCGTGTCCTTCGTGCGGTCCTCCCACCCTTCCCACGTGACGGGCGTCGAGCCGTCCTGGTTGCACCAGGTGTCGCCCCCGTCGGGCGAGTAGATCAGCTTCACGCCGTCGAACCGGGGGTTCACGTGGTCGACGTGACGCTCGGAGAACGTGTCGAAGGAGATGGTGCTCAGGAACTGGTAGATCCGCCCGTCGAGGGCGAGCGTCCCGTACCCGACGTAGCGCGGCTGGGTGATGGCGAGCGGGAGCTCGTCGATCAGGTCCGGGTAGCCGGGTACGTGTTCGAAGCGCGCGTCGGCGGGACCGCCGACGATCCTGTACAGGCGCGAGTTGTAGAGGTGGTTCGGCGTGCCGGGCCAGCCCGAGCCGTCGCACAGCGCGACGAACTGCGAGTCGTCAGCCGCCCATGTCATGTGCCAGTCGTTGCCGAAGCCGCCGAGGCGCAGCGTCGTCTCGTCGCGGCGCACGGCGCCTTTGATGGGGAGCAACATGGGACGCATCCTACTATAGAGGTAGTAGGATGCATCGCCCGGGTCGGCGAGCGTGCCCGGACGCCAGCGGGCGGGCGTCAGCTGCGCGGCGCGTAGCGGCGGTGGAGCATCAGCGAGTTGCCGTCGGGGTCCTCGAAGAACGCCATGTGGCAGACGCCGGTGTCGAGCGTGTCGGCGGCGAAGGCGACGCCCTTCGCCTCCAGCTGCGCGCGCGCGGCGTCGACGTCGTCGACGCGAAAGGCGATCGGCACCGAGTTCGCGCGGAACTCGCGTCCGATCGCCTGCACGTCGACGACCGCGAGCGTGACCGTGCCGGTCTCGAACTCGGCGCCCATCGGCGGCGCGTCCCCGCGCTGGTAGACGGCGGAGGCCTCCAGGCCGAGGACCTCGCCGTAGAACCGCCGCGCGCGGTCGAGGTCGGTCGTGGGCACGTTGACGAAGTCGACGCCGGTGACGGGCGTGGTAACGGAGGCGGTCATCGCGAGCTCGGCTCCTCGGATCGGGGGCGGTCAGACCCAAGGACGAGCACCGCCCCGGGCGAGCGCCTACAATACGCCCGCTTGCCCTCCTAGCTCAGCTGGTAGAGCACTTCCATGGTAAGGAAGGGGTCGCGGGTTCGAGTCCCGCGGAGGGCTCCCGTGGGGTGCTGTGTCTCGTGCGCCGCGGACTGTCGACCTACGTCGAGCGGGCCGTCTCATTACCTGCGACGACAGTCACAATTCGTCACAGCGCCGGCAGCAGGATATGCCCCGCTGAGGGGCTTGACGCATCCGCGCGGTTGACGCGCACGGCGGGCGGCGGGAGGATCGGACAGCGTCCGTCCCCAATCAAGAGGAGCGCAGATGGCACGCAAGATGGCGGACTGCCGCCGCTGGCCGAGCGAGTCGAACTGCTCGCTCGTGATCATCGGCGAGGAGGACGAGGTCGTCCGCGCGGCGGCCGAGCATGCGGCCTCGGTGCACGGGCACGAGGACACGCCGGAGCTGCGCGAGCAGCTCAAGCAGTTCCTCGAGCCGGCCGACGCCTACAGCGCCGGCCCGCGCGCGCAGGAGTCGCTGCCCGGCTAGCAGCAGCGTGAGGCGGGTAGGCCACTCGCATGCCCGCCCGCCTCGCGATCCTCGACGTCGACGGCACGCTCGTCGACAGCACGTACCACCACGCGCTCGCGTGGCACCGCGCTTTCAGCCGGCACCATCTCGCGATTCCGATGTGGCGGATCCACCGCGCGATCGGCAAGGGTGGCGACCGCCTCGTGCCCGATCTCGCCGGCGAAGACGCCGAGCGACGCGCCGGGAACGCGCTGCGAAACCTCCAGCACGACCTCTATGCCGACCTGCTGCCCGAGGTCGAGCCGCTTGAGGGGGCGCACGAGCTGCTCGCGACCTTCAAGCAGGACGGCTGGCGGATCGCGCTCGCGTCCTCCGGGCGCGCCGACGAGATCGAGCGCTACCTCGATCTGCTCGATGCGCACGACCTCCCCGACGCTGTCGTCAGCTCAGCCGACGTCGAGACGACCAAGCCGGCGCCCGACGTGCTGCAACTTGCGCACGAGCAGGCCGCACCTGACCTCGCCCCTGGGGCGGCGCTCGTCATCGGCGATGCCACCTGGGACTGCGAGGCGGCTCACAACGCCGGCATGACGCCCGTCGGCGTACTGTCCGGCGGCTTCAGCCGAGCGGAGCTCGAGGAGGCGGGCGCCATCGCCGTTTTCGAGACGCTTCCGCAGCTCACCGTTGCGCGTGAGCAGCTGCTCGCGGCGACCGGCTGATCCGGCAGCGGCAGACCGGCCGCGAGCAGCGAGGGACCAGCCGGCTTGCGCTGATCCCCCGCTCGCGATGCCTCTTGCTGTGGAGGCCCACGGGCATGCCTATATTAGCGTCACTCTTATCAACGTCGTCGCGCTGTTTAGTAGCCGCACGAGACCATCGTTGCTGGCAGCTATGAACTGGCCGGTGGCTGAACACCTCAGGAAGAGTTCCTCGTTCCTGGCTTCCAGCAAGCTTATCGTGCTCCTGCCTGCCAACGGCACGAGGTTGGTGTTTTCCCTCGAAGCGTTGAGGACGGCGGCGCTCGTTATGTTGTCGGACGCTACGCCATACCGGCATTCGAGACTGGAGCCGATCACCCTTTCTAATTTAAGGCGCGCCTCTCTGAGTAAGAGGAGCACTTCTGTCATGCTCGGTAGTGTGCCTCTGAAGCCCTCGTAGGTGATATGCCAGGGAAGGCCCTCTGTTGTCGGCCTGGCGTTCGTGCAGCTTTCCGTCTTGACGGTCGCTCTGCTTATGGAGGCGATTAGCGTCCCTCTGACCTTGCTTATCGTGCCCCTGTGATAGGAGCCTTCAAGCGTGAGTTGGCACCTCGCGGTGGTGACGGCGGTTTCGAATTCGAAGCTCGACCACGTGACTCTGATGTTTGAGTTGCTGACGGACATGTCCCTGGCTGAGGCTGCGCCAAGCGCAGCTGCGAGGACCAGGACTGCCATCAGCGCAGCGAGGCCAAGCTTTGCGGACGTGCGCATCGATATGCCTTTCGTGTGCGCGCCGGGAGCTGATCCCGGCGCTCGGTTGTGTCCACGAGCTGTGGCGTGGGCGTCGGCGCACAGCAGGTGAACGGCAGGGCGATGCCCTGGCAATCGATCGCTGTGACAGTCCCCCTTTCTGCCTTGAGCGCGAGCTGCGCCGGATCCCCGCAGCGCCAAGGACGGCCCTGCCCCCTACCGCCACCTCGGTCCGGCGCGAGTCTCCAGCTTAACGCCCCGCCCGCGCGGCGACACGCCGAGCGCTACCGCCGCGCCGCCATCAGCGCCCGCAGCCGCTCCGTCGCCTCTCCGGCGACCAGCGGCCTGGCGAAGTGGAAGCCCTGCGCAAGCGGGCAGCCCTGCTCGATCAGGAACAGGCGCTGCGCCTCGCTCGTGACGCCCTCGGCGACCGTCAGCATCCCGAGCGCTGCCCCCAGTTCGATGATCGCTCTCGTCATCGCCGCCGCCTGCGGGTCGTCCGGCACCCCGCGCAGGAACGACTGGTCGATCTTCAGCACCTCGACCGGCACGTCGCGCAGGCGCGCGAGCGAGGAATGGCCGGAGCCGAAGTCGTCGATCGCGAGCCGCACGCCCATGTCGTGCAGCGCCCGCACGACCGGGTTCGCGCGCTCGGCGTCGAGCATCGCGGCCGACTCGGTGATCTCCAGCGTGAGGCACGTCGGGGCAAGTCCCTCGGCGCCGAGCGCCTCGCGCACGGTCGTCGGGAAGTCGGGGCGGCGCAGCTGACGCGGCGAGACGTTCACGTGCACGTGCGCGTCGAGCCCCTCCGTGCGCCACTCGCGCAGCTGCGCGCAGACGGCGTTCAGCACCCAGCCGCCGATCGCCTCGATCAGCCCGGCGTCCTCCGCGAGCGGGATGAACTCGTTCGGGCCGACGATCCCGCGCTCGGCGTCCTGCCAGCGCACCAACGCCTCGAACGCCACCAGGTCGCCGGTCGCCGGCACGACCAGCGGCTGGTAGTGCACGACGAAGTCGTCGCGCTGCAGCGCGCGCCGCAGCTTCGACGTCAGCGACAAGCGTGCCAGCGTGTGCCGCGAGTCGCCGCCGTAGGACGCGATCCCTCCGCGCCCCGCCTGCTTGACCTCGTACATCGCCGCGTCGGCGTGGCGCAGCAGCTGGTCGGCGTCGTTGGCGTCGTGCGGGTAGATCGAGATGCCGATCGAGCTCCCGATCTCGAACTCGGCGTCGGCGATCGAGAACGGCTCCAGCAGCGCCTGCTCGACCTGCTTGGCGACCGCCTCGGCGGCCAGGCGCGGGTCGGTCTCCAGGTCGCTCAGCAGGATCAGGAACTCGTCGCCCCCCTGGCGTGCGAGCAGGTCGGTCGAGCGCACGACGCCCCGCAGCCGCACCGCGATTCGCCGCAGCAGCTCGTCGCCGGCGGCGTGGCCGAGCGAGTCGTTGACGGCCTTGAAGTCGTCGAGGTCGACGTACAGCAGCGCGACGGCCGCACCCGAGCGGCGCGCACGCGCCAACCCCAAGGCGAGGTGCTCGTCCAAGAGCGCCCGGTTCGGCAGCTTCGTCAACGGGTCGTGATAGGCGAGGAACGCGATCTGCTCCTGCGCGCGCCGGCGCTCGGTGATGTCGCTGAAGGCCGTCACGGCGCCGTACGGCTGCGTCTCGGCCTCGCGCATGAGCGGATGGCTGGAGACGGACGTCCACACCTCGGTGCCGTCCGGGCGCACGATCTTCAGCACCACTTCGCGCTGGGCGAGGCGGCTCCGCAGCGCGCGCTGCGAGGGCATCGCGTCGCGCGCGAGCGGCGTGCCGTCCTCCTGCAGGATCTGCACCGGCCACTCGCCGGCGGCGCGGTAGAGCAGCTCCTCCTCCGGCAGCCCGAGGATCCGCGTGGCGGCGGCGTTGCAGGACAGCACGCGCCCGTCGGCGCCGTAGATCAGCAGGCCCTCCTCCAAGGCGTGCACGACGCCGCGGTTGCGCTCCTCGCTCTCGGCCAGCGCCGCCTCGGCGATCCGCGTGGCCGTGACGTCGGTGATGATCCCCTGCGTCAGGTGCGGCTCACCGTGCTCGTCGCGGATCACGGTGTCGCGCTCCCACACCCACACGACGCGGCCGTCGGCGGCGATCAGGCGGTACTCGCAGTCGAACGCCTTGTGCTCGCGGAAGGCGTAGCGCGTCTCGGCGACCACGCGCTCGCGATCGTCCGGGTGCAAGCGCTCCTCCCACAGCGTCGAGTCGCCGAGCCAGTCCTGCGCGGGATAGCCGAGCAGCTCCTCGATCTGCGGTGAGACGTAGCGGAAGGAGCCCATCTCGTCCCAGTCGGCGATGTAGGTGACGGCCGGGATCGTCTCGATCAGCGTGCGGTAGCGAGCCTCCGCCTCCTCCAGCTCGACCGCGGAGGTGACGCGCGCGGTGACGTCGTGCAGCACGCCGATGTAGCGGCGGGCAACGCCGTCGCCGTCGTGGACCGGCGTGAGGAAGACCTCGTTCCAGAACGGCGAGCCGTCGCGACGGTAGTTGCGCAGCGTGACCCAGCACTCCTCGCCGTCGCGCAGCGCGGCCGCCATCTCGGCGATCGGCTCGGGGTCGGTCTCCTCGCCCTGGAGAATCGCGAGCGAGCGGCCGACGACCTCCTCGCCGCGCCAGCCGGTGAGCAGCTCGAACGCCTCGTTCACGTACGAGACGGGCCAGCCGTTGGTCTGCGGATCGTGATCGGCGATCACGATGCCGTTGTTGGTGGCGGCGAGCGCGCGCTCGTGCAGGTCGAGCATCGCGGCGCCGCGGCGGTAGCGCAGATGCAGCGCGACCTGGCTCGCGAGCGCGGCGACGTCGGCCATCAGGCGCGCGTCGGGGCGGGCGCCCGGCGCGAGCCGCAGCTCCAGCACCCCCTCGCACGCGCCGCCGGCGACGAGCGGCACGGCGACGTGGGCGCCGTCGGCGACGGTCGCAAGCGCGAGTGCGGCGCGGCCGGCGAGGTGCTCGTCGGGCTGCTCGGGCGTGCGCTCGGGCAGGGCCGCGTCGCCGTAGACGGCGCGCGCGACCAGCTCGCCGCGGTCGGCCGGCAGCTCCCAGGCGACGCCGCCTGCAGCGCCGAACAGCTGCGCGAGCACGCCGAGCGCCTCTCTCAGCAGGCCCTCGGGCGGCAGGTCGGCGACGAGGTGGTCGGCGATCGCCTGCTGGGCGGACAGCAGCCGCTGGGCAGCCGCGGTGGCGCTGCGGTCCTCCGCGTAGGCGTGCTCGCGCACGACCGCTGCGTGCAGACGGGCGAGGTCCGGCTCGTGAGCTGCGTGGGCGGTTTGTGCGGCCGCACCGGCGGCCGGGTCGGTGAGCACGAGCGCGACGCCGGCGAGCTCGCATGTCTCGCGCACGGCGACGAAGGCTTCGTCGGTCGGCGGCAAGGCGCAGACGACCGCGTCGGCCTCGCCGCGGCCGAGCGCGCCCGCGAGCGTGCAGGGGTCGAACAGCGCGGTCGCGGACGTGGCGCCCAGTCCACCGGAGCTTCCGTTCGGCGCGTCGAGCGCGTCGACGAACGCAGCGGCAGCGTGGGGATCTCGGTGGACGACGAGCGTGCGCAAGAAGTGCATCCCGGTCTCCACCGGGGGCGGTTTCACGACGGTATTCGATGCAATCGTCAAAACTCCCCGATCGCATGAGGGTTGCACAACGATTTGCCGCAAATCTCGTGCAGTACGCTGCCACCGTCATCCCCAGCCCGGAAGCCCGGAGGAGCCCATGACCCGCACGATCGTCGTCGGCTACGACGGCACCGACCACGGCGACGACGCGTTGGCGCTCGGGCGCCTGCTGGCTGGGATCGCGGACGCGGAGCTGATCGTCGCGTGCGCCTTCCCCGACGACCCGCTCGGCGAGAGCGCGGCGGCGATCGAGGTGGCGCAGGGAATGCGCGATGACGCCGAGGCGAAGCTCGAGCGGGCGCGCGCGTGGCTGGGCGCAAGCGCGGAGGGAGCGAGCCTGCGCGCAGTTGCCGGCGCCTCGCCCTCACACGTGCTGCACGACCTGGCCGAGGCCTCGGGGGCGCTGGCGATCGTCGTCGGCGCGACGCATCACGGCAAGGCGCTGCGGCTGCTGGCGGGCTCGACGCCGGACGCGGTGCTCGACCACGCCCCGTGCCCGGTCGCGGTCGCGCCTGACGGATACCGCGACGCGGTCCACGGCGCGGGCGGCGTGCGCCAGCTGGCGGTCGCGTTCGACGGCTCGCCGGAGGCGCGGCACGCGCTCGAGGTCGCGGCGTCGTTCGCGCGCGCCGCGGACGCGCGGCTGCGCGTCGTGACGGCGGTCAACAGCGCCGCGGCGGGGATCTATCCGCCGCCACCGCTCGACGTCGCCTCGTATGAGGAGCTCGGCCGGATCGCACGCGACGAGGCGCGGGCGCGGCTTGAGGAAGCGATCGAGGCGCTCGGCGGCGGCGTGCGCGCCGAGGGGGCCGTGCTCGACGGCGACATCGTGTCGGTGCTGCTCGAGGACGCGCGCGGGGACGACCTGCTGTTCACGGGCTCGCGCGGAAAGGGACCGTTCCGCCGGGTGCTGGTGGGGTCGGTCTCGACGCACCTGCTGCGCGAGGCGCGCTGCCCGGTGGTGGTCGTGCCGCGCGGGAGCGGCGAGGGGGCTGGCGAGGCCGCGTGACGCGCGCGCGGGTTCTGATGGCGGTCCGCTACGGGCTGCCGGCCGCGATCTGCCTTGTCGGGCTGGGCTTTCTGATCGCTGATCCGGGCGCCAACTTCGAGGGCGCGATGGCGCTGATCGGCGCCGGACTGTCGGTGCTGCTGGTGAACCTGCTGTTTCGCGTCGGCGTCGCGGGCGATCGCGATCGCATGCGCGAGGACGCCGCGCGGAGGGAGTTCGACCGCACCGGGCAGTGGCCGGACGAGGAGTGATGAGCGGCGGTTCGCAACGCGCGCCTTCCGTCTCACGCAGCGGGTAGGGTCGGTTCCGTGTCCGTCACCGTCGAAGCCCTCCCAGCGATGAGCGCCGCCGGCGAGCTGCTGGAGCTCAACGCAGGGCTGGTGGGGCCGTCGACCGGCTACATGGTCGGCGCGCGCAGCGACTGGCCGCGGCTCGTGGCCGCGGCGGAGAGCTGCTCGCTGGACGTGGTCGAGCTGTCGGCGCTGTCGGCCGAGGAGCTGCCGGGGCTCGTGCGGTTCCTCGACGAGGCCGCGCTGGCCGGACTGCCGTTCGGGCATGTGTCGGTCCACGGCCCGTCGAAGGGCTGGGACGGGACGCCCGCGGCGCTGGCAACCGTGCTGGGCGCGCTTCCCGCGTGCGTGGAAGGGATCGTGCTGCATCCGGAGACGCTCGGCGACCTCGCGCCGTTCGCGCAGTTGGGCCGGCGGCTGCGGCTGGAGAACATGGACGTCCGCAAGTCCGACGCGCGCACGGTCTCCGAGCTGGCGCGCTACTTCGAAGCGCTGCCGGACGCGCGCTTCTGCTTCGACGTCGCACACGCGCAGCTGAACGATCCAAGCCTGGCGCTCGCACACGAGCTGCTCGACGCGTTCGGCGCGCGGCTCGCCGAGGTCCACGTCTCCTCGATCGAGCCCGACGGCGACCACGTGCCGCTGCGGGCGGCGGACGCCGAGGCGTTCCTGCCGGTGCTGGAGCGCTGCATCGGGGTGCCGTGGGTGCTCGAGGCGCCGGCGGCCTGAGCGTCCTCCCGCGGCGTCGCGGGCGGCTGGCGCCTCAGAGCACGGCGTAGCGCTGGGTGACCGGGCCGAGCTCGGTCTCGAACAGCAGCGCGAGCAGCGCGTGCTCGATCGTCGCGCCGAGCTCGGCGACCTCGCGCCAGCGCGGCGAGGCGTCGGCCGCGGCACGGCCGGCGACCGCCTGCAGCTCGGCGCGCACCTCGTCGTCATCGATCAAGGCGAGGAAGCGATCGTAGGCGGCGAGCGCGTCGGCGCCGTGAGCGATCGCGCCGTAGCGCAGGAACGCGCCGGCGACGCGGTCGACCGGCGGCATCGCGAACTGCTCGGCGAGGAACGGGGCGATCTGCTCGGCGCGCAGCTCGTGGCAGCGCAGCACCGGCAGCAGCCCGCTCGCGAACAGGAGCTTGCGGGACGTGCGCAGCTTCGCGTTGCGCAGGCCCCATCCGGCGCCGCCGCGGCCACGGTCCTTGGCGACGAAGTCGACGCCGATCGTGCGCCAATAGCGCACGAGGTCGTTGAGCAGGAAGCGCGGCGGGCGGTGGTCGCGCAGCGCGTCGCTCAAGTAGTCCTGGATCACGTCGAGCCGCACGCCGGCGAGCACGTTCGGGTGCGATGCGGCGACCGACTCGAGCACGAGCAGCATGCGGCGCGTGAGATTGGTGTTGGTGTCGTCGTCGAGCCCGACGCGCAGCAGGTCGCCGGAGTAGACGACCTCCGCGAAGACGCCCTGCCGGCCGGGCGCGCCGAAGCCGCCGGGGTCGCGCGCGAAGCGCTCGGCGACCTTCGCCGCGGTCTCCTGCTCTGCGCCCCAGCCGCCGGGCGGCGCGAGCCCGCGCACGAGCACGACGTAGTCGTCGTCGGAGCCGGTCGTGAGCTCGTGGCGGCCCCACGAGCCCATGAGGACGACGGCGGCGTTGCCGTGGACGTTTACGCCGTCCAGCAGCGCAGCGCGCTCGGCGAGGCGCTGTGCGGTGCGCTCGCGCGCAGCAGCGAGGGCCGGGAAGGTTGTGCCGGCTTGGCGCTGGAGCTCCTCGAATGGCGCGTCGGCGAGGTTCACGAGCCGCGATGCTAGTCAGAGCGGGGGGTGAAGGCGCAGCCGGCATGACCTTCGCGCCCCCGTACGCCATCATTCACCGGGCGGCTTTACACCTCTTTCGGGTGCCGTTACGCTGCTGTTTCGCGCCGGACCCGGCTGCGCGGGGGCAAAGGCCAGCCTTGACGATTGGGGGGTCCCGGCGCAATCGACGCCAGCGGAAAGGGGGGTACTCGTCAGCGACCACCGCCGGGGCACCGCCCCCGTCCTCCGCCGCTGCGCACGCATCGGCCATGCCGCACCAGGCGGACACATCTGAGCGCCATGCCACATCGGCGCCCACACGAAAGGCATCCTTGATGCGCATTTCCGCAAAGCTCGGCCTGACCGCGCTCGTGGCAGCCGTGCTGCTCGCAGCCGCGCTCAGCACCGCCTCCGCTAGGAGCCTGTCGGTCAGCAACCAGAACATCAGGGTCACCTGGTCAAACATCGAATTCGTCGGCACCGTAACCATCAGGTGCCAGGTCACACTCGAAGGGTCCTATCACAATGGCACGATAAGCAAGGTCAGAGGAACCCTAATCGCCGCGATATCCAGAGCTACTGTCAAGACCGAAAGTTGCACGAACGCAAGGGTCCGAGCCGAAGGCCTTCCCTGGCACATCACCTACGAGGGCTTCAGAGGCACGCTACCAAACATGACAGAAGTCTTCCTCTTACTCAGAGAGGCTCTACTCAGCTTAGAAAGGGTCTTGGGCTCGACCACCGAATGCCGGTTCGGCACGAGCTCCGACAACATAACCAGCACTGGCGCCATCAACGGCGCAAGGGAAAACACCAACCTCATACCCCTCGAAGGTAGGAGCACCATCAGCCTCCTAGAAGCGAGGAATGAGACTGTCTTGATCAGGTGTCCGGCTAGCGGGCAACTCCGCGCAGGCACCGAAGACGGCATTATGCGGCTACTAGCCAGCACGACCACCAGGATAAGAGTCACCCTAATATAGGTTCGTCCTCGCTCACGCGTCGAGGGGTCGGGCTGATTGGCCCGGCCCTTCCTCGCCTCATCAGACCCTGGCGGGCACCTGCGGGTCGGCGGTCGGCGCGAGAAAAGCCTCGCGGACGAGGGTCGCTACACACACACTCCGCTGACCTGCCAGCGGGCCACGAAACGCGCAGTCAGTCCGAACTTGAACCTTCGGGCTCGTCTCTCGCCCGCACTTACCCCCACGAAGGCCCCTACACGCACCCCGTGCCTTTACACCTCTCTCGCGTGTCCCTACGCTGGCACCTCGCGTCGGGACCAGGGTGGCCGCAGGGGACAGATGGCCGGCCCCGAGGCACGACGGCTCCGACGCGAACTCACCAGCGGAAAGAGAGGCTCCCTCAAACAGCACTCTTTCAGGGCACCGCCCTGTCTCCGTCCACTGCGCGCAGCGGCCGTGCCGCACTAGGCGGACACCATGGCGCCGACCGGAGGCTCGGCGCCCACACGAAAGGCATTTTGATGCGCACTACCGCAAAGCTCGGTCTGACCGGGCTCGTGGCAGCCCTGCTGCTCTCCATGGCAGTCGGCACAGCCTCAGCCAGGAACCTCTCCATAAGCAACCCCAACATAAGGGTCACCTGGTCAAACCTCGAATTCGTCGGCACCGTCACCGTCAGGTGCCAGCTCACACTCGAAGGCTCCTTCCACAGAAACACCATAGTCAAAGAAAGAGGCACCCTAATCGGCGCCATCACCAGAGCCACCGTCAAGACCGAAAGCTGCACCAACGCCAGACTCAGAACCGAAGGACTCCCCTGGCATCTCACATACGAGGGCTTCAGAGGCACGCTACCCAACATAACTGAAGTATTTCTCTTAATTTCTAGATTCCTAATACGCTTCGAAAGGTTGCTCGGCAGCTCTTGTGAATGCCGGTACGGTACGGCAACCGATAACGTCACGTACACGGCTGTCGTCGAAGCCGGCGGAATCAGCAACCTCATCCCCGTCGAAGGCAGGGCTACTCTAACACTGCTAGAAGCCAGGGGAGAGACTGCCCTGATCAGGTGCCCACTTATCGAGCAGAAGCGAGCCGCCACCAATGACGGCGTCGTACGGCTACTAACCAGCGCGACCACCAGGATAAGAATCACCCTAATATAGTCATATTGCTGAGGCGCAAGCCACCAAGTGAGGGGCCAGTCCATTGGGCTGGCCCCTCCACGTCGGCGCCTTCATCAGCCAGGCCGCCAAACGAGGCATCGCACGGCGGACGCCGCAGCACCTACGCCGCTGGCACATAAGCGCTCGCCCTGAGCCCTTCTGCGGGTCGGCAATGAGACACGGAAGCGGGAGTACACCGAGCGCCCACGGCCGCGCATGCAGCCATACGCACACTCCCCTTTACACCACTTTCGCGTGTCCCTACCCTGGCAACTTGCGTCGGGATCGGGTGGCCGCAGGGGAAACACGGCCAGCCGTGCGGACTACGCGCTTCCGACGCGAACCATATCACCGGAAGGGGGCCTCTCAAAAGATTACCGATTGCCAGGGCGTAACCCTGCCGTCCACCCGCTGCGCACGCAACGGCCATGCCGCACGAGGCGGACACACCAGAGCGCCAAGAACGAAGATTAGCGCCCACACGAAAGGCATCTTTGATGCGCACTACCGTAAAGCTCGGTCTGACCGGGCTCGTGGCAGCCCTGCTGCTCTCCATGGCAGTCGGCACAGCCTCAGCCAGGAACCTCTCCATAAGCAACCCCAACATAAGGGTCACCTGGTCAAACCTCGAATTCGTCGGCACCGTCACCATTAGGTGCCAGCTCACACTCGAAGGCTCCTTCCACAGAAACACCATAGTCAAAGAAAGAGGCACCCTAATCGGCGCCGTCTCCAGAGCCACCATCAAGAGTGAAAGCTGCACCAACGCCAGACTGCGGACCCAGGCCATGCCCTGGCATCTCACATACGAGGGGTTCAGAGGGACACTACCCAACATAGAAGAAGTCTTCCTCTTACTCGCCAGATTCCTATTTCTCCTCGAAAGGGTCCTTGGAAGCACCGTTGAATGCCGCTACGGCACCGCAACTGACAATCTGAGCTTCGCGACCATCAATGAAGCAGGCGGAACCGGGAACCTCGTACTTGTTGCTGGAAGGGCTACTGCAACCCTCCTAGAAGCCAGGGGCGAGACCGCCTTGATCAGGTGCTCCCCAAGCTGGCAGATGAGGGCCGGTGCAACCGACGGCATCGTACGGCTACTAACCAGCGCCACCACCAGGATAAGGATCACCCTAATATAGGAACACTTCTAAGCAGCAACCTAAGCAAACGAGGGGCCAGTCCAACGGACTGGCCCCTCGTGTATCACCAGATGCAATAGCTGCTAACGCCTGTGACTCCCCCCCCGCTGCTTGCAGCCGCCGACTTTGAGGGTCTGGTCGACTTGGCGGACCTTGCCGTTCTGGCCGATGTAGTCCACCTGCGCCTTCTCCCGTCTGCTGCTCTTCGAGCAGAGGTTTCTGGTGGCACCGATCGACGCCGTTCTCGCCCCACCAAGGAGCCGCAGCGTGAACGATCTGATCGGCACGTCCGGCGCCGTCGCAAACGTCGTGCGCAACAACGTGTTGTTCACGATGCTGATCCGACCGACCAGATCGAAGTCGACCTGGCCACGCAACGCCACGAACAAATCCGGAATCGGATTCCCGTTTCTC
>DASTSX010000172.1:0-17074 GCA_035760455.1 Gemmatimonadaceae bacterium | reverse complement strand
GGTTGCCGTCGACGTCGACCGCGAACGTGTCCACCTGAGCAGCGGCGAGGGCAGCCCGTACGCTGTCGAGCGCGGGGCGGAGCCTCACCCGTTGCGGGCGCGGCTGGACGGTCGCCGGCGCGAGCTCGGGGATCGTACCGGCACCGTGATCCGATGTGAACGCCACGGTGATCGTCGTCGAGTCGCGGAGCTTGTAGAGCGAGTCGAGCAGAGTGCCGACCGCGCGGTCGACGCGCAGGACCTGGTCGTGCATCTCGCGCGAGTCGGGACCGAACCGGTGCCCGATGATGTCGGTCGCCGAGAGCGAGATGGAGAGGAGATCGGTCCCGGGCCCCGTACCGAGCTTGAGCTTCGAGACGCCGTCGAGCGCGAAGGAGACGACGACCTCGTCGATGAACGGCGTCCCCTGGATGACGGCTGCCGCGTCGAAGCCGTCCGCGGGCAGCGCGTGTGGGAAGGTGAAGCCCTGGCCGTCGGACTCCTCCGGCACGCTGTCGCGCTCGACGTAGGCAGTGTCCGGAAGGAGCAGCGTCCACTGCTTGCCGCCGAACGTCTGCGTCAGACCGCGCTCGTTGAACTCCGAGACCCAGGTGGGCAGCGAGTCGCCGTAGTACTTGCTCGTGATGAATCGCCCATCGGGGGAGTACCAGTAGACGTCCGTGCGCATCCGGCCGACCGGCAGGATCGCCGAGCGGTCCTTCATCGAGACGGAGAGCACGCGGGCGCGCGGGTTGGCGGCGCGCAGCCAATCGGCCAGCGTCGTGCCCGTGAAGCGGCGGGGTGACGCCCCCTGGCCATGCCCCCCGGCGATGAGGGGTGCGGCGGTGTCCGCGACCCCGATCGAGTTCGTCAGAATCCGCGTGGAGCGCGGGAACCGTCCGGAGAGCAGCGTCGCGTGCCCGGGCGCGGTCTCGGTGATGGCGTGGTCGTGGTGCGCGTTGGTGAACACGGCGCCGCCCCTCACGAGCCGCCCGAGTCCCCCCCGGAGCTGCGGTCCGAACCGGGCGAGATAATCGGCCCTGAACTGGTCGATCGTCACGAGCACGACGAGCGACGGCGTTTTGGGCGCGGACTGGGCTGGTGCGGCGGCGGGAAGCCCGGCGGTGGCGAGACACGCCGCGGCGAGCGCGAGAAGTCGCATCGCGGGAATGTGCGCTCCACGCCCGGCGGGCGGCAAGGCGCTCCCGTCCGGCATGGCGCTGCGCCTTGCGGCGCGCGATACTTGCCCGGTTATCGCCGAGGCAGTGGCCATGGGCTCCAATGGTTTCAAGCTCGAACCGGGGACGCGGGTCGTGGTGCGCGCGGTCGTGTACTACGCGGTCCTGATCAGCGTCACCGCGCTCGTCTGGCGGTTCATACCCCGAAGCTCGAACGAGTTGCCCTCCTCGCTCGACAGCCTCTTCGGCGGGCGCGAGGCCGCGGCACGCGCCGCGCAGGCCGCTCCGCTCGACGAGGTCGGGCTGGCCGCGACGGTAGCGATCGCGATGCTCGCCGCCGTGCTGCTCTCGCTCCCCGTCGCGTGGGTCTACCTGCTGACGCGCGCCAAGCGCGGCTATCAGCAGTCGGTCGTCCAGCTGCTCATCGTCCTGCCGGCGGTCGTGGCGGGGATCGTTCTCCTCGTCAAGTACAGCCTCGCGCTGGCCTTCAGCCTCGCCGGCATCGTCGCGGCGGTCCGGTTCCGCAACACCCTCGACGACAGCAAGGACGCCGTCTATGTGTTCCTCGCGACCGCCATCGGCCTGGCGTCGGCGGTCAACCTCCCCGTCGCGACGGTGATCTCGATCGGGTTCAACGCGGTCGTGCTCCTTCTCTACTATACGGACTTCGGCAGCGCGCCCGTGGAGCTCGAGGGCCGCATCGCGGAGCAGCGCCTCAAGCGCGCCCGCCAGCTCGCGCGCACGGGCACCTTCGTCGCCCGCATCGACGACGAGGTGTTCCGCAACATGACGCGCGAGCAGCTCGAGGGAGTCGCCCAGCGCGCCTGGAAGCGCGCCCAGGCAGCCGCGGACGACGCGTCGGAGCAGACCGCCGAAGAGGTTCGCGTGAAGGTGCGGACGCGCGACCTCGCCTCGATGCGGCGCGCGGTCGAGCCCAGGCTCACCGAGAACGTGAAGACCTGGCGCATCGGCGCGATCAACGAGATCGACGGCGTGCACACCGCCGAATACCACGTGCAGCTCAAGAAGAAAGCGACGCCGGACGACCTGCTGGCGTTGCTGCGTGCCTCCGGCTCGGATCAGGTCATCAACGTCGAACTGCTCTGACCCATGGACACCTCGACTCGCCTCGTCGATATCGCGCCGCGCCGCGTCGCGCGCGCCTCGCTCGCGCTCGTGCTGCTCGCCGGCGCATTCACGCTACTCCTGCCCCATCGGGCCGCGGCGCAGGGCGATGCGGACAAGGCGGCGAAGCCGAAGGAGGAGAAGCAGCCCACGGGCGAGAAGCAGGTGCCCACGCTGTTCACGTCCGAGGCGCCGATCCCCGTCACGTTCAAGGTCAACATGAAGCAGATCCGGCGCGACAAGGGCGAGAACGCCCCCTGGCGCTGGGGCTCGCTCACCTATCAGGACAGCGCCGGGAAGAGCGTCGAGGTCCCGTTGCGCGTGCGCACCCGCGGGATCTGGCGACTCAAGAACTGCGAGTTCCCCCCGATCCGCTTCAACTTCGCGAGCAAGGACACGAAGGGCACGATCTTCGAGGGGCTCGACAAGCCGAAGCTGGTCAACTACTGCAAGGACACCGATCAGTACGAGCAGTACATGCTGCAGGAAGCGCAGCTCTACCGCATCTATCAGCTCCTCACCCCGGTCAGCCACCGGGTGCGGGTCTTCAAGATGTCCTACGTCGACAGCGCGAGCGGCAAGCGCGACGCGGAGCGCATCGCGATGGTCATCGAGGATCCCGACCAGCTCGCGAACCGGCACATGGCGAAGCTGGTCAAGGTCAAGGGCGCCGGGCCGAGCGACGTCGAGATGAAGGAGTTCGCGCTGGCGTACATGTTCCTGTACTTCATCGGGAACCTCGACTTCTCGTTCAACGGCCTGCACAACACCGAGCTGCTCGGCACGGGCGACGGGCGCATCCTCCCGGTAGCCTACGACTTCGACTACTCGGGCGCGGTCAACGCGACCTACGCGGTGCCGCCACCGAACTACAACGTGCCCAACGTCCGCACCCGGAAGTTCCTCGCGTACTGCGAGCTCGCGCCGGAGTTCCCGTCCGCGGTCGCCAAGCTCGTCGAGCAGAAGGACGCGATCTACGCGCTCTATCGCGACGACGTCGGCAAGCTGCTCAGCCCGAACGTCGTGAAGTCAACGCTGGAGTACTTCGACGACTTCTACGATCAGGTGAAAACGCCGGCCGACGCGCAGCGCAACGTCTTCCGGAACTGCATCAGGCCCCGCTGACCGCACCCCCGCCCCGCGTTCATCGATGAGAGTCGTTCGGTACGAGCTCCGCTCCGCCGCGGAGCTCGACACGCTGGCGCGCGCCGCGCTGCCGCTCGGCATCTACGCCGGCGAAGCGCGGCCCTCCGCCCACCGGGACCTCTACCTCGACACGCGCGACGACGCGCTCCGCGCCCGCGGCATCGTCTGCCGGCTGCGCATCGGCGACCGGCCGCCGCAGCGGCTGACGCTGGTGTTCGGCAACGAGGAGACGTCGGAGCGCGTCGAAGCCACGGTGCGCGCCTCGAATGCCAGGGACGCGCTCGCCGCCGACACGCCCGTTCGTTCGCGGCTGTTGAGCATCGTCGATCCCGCGGAGCTGATCGTGCGGGTCGAGCTCGAGGTGGAGCGGCTCACACGCGCGGCGAACCCGGATCTCCTCCTCCGGCGCCGCGTCGAGATGCACTTCGACCGCATCACGCTGCGGCGCGACGGGGAGACGCGGACGCTCTTCCAGCTGTGCGCGCATCACCGCCGGGGCTCGGCGTCGGAGTTCAACCGGCTCGTCGACGCGCTCGAGCGCGAGCACGATCTCGTCGGCGCCGAGGGCGACCGCCGCGGGCTCGCCGAGCTGCTGCTGCGGTGGATGCGTCCGTCGCCCGAGAGTGGTACGCACGCGAGCTCCGACCACGAGTCCCCGTACGTGACGAGCGCGGGCGCGGTACCCGAGATGCTCAGCCCCGAGCTGAGCCTGCTCGCCTTCCAGCGCCGCGTGCTCGCCATCGCCGAAGATCCGGCGACACCGCTGCGCGAGCGACTGCGGTTCCTCGGCATCGTGACGAGCAACCTCGACGAGATCTTCATGGTGCGGATGCCCGAGCTGCGGCAGGCCGCCGCGTCGCGCGGCAACGGCGCGCGCACGCGCGGCCTCGACGGGCTGACCGCGGGCGACCGGCTGGATCGCGTCGAGCGCGAGATCGCGTCGATCGTCGACGCGCAGGCGCGCTGCGCCGCCGACTGCCTCAGGGCCGCCGAAGCGCTCGGCGTGCGCATCCTCCGCTGGGCCGACCTCGAGCCCGAGCAGCAGGCGAGCCTCCGGGCGCGGTGCCGCGACGAGATCTACCCGGAGCTGACGCCGCTCGCGATGACGCTGAGCCCCGGGCATCCGCTGCCGCACCTGCCCCACCTCGGCCTCTCGCTCGCCGTGGTGTTCCGGAGTGGTCCTGGAAGCGAGGCCCACCTCGCGGAGCTGGAGCTGCCACGCGACACCCAGCGGCTCCTTCCCGTCCCGGGCCGCCCGCTCGCGGTGGTCCCGATCGAGGAGGTGCTGCGCGCGAACGTGGACCTGCTCTATCCGAACGCGCGCGTCGACGGCGCGCACCTCTTCCGCGTGACCCGTGCGGGCGATCTCGAGCTCGACGAGCGCAACGCCGACGATCTGCTGAGCGCCGTCGAGGAGGCGACCGAGCGGCGGCCGTACAATCCCGCCGTGCGCGTCGAGGTCGAGCGCTCGATGCCCCATGCCGTGGGCGAGCTCGTGCTCGAGAACCTGCGGCGCGAGGCGGCCGGCCGCGCCGACAGCGCGCTCGTCGGCGAGGTGCAGGTCGTCCACGGTCTGCTGGACCTGCGCTGCCTCGGCGACCTCCCCCTGCCCGACGACGACGCGCTGTGCTATCCCCCGCTGCGCGCCCGCGCGGGAATCGACGCGGGGCGGCCGATGCTCGAGCAGATCGCCGACGGCGACATCCTCGTCCATCACCCGTTCGACGACTTCGAGGCGACCGTCGTGCGATTCCTCCGCGAAGCGGCGGCCGACCCGCACGTCACGACGATCAAGATCACCCTGTATCGCGCCGGCGATCCATCGGCCGTCGTGGACGCCCTCCTCGCCGCGGCGCACGCCGGCAAGAAGGTCGCCGCGCTCGTCGAGCTCAAGGCGCGCTTCGACGAGGAGCACAACGTCAGCTGGGCGCGGGCGCTCGAGGCGGCCGGCGCACACGTGGTCTACGGGTTCGTCGGCCTCAAGGTGCACGCCAAGATCGCGCTCGTCGTGCGGCGCGAGGGTGCGACGCTCCGCCGCTACGCGCACGTGGGCACCGGCAACTACAACACGCGCTCGGGGCGGCAGTACACGGACCTCAGCTTGTTCTCCGCCTCCGAGGCGCTCACCTGCGACGTCGCGGACCTGTTCAACGCGCTCACGGGCTCATCGCGCCCGCCCGAGGGGCTGCCGCGCGGCGCGCTCGTCGCCCCCGTCCAGCTCCTGCCGGCCGTGCTCGAGATGATCGAGCGCGAGACTCGCCACGCGCGGGCCGGCCGCGTCGCCGGGATCCGCATCAAGGTCAACGGACTCTCCGACGCCGAGATCGTGCGCGCCCTGTACCGCGCGTCCGAGGCCGGCGTCCGCGTCGAGCTCGTCGTGCGTGGCATCTGCACGCTCCGCCCCGACGTCGCCGGCCGCTCGGACACGATCCGCGTCGTCTCGGTCGTCGGACGGTTCCTCGAGCACTCGCGCATCTATCGGTTCGAGAACGCCGGTGAGCCCGAGTACTTCATCGGCTCGTCCGATCTCCGCCCGCGAAACCTGCGCCGTCGCGTCGAGCTGCTCGTGCCGGTGCCAGGCGTCGAGCACCGCGCGGAGCTCGACCGCATCCTCGAGCTCTACCTGCGCGACGACACCGCCTGGGCACTGCGGGCCGACGGGCGCTACGTGCGGTCGGCGGGCGGCGGGCCGCCGGCCCAGGCCACGCTCGCCGGCGACGCCGCGGTCACGCCGCGCGTTTCGCGTACTGTCGCATCGACAGGCTGAACATCACGACGGCGAGCACCGTCAACACCGCGAGCGAGCGCGCGATCTCGGCCAGCCCCGCTCCGCGCAGCATCACCGCGCGCATGATCTCGATGAAGTGCATCACCGGGTTCGCCTGGGCCAGCCACTGCGCCCACGTCGGCATGCTGCGCACCGGCGTGAACAGCCCGCTCATCAGCAGGTAGACCAGCAGGATGAAGAAGCTGACGAACATCGCCTGCTGCTGGGTGTTCACCATCGTCGAGACCAGCAGTCCCACCCCCAGCGCGGCGAGCAGATAGATCGACGCGGTGCCGAAGACGAGCAGGACGCTGCCCCGCATCGGCACGTGGAAGGCGAGGTGCGCGACGAGCATGCCGATCGTCAGCGCGACCAGACCGAGCGACCAGAGCGGGATCAGCTTGGCGGCGATGAACTGGCTCCGCGTCACCGGCGTGACATTGAGCTGCTCGAGCGTGCCGAGCTCCTTCTCGCGCACGATGTTCAGCGCCGTGAGCAGCGTTCCGACCATCGTCACGAGCTGGACGAGGATCCCGGGCACCATGTAGAACCGGTAGTCGAGCTCGGGGTTGTACCAGCCGCGTGATCGCACGTCGATCCGCCCCAGGCCCGGAACGGGCCCGTCGCCCGCCTGGGTCGCCAGCCGGAGCGTGACCGCGAGGTCGCTCGCGTACTCGGCGACGATGCGCTGCGCGTACGAGAGCGTCACGCCGGCCGCGGCGCCGTCCTCGGCGTTGAGGACGAGCTGCACCGGAGCGCTGCGCGTCCGGATCAGGTCGCGCTCGAAGTCGCGCGGGACGTGCAGGATCACCGCCGCTTCGCGCCGCATCATCGCCTCGTCGGCACGCGCCGCCGAGCCCACGGTACGCACGACATCGAACCGGCCACCGGCGCGCAGCCGGTCGACGAGCCCGCGCGACGTGGTGCTGCGGTCCTCGTCCACGACCACGAGCCTCGCGCTCCGGATCTCGAACGTCGCCGCGTTGGCGAGCAGGGCGAGCTGGATGCAGGGCAGGAGCAGCATCTGCGCGACCATGAGCTTGTCGCGGAAGATCTGCAGGTACTCCTTGCGAAGGAGAAAGCGGAGCGTGCGCACGGTCAGTCGAGGCGGGCGTGGAAGCTCCGCGTCGCCGCGACCAGCAGCAGCAGCGCCATGCCCGCGAGCACCAGCGTCTCGTGCCACAGGTGGGTCAGGCCCGCCCCCTTCAGCATGATGCCGCGCGCGATCACGATGAACCATCGGGCCGGCACGACGTTCGTCACCGGCTGCAGCCAGCCCGGCATGCTCCCGATCGGAAAGATCATCCCCGAGAGGAGGGCCGTCGGCATCAGGGTCCCGACGAGCGCGCCGAGCATCGCGGCCCGCTGCGAGGTGGTGCGCGCCGCGACCAGCACGCCGAGCGAGAGCGACACGATCGTGAAGAGCACGCTCTCGGCGAGCAGCAGCGTCACGCTGCCACGGACCGGCACTGCGAACACGACGCTGGCCGCCAGCAGGACGAGACAGGTGATCGCGAAGCCGAGCCCGAGGTAGGGGAGCACCTTGCCGACGATGATCTGCCACGGCCGGAGCGGTGAGACGAGGAGCACCTCGAGCGTGCCCTGCTCCTTCTCGCGCGACAGCGAGATCGCCGTCATGAGCGCGGAGACGAGCGTGAGGACGAGCGCGATCAGTCCCGGCACGAACAGGTTGGCGCTCTCCAGGGTCGGGTTGAATCGCATCCGGCTCACGACCGCGATCCGCACGGGCCCGCGCCCGGGCGCCGCGAGCTCGCTCTCGAAATCGGCCAGCGCGGCGCGCACGTAGCTCTGCATCGTCGCGCCGGTGTTCGGGTCCGAGGCGTCGGTGACGAGCAGCACCGGCGTGCGATCCCCGCGCGCGAGCCCTTCGGCGAATGCCGTCGGGAGCACCAGCGCGACGTCGGCCGCTCGCCGCTGGAACAGACCCTCCAGTACGCCGGCGCCCGACGCCACCTGGACGATCCGGAAGCGTGACGTCGCCTCCAGCCGGCCGCGGAGGCGCAGTGTGAGCACATCCGGCGTGGGATCGACCACGGCGAGGCGGAGGTCGCGCACGTCGGTGCGCAGCGCATAGCCGAACAACAGCACCTGCACCAGCGGCATGAGCAGCAGGATCGCCAGGGTGTGCCGATCGCGCAGGATGTGGCGCACCTCCTTCCACACGAACGCGCCCAACGCGGTCGGCGCACGCGCCCGTCGAGGGTTCGCTTCTGACGTGCTCATGCCGCGGAACCCGACCGCGCCAGCTGCACGAAGACGTCGTCGATCGTGCTCCCGTCGAACCGGGACTTGAGGTCCGACGGCGTGCCGAGCGCCGCGATGCGTCCGTCGACCATGATCGAGACGCGGTCACAGTACTCCGCCTCGTCCATGTAGTGCGTCGTGACGAACACGGTCGTGCCCTGCGCCGCCGTGGCGTAGATCAGCTCCCAGAACTGGCGGCGCGTGATGGGATCCACCCCGCCGGTCGGCTCGTCGAGGAACACGACCGTCGGGTCGTGCAGCACGGCCACCGAGAAGGCCAGCTTCTGCTTCCAGCCGAGCGGGATGGCCTTGACCCGCGTGTCGAGGTCCCGGCGGAGATCGAGCCGCTCGACCAGGATAGCGGTGCGCTCGTCGATGGCGCGGTCCGACAGTCCGTAGATCCCGCCGTAGAGGGTGATGTTCTCGCGCACGGTGAGGTCCTCGTACAGGGAGAACCGCTGGCTCATGTAGCCGATGTGGCGCTTCACCGACTCCGACTCGGTCGCGACGTCGAAGCCGGCGACGCGTGCCGAGCCGCCGCTCGGTGCGAGCAGCCCGATGAGCATCCGGATCGCCGTCGTCTTGCCCGCGCCGTTCGCGCCGAGGAACCCGAACACCTCCCCCGCGCCCACGTCGAAGCTGATGGCGTCGACGGCGGTGAACGTCCCGAAGCGGCGCGTGAGACCACGCACCTGGATCGTCGGCTCTCGCGCGGCCGCGGTCACGCCGCCGCGACCGGCGCGCGCTGCATCAGCGCCATGAACACGTCCTCGATGCCGGGCTCGATCGGCGAGACCTCGACGTCGGCGAGCCCATGCCCGGCGAGACGAACGCGCAGCTCGGCGGCCAGCTCCGCGGCATCCCGATCGGCTCGCGCGTCGGTGTAGTGCACGGCGTCGCCGAACGGGAACACCGAGTGCGCATGCGGCTGCTCGCGCAGCACGCGCAGCAGCCGCATGCGCTCGGACGAGCGTACCGCGAGCAGCGGCCGGTCGAACCGCGCGCCGATCACGCGGGGGTCGGCGATGTCGAGAATGCGCCCGTGCTGGATGAGCGCGACGCGCTCGCACCGTGCCGCTTCGTCCATGTAGGGCGTCGACGCGACGATCGTGAGCCCGTCCGCGCGCAGCGTCTCCAGCAGGTTCCAGAACTCGCGGCGCGACACGGCGTCCACGCCGGTGGTCGGCTCGTCCAGCAGGAGCAGCTCGGGGAGGTGCACGAGGGCGCAGCAGAGCGCCAGCTTCTGCTTCATCCCCCCCGACAGCGCGCCCGCCCGGCGATCGGCGAACGGCGCGATCTGCGAGTAGATGGGCGCGATCAGCCGCGCTCCCGCCTCCAGCGTGGTGCCGAACACGGAGGCGAAGAAGCGCAGGTTCTCCTCGACGCTGAGGTCCGCGTACAGTGAGAACCGTCCGGGCATGTAGCCGATGCGCGATCGGATCGCGCGGTAATCCTTCACGACGTCGAGGCCGAGCACGCGGGCCGCCCCCGCGTCGGCCAGCTGAAGCGTGGTGAGCAGCCGGAACAGCGTGGTCTTTCCCGCGCCATCGGGTCCGATCAGCCCGAACAGCTCGCCCGCCCGCACGTCGAACGACACGGCGTCGAGCGCCAGAACGTCGCCGAAGCGTTTGGTGAGCGAGACCGCCGACACCGCGGGATCGGCGCGCATCAGGCACCCGACAGCGCACGGATGGTGACGTCGGCCGGCATGCCGATCTTGAGCACGCCACTCTGATTGGGCACGCGGATCTTCACCGCGTACACGAGATCCGCGCGCTCGTCGCGCGTCTGCACCGGCGTGGGAGTGAACTCCGCCTTCGACGAGATCCAGCTCACCGTTCCCGGCACGGCGAGCCGCTGCCCCTCGCCGCGATCGACGTTCACGTGCACCCGCTGCCCGAGCTTGAGCTCCGCGAGCTGGGGCTCGGTGACGTAGGCGCGCAGCGTGAGCGTGTCCAGACTCGCGAGCCGGAAGAGCGGCTGGCCCGGCTGCACGTACTCACCCGTGCGCGCGTACGTCGCGAGCACGGTGCCCGCGAACGGCGCCGAGATCCGGCTCTTCGCGATGCGTTCGGCAATCTGGGCCACGCGGGCGTCACTCGCGGCCACGTCCTGGGTCACGCTGCTCCGTTGCGCGCGAACCGCCGCGATCTGCTCGCCGAGCACCCGATACTCCCGCTCCGCCTGATCCATCTGCTGCGCGGTGGCCGCCTGCTCGGCGAACAGCCGCCGCGTGCGCGCGTAGGCCCGCCCCGCGATCTCGCGCTGCACGGCGAGCACACCGATCTGTCGCTCCGCCTCCGAGACGCGCGAGCGGACCGCCGTTCGCTGCGCGCCGAGCTGCTCGCGGTCGAGGGCGAGACGCGTCGTGTCGATCACGCCGAGGAGCGTGCCCGGCGCGACCTGCTGCCCCTCGACGGGCGTGAACCAGAGGAGCGCCCCTCCGGTCTCCGCCGAAACGACCGTCTCGGTCGCCTCGAAGTTGCCGTAGGCATCGGGCTCGTCGGTCGAGCCGCAGGCGAGCGAGGCGGTGAGCGCGAACGGCGCGGCGACGGCACGAGCGCGGGCGAGCGCACGGAGCGGCGACATCAGCGTACCTGTAGGCCGAGGGTGGTGAGGAAGGCGGCGCGCGCCTGCGCGAGCTCGACGCGGTGCAGCCCGCGCGCGATGCGCGCCGCCAGCAGGTCCGTCTGGCGATCGACGTACTCCGCCGCGGTGATCGCGCTCTCGCGGAACCGCGCCGCGGTCTCGCGGTCGATCTGCTCGCGGAGCGCGATGATCTCGTCGTCCGCGGCGAGGATCTGCTCGAGCCGGTCGATCGTCGCGAGATCGGTCACCGCGCTTCGACGAAGCGCGTCGCGGAACGCCGCAGCCTCCGCCTCGACCGCGTCGCGCTCGAGCGAGAGCGCCGCGCGCTCCCGCGCCGCGCGGCCCCAGTCGAGTGGGTTCCACTGCACCTGCACGCCTCCGATCCAGTACGACTCGGGACGCGTGCTGAGCATGTCGAGGCCGGGCTTCCCGACTCCCGCGCGTGCGAAGGCGGAGACGCGCGGCTTCGTCTGCGCGCCGACCACCTCCGACTGGCGCGCCAGGACGTCGCGCACGCGCTCGAACCGCTCGAGCTCGGGACGCGCCACGACCGAGTCGTGGCGCGCGCGTGCCTCCGCGACCTGTCGCTCGAGCGCCGGCAGCGCGATCGGCGTCGTCGGCGACAGCGAGAGTCCGGTGAGATCCGACAGCACGCGCAGCGCCGCATCGCGATCGGCCAGCAGCTGTGCGTCGTCCTGCCGGCGCCGGAGCAGCTCGGCGCGGATGGCGGAGAGCTCGCCGCGCAGCGCGGTGCCGTTGCGCACGCGCGATTCGACGACCCGCGCCTGCGCCTCGAGATCGGCGATCGTCGCGGCGACGGCGTCGTGCCTCGCCGCGAGCGCCGCGACGGCGAAGTACCCCGCGTTCACCTGCTGCCGCACGCCGTGGAGCGCGGTCGCCACGTCGGCGCGGGCACGAGCGAGCTGGGCGCGCTCCACCGTCGCGCGCGGCGAACGCGTGGGATCGAGCAGGGGCTCGGTCACGGCGACGCTCGCGTCGTACGTGTCGTGCGGGATCGTCGGGCCCGGCGCTCCCTGCGGTGCGGGGAACCGCGTGACCACCGACTGATGCTGCGCCTGCGCCGATCCGGCGATGCTCGGCAGCCGCTCGGCGGCGATCGTGCGGAGCCGGAGCGCCGCCTGCGCTTCGCGGATCGCCAGCTGGCGCACGCGCGGATCGCGCAGCGCCGCGGCGGCTTGCAGGCGATCCAGCCGAAGCGAGTCGCCCTCGCCGAGCTGCGCACTGGAAACCGGGGGGAACGCAACGACCGAGAGCGCCGCGAGGGCAGCGAGCATGGAACGCGACATCGTGGACACACTCATGGGCGGAGCGCCGCGAGGAAGAAGGCGGGCAGCTCGCCCTTCCGCCGCTCCATCATCGCGCCGAACGCCGCGTCGTCCAGCCCCATGATCGCCATCACCAGCGGGCGCGCGGCGAAGGGGTAGACGATCATCGAGACGAGGTTCAGCACGAACTCCTGCGGCGTGATCGGCCTCAGCACGCCGCGGCGGGCCGCGTCTTCCAGCTGCGCGCCGAGCGTGCCGAACAATCGCGACCTCACGTTCGACGGGCTCGTGCCGGCCATCGTGCTGAGTAGCTGCTCCGCGCGCTCCGGATAGTGATTGAGCTCGGCGAGGAGGTAGCCGGGGAGGAAGCGGTTCCTCAGGAGCATGTCGATCTGGGCGGCCGCGACGAGTCGAACCTTCTCCTCGATCGGCACGTCGGAAGCGAGCACGCCGAGGAAGACGGGAAAGAACTGTCCGATGGCGCGCCGGAACACCGCTTCGGCGAGTCGCTGCTTGCTGCGAAAGTAGTAGTGGAGGAGCGCGTGGTTCACGCCGGCCTCGCGCGCGATCTCGGTCATGCGAGCACCGGCGGTCCCGCGGCGCAGGAAGACCATGTGCGCGGCGTCGAGGATGCGCGACTCGGTGTCCGCGTCGAGCGGCTTCGGGGCGATGTCTTCCGAGGCCTTGGTCATCTTGTTTGACAGTCTAGTTAAACCGCTGTGACAGTAAGACGTTCGGAACGCGGCCGCAAGACGGCGCTCCGATGCGCCACCCCGCTGCTGTCCTCAGCCTGGGACGATCTCGACCAGACGAAGGTCGAAGGTCAGCGCCTCGCCGGCGAGCGGATGGTTCGCGTCCAGCGTCACCGTCTCCTCGTCCAGCTCTCGAACCGTCACCACGATCGACTCGTGGCCCTGCTCCATCCGGAGCTGCGATCCCTCCTCGAGTTCGAGGTCCGGCGGCAGCTCCGCCCGCGGCAGCTGAAGCGTGAGCTCGTCTCGACGGGCTCCATACGCCTCGTCGGCCGGGATCGTGACCCGCTTCTCATCCCCGACCGCCATGCCGGTGACGGCGTCGTCGAACCCCTGGATCACCGATCCGGTGCCGAGGACGAACGTGAGCGGATCCAATCCGCGGGAGCTGTCGAACTCCTTGCCGTCGTCGAGCGTGCCGGTGTAGTGCACGCGGACGGTATCACCACGCTTCGCTTGAGCCATGCTGTCTCCGGATGGGGATCGCATTCGCCGATGCCTCCCGGGCGTGCTCGGAGCATGCCACCGCCGCCGTCGCGACGCCTCCAGGCCGGTCTCCCCGAGCGAGTGTCCACTATTCGTGACGATCTCTGCGTTTCCAGAACGTGGCCTCGTAGACTGACAAACGCATTCGGATCATACACTTAGCTCCGATTCACGGCCGCGGCTCCGAACCTGCAATGGTACGGAGCGCAGGTCGTGGCACCCACGAACGCGCCACCCTGAGTCCTTTCTTCAGGAGACCGATAATGCGACTTCCTCTTCACCGTCTTGCCGGCCTCACCGCGGCGGCGCTCGTCCTGGCCTCCGCCGGCACGGCGGAAGCCCAGGGCAAGGGCAAGGGTAAGGACAAGGAGCACAAGCAGGCCCAAGCACAGGCGCGGGGCGACGATCGCCACCGCGACGGCCGGGTCGTGTACGACAGCCGCGGGGACTACGATCCGCGATACGATCGTGCGCGCGGAGGCACACCTCCGGGTCTCGCCAAGAAGGGCGGGCTTCCGCCGGGGCTCGCCAAGAAGCCGGGCGGCATGCCGCCGGGCCAGTACAAGAAGCACTATACCACGGACCAGGGGGCGCACGTCCTGCGCGACGTCCTCGGGCGACACGGGTATCCCGTGATCCGGACGTCCGACGCCGGGCACTCCGAGCACGTGTACTACCGCGGTCATGACGGCCAGATTCATCGCGCCATCGTGAGCCCGGGCACCGATCGTCTGCGGTTCAGCAACGTCCCGGGCTCGCTCATCAGCGAGGTCCTTTCGCGGATGTACTGACGGCAGCCGGACGCAGGAGAGGGCGGGGTCGCATGACGCGGCCCCGCCTTCGCTTATCTGGGCGTCGGCGCTCGTGAACGACTCAGCGGCGCGCGAGGTGCAGCAGCGTCGGTGGTCGCCGACGCTCCCACGCCAAGGTCGAGACCCTCGCATCCCCGGACGATCGATGTCGATGACCGACGAGGGGTCCCTCGTCCTTCTCGAAGCCCTCCTCGCCAGCGCACCCGTCGGCATCGCCTTTCTCGATGACGACCTGCGCGTGGCGCGCATCAATACGGCGCTGGCGACCGTGCTGGGTCGCTCGGTCGAGGACTGCACGGGGCGCCTGGCACGCGATCTCTCCCCCCCCGGAATGTGGCCCATCGTGGAGTTCGCGCTGCGGCGCGTCGTCGAGACCGGCGAATCGATCCACGACTACGAGTTGTCGGGTCCCCAGGCTGGCCGGGACGACCGCCGCTACTGGATCGCCAGCGTGTTCCCCGTGCACGTGCGGGGGGAGCGCGTCGGCGGTGTGGGAGCCGTCGTCCGCGACATCACGGCGCGCGTGCGGGGCGCCGAGCGCGAGCGCGCACAGGCCAAGCGGCGCGAGCGCTCGTACGTGCTGGCGGATGCGCTCGTCGCCTCCACCTCCAGCCGCGACGTGATCGCCGCCGTGGTCGAGCATGGCGCGGCGGCGATGAACGCCGCGGGCTGCGTCGTCGCGATGCGCTCCTCCGACGGGCGCTTCATCGAGCTGCTCGGTACCGACGGCATGCCGCCGGACGTGGCCGACGAGTGGAAGCGCTACTCCATCAACGCGCCCACTCCCCTCTCGTACGTCGCGCGCACGGGCACCCCGCTCTTTCTCGAGTCGTCCGACGATTGGATGAGACACTTCCCCGAGCTGTCCGTGCTGGCGGACAGCGTCGGCCACCAGGCCAATGCGGTCATCCCCCTCGTCGTCGGCACGGCGTCGATCGGCGCGCTCGGCATGGCGTTCGAGCACGCGCACCATTTCACCGAGGACGAGCGAGCGTTCGCCGTCACGCTCGCGCGCCAGTGCGCGCTGGCGCTCGAGCGCGCGCGCCTGCTCGAGTCCGAGCGCGCCGCGCGGAGCGAAGCCGACGCCGCGAATCAGGTCAAGACGCAGTTCCTCGCCACGATGAGCCACGAGCTCCGCACGCCGCTCAATGCCATCGGGGGATACGCGGAGCTGCTCGAGCTCGGGATCCACGGACCGGTCACCGAGGCGCAGCGGAACGTGCTGAACCGCATCCAGCGCAGCCAGCATCATCTGCTCAGCCTGATCAACAACGTGCTGAACCTCGTGAAGCTCGACACCCACCACGTCCGCTACGACATCGCGACCGTCACGCTCGCCACGGCACTCGAGTTCGTCGCCGAGGCGACCGGGCCTCAGCTTCAGTCCAAGCACCTGCGGTACGACACGAGTGCATGCGCCCGGGAGCTTGCCGTGCGCGCGGATCCGGAGAAGCTGCGCCAGATCCTGCTCAACCTGCTCTCGAACGCGATCAAGTTCACGGACGACGGGGGCGCCGTGGCCATCGCGTGCAGCGCCGATCGCTCCTCCGTGCGTATCCACGTGAAGGACACGGGGATCGGCATCGCGGTCGATCAGCACGAGAAGATCTTCGAGCCGTTCGTGCAGGTCGATCGCCGATTGAACCGCCCGATGGAGGGAACCGGACTCGGGCTGGCGATCAGCCGCGAGCTCGCCCGCGGCATGGGGGGCGAGCTGACGGTGGAGAGCCGGGTGGGCGAGGGGTCCACCTTCACGCTCTCGCTGCCTCGCGCCGCCGCAGGTTGAAACCGCCCGAGCGGGCTGAGCGCCACCGGGGTGGTCCCGTGCGGCGGGCCCGAGTGTGATACTTCATCCGCATCGCTTCCTCGACGCACCGCACCCATGCCGAGATTCCGTCATCTTCCGCTCGCTGTCCTGCTCGCCGGCTGCGCCACCGCCGCCCCGATCGCCTCGGTGCCGGTGGGTGAGCTGCCTCGCACCCATCGCGGCGGCCCGACGGTGGCGGCCATCACCCCCGCCGATCTGATGTCGCGGCTCTACCTGTTCGCCGACGACTCGATGATGGGGCGCGAAGCGGGGACTCGCGGCAACGTGCTCGCGACGGAGTACGTGGCGAGAGAGATGGCGCGCATGGGGCTGCAGCCGGCCGGCGAGAACGGCACCTGGTTCCAGACGGTGCCGATCCTTTTCGCCGCGATGGACACGACGCGTACTCTGGACGTCGAGGGGGCATCGCTCGCGTACGGCAGGGATTGGCTCCCTTTCCACTCGCAGAACGGCGGCCGGAACCTGCCCGTCGGGACGGGCACTCGCTCCTTCCACGGTGCGCGCGTCATCTATGGCGGCACCGTGGGCAGCTCCAACCTGGTGTCGCCCGCGGCCGCCGAGGGGAAGGTCGTCGTCTTCTCGGTGCCGGTCTCCGCGACGACGGGACGCCGCGATTGGCGCTTTCATACCTTCGGCCCGCTGACGCAGTACGCGGGGGCGGCGGGACTCGCCGCGATCGCACTGGACGTCGTACCCCGCGCCACGGTGGCGCGGCTGCACGGCCCGCAGGTGCACGTGCGAGCGGACCACGCGCTTCCGACGCCTACGCCGCTGTCGCTGCTCGTCACCCCTGACGCGGCCCGCGCGCTCCTCGGCGTCGCGTCGCTCGACTCGCTCACCGTCGGCCAGGAGGGGCGCGTC
>DASTSX010000171.1:0-4115 GCA_035760455.1 Gemmatimonadaceae bacterium | reverse complement strand
CATCCCGGTCTGCGAGGTGCTCGCCGCGGCGCACGCGCAGGGGCTCGTCCACCGCGACATCAAGCCGAGCAACATCTTCCTCCACCTGGATCGCTCGGGTGAAGTGGTGAAGGTGATCGACTTCGGCATCGCGAAGCTCGTCGGCGACGCGCCGGATACGCGCGTGCGTCCCGGCACCGCGACCGGGTTGCTCGTCGGCACCCCGGTCTACATCGCTCCCGAACGGTTCGACGGAGCCGCATACGACGGTGCCGTGGACGTCTTCGCGGTGGGGGTGACGCTGTACGAGATGCTCTCCGGCCGTCTGCCGTTCGAGGCGGACGGCAACGAGTGGGTCCGGGCGATGGTGCGCATGCTCGAGCCGCCGGTGTCGTTGCGGAAGCTGGACGCGAGCATCCCGGCCGCCCTCGACGACGCGGTTCGGCGCACGCTGGCGCGAGATCCTCGCGCTCGGCCGAGCGCGAGGGAGCTGGGTGAGCTTCTCGCCGCGTTCCCGCAGCCCACGGCGCGGGCGGCACCGGACCACGCCGCCGGGCCGCACTAGCTTCGCGTCGCCCCGGGTCGCCAGGGCTTCAGCAGCCGGCGTTCAGGAGCAGGACTTCTTCGCGCAGCTGACGACCTTCGACGTCGCGTCCGACCCGCCACTGCCCGTTGCCGTGAGCGTCACGGTGTAGCTCCGGTTCGGCGGGAAGTTCTTCGTCACGGTGACGCCGCTCCCCGTACTGCCGTCGCCGAATTCCCACGCGTACGACGTGGCGTTCGTCGTCCCGCTCGCGTCGAAGGTGCAGCTCCGGCCCGAGCAGGTGTAGGTGAAGCTCGCCACCGGCGCCGGCGCCGGGTTGCTCACCGTCACGGACTGCGTCGTCGAATTGGTGCCGTTGGCGTCGGTGACGGTCAGGCCGACGGTGTACGTGCTCGGTCCGGCATACGCGTGCGTCGTCGTCTTCCCGGAGCCGGTCGTCGCGTCGCCGAAGTTCCACGCGTACGTCGCCGTGGACAGGGCCGAGCTGCCGCTCGCGTCGAAGCTGCACGTCAGGCCGGTGCAGCTGTACGTGAAGCTGGCGACGGGCGGGGTCGTCGACGAGCCGCCACCGATGAATCCCGTGTAGAGCAGCAGGTTCGGCGAGCCGGAGCCGCCGCTCTTCACCGCGTTGGCGGTGGCGTTGCCCTCGAGCGCCGACGTGACCTGCGCGGGCGTCGCGGCGGGATTCCCCTCGAGGTACAGCGCGGCCGCGCCGACGACGTGCGGCGTGGCCATCGAGGTGCCGGAGATCGTGTTGGTGGCCGTCGGGCCCGTGTACCACGCCGACGTGATGCTCACGCCGGGTCCGAAGATGTCCACACACGTCCCGTAGTTCGCCCAGCTTGCCTTGGTATCCGTCTTGTCGGTGGCGCTGACGGTGATGGCGTCGGGCACGCTGGCCGGAGAGCTGTTGCACGCGTTCTGGGCGATGCCGAAGAAGTTGCCGTTGCCCGCGGCAACGCCGTACGTCACGCCGGACGCGATGGAGTTGGTGACTGCCAGGTCGAGGGCGCTCGAGAGCCCGCCGCCGAGCGACATGTTGGCCACTGCCGGGGAACGGTGGTTGGCCGTGACCCAGTCCACGCCGGCGATGACCCCAGACGTGCTCCCGGAGCCGCCGCAGTCGAGCACGCGCACGGCCACGAGGCTCACGCCCTTGGCGACGCCGTACGTCGCGCCGCCGACGGTGCCGGAGACGTGGGTCCCGTGGCCGTTGCAGTCGGCGGCCGTTCCATTCGCCGTGACGGCGTCGAAGCCGGAGACGGCGCGGCCACCGAACTCGGAGTGGGCGAAGAGGATCCCGGTGTCGATGATGTACGCGGTGACTCCCGCGCCCGTGGCGTTGTAGACGTAGCTGGTATTGAGGGGCAGGAGGTGCTGATCGATGCGGTCGAGCCCCCAGGTCGCATTCGACTGTGTGGTCGACGCGGTCACGATCTGGTCCTGCTCGACGAACGCGACGCTGGGCACCTGCGCGAGCGCCGCCGCGGCGGCGTCCGGCAGCTCGATCGCCATGCCGCGCAGCGCCGCACGGTACGTGCGCGTCACGGTGCCGCCGAGCGCCTCCGCGATGCGCGATGACTCGCGCTCCACGTCGGTGCCGTCGCGGAAGACGACGATGTACCGTCCCGCGATCGCCTCGCGACTCGCGGCGGCGGTGGGTGACGGCGCGAGCGTCGGACCGACCGGCGACGGCACGTCCGTGCAGCCGGCGAGGGCGAGTGAGACGAGGCCGAGCAATCCGAGCTTCTTCATGGGATGGGCTCCGGCGCGATGCGGTTGCTCACGAACGTGCGGGACGGGCGACGGCGGATGCGGCGTCGGCGCGTCGAACGATGCCGCCGGTGTACCGCGCGAGGACGCCTGGGGGATCCAAGTGTGAAGGGAAGGTTCACGCCTCGCAAGAGCGGACGCGCGGGCGTCTCCCGCGCCCCGACCGGTCGCCGACTCATCCCGCCACGAGGCGAGCGGCGACGGCGCGGACCTGCTCGACGAGCGCGGCGATCTCCGCCTCGCGCCATCGCGTCGTGAATTCGGAGAGCGCCGTCTCGCGTGCCGCGTGCGCTCGCCGCGCCAGCTCGGTGAGCCCGGCGCGCGTCACCGCCGTCTCGGGCGGGGCGGCGTCGTCGTCCCCCGCGACGCCGACCGAGGTGAGGGCGCGCCGGCGCGCGCTCCGCGCCGAGTGCTCGCCGACCTCGCGCACCAGCTGCATGGCGATGCGGTGCGCGTCGCGCGCGTCGCCGAGCTCGCCCTGGAGTGCCTGGAGCTGCCGGATCGGCTCCGCCGCGCCCAACGACTCGTCGAGCGGCTCGAGCAGGTAGCGCAGCCGCTTCACGGCGATGCGTGCGCGGTGCAGGTCGTCGGCCTTGCCCGGCGGCTCGATCCGCGCGAGCGCCCTGTCGACCCGCCGTAGGTGTCGATGGATCGCGTCCGCGAGCACGGCCGACGTCGACGGCACGGGTCGCGGCTCGTCCACGGCGTGCCGTTCCCACCAGGATTCGAGCTGCATTGCCAGTCCGCGCGTGACCTTCGTCAGGTCGCGCGCGAGCGTGCGGCGCAGGGCACGTACATGCGCGTCGCGCGCGTTCCCGAGCCGCTCGGCGAGGGCGCGCGCCGTCGCGCGGGATCGCGCGGGCAGGTTCGTCTGACGGTCGAGGAAGTCGAGCACGACCTCCGTGTCCCTCGCCTCGTTCGTGGCGGAGGCGAGTGCGTGCAGGCGCCGGCGCGTGCGGCCGCGCACGGTGTCGGACAGCTCCGGACGGAACGCCCGCATCCAGGACCGCAGTCGTCGCATCGCCACGCGCAGATCGTGCAGGCCCTCGGCGTCCTCGGCGGCGAACCGGTCCTGGGCGGCGAGCAGCTCGTCGAGAAGGCCGGAGGCGACGACTCGGGTCGAGTGCTGGGCCGGCATGCCGAGCAGTGCCGGCGTGAGGCGGATGCGGTCGTCGCGCTGTGGCATCCGAAAATGGTGTATGTTCACCGCCGTCGAGCGCGGCGGTGGCGTCGAGGGCCGCAGAACGGATAGTATGACGGCGCCCCCGGCGCGCCAGTGCCCGGGAGCTCCGCTCACCGGTCCCATGCGCGCATCGATCCTCGCCGCCACGCTGCTGCTCACCTCCGCGCTCGGCGCCCAAGGGGCTCCGAGGGCGATGTACGCGCACTCGCGGCGCGACGCACCCGGCGCGCAACGACGTGCTCCGCGTGCCCACCCATGGCGTGCAGGTGAAGGGACTCGCCTTCCTCGCCGCCGGGGCGGGGCGGCATCCGACGTTCGTCTTCCTGCGCGGCCTGCCAGGAAACGAGCAGGGCCACGACCTCGCGCAGGTGCTGGCCTACGTGCGCGACTCGGCCAACGTGACCGTCGCGTCGGGCTCGCGACCGCCGTGCTCCGCTGGCTCGACCGGCGGCCGGCGACCGGGCGCGCGCGGTGAGCGAGACGCACGTCCGCTGGACGATCGTCGAGCCGCCGAAGCGCTGGCCGGCGCTCGGGCTGGGCGAGCTGTGGGCGCAGCGCGAGCTGGTGTACTTCCTCACCTGGCGCGACGTGAAGGTGCGCTACAAGCAGACGCTGCTCGGCGTCGCGTGGGCCATC
>DASTSX010000170.1:0-7904 GCA_035760455.1 Gemmatimonadaceae bacterium | reverse complement strand
GCGCGCGACGTGCCGCGACTCGGTGAGGCGGGGCAGATCTCCGACTTCGTCGATTCGGTGCGGGTGCGCGGCGGTCGCATCCTCGAGTTCGAATGGGCGGGGCCGGAGTACGTGCCGCTCGACTCGATGCTGAAGGTGCCGGGGCTGCGCGTCGTGGCGCGCCGGCGCGACGGCGTGGTCTTCGCGCCGGCGGAGGACTACACCAGCACGCCGGCCGAGAAACGCTCGCGCATCTCCTCGGCCGAGAGCGCACCGCCGAACAAGTAGCCCTGCACGAGGTCGCACCCCACCGCCTGCAGCATCGAGAGCTGTGCCGGCGTCTCCACCCCCTCGGCGATCACCTCCATGCCGAGGTTGTTCGCCAGCGCGACGATCGTACGCACGATCTCCGAGCGCTCGCCGTTCGCGCCGATGTTGCTAACGAACGACCGGTCGATCTTGAGCCCGTCCAGAGCGAAGCGGTGCAGGTACCCGAGTGACGAGTAGCCGGTGCCGAAGTCGTCGAGGTCGAGACGGATGCCGAGCGCATGGAGCTGCGCGAAGGTGTCGATGACGGGGCCCTCGCGCTCGATGAGCACGCTCTCCGTGAACTCCAGCCGCAGGCACTCCGGCGGCAGCCCGCTGCCTTCGAGCGCCTCGGTCACGCGTGCGACGAGGTCGGGATGCGCGAACTGCCGGGCCGACAGGTTCACGCTGATCGTGACGTCGCCGGCGGCCGGATTGTCGCGCCGCCATTCGGCCATGTGGCGGCACGACTCGCGGAGCACCAGGTTCCCCATGGGCACCACGAGGCCCGTCTCCTCGGCGACGTGCAGGAAGTCGTCCGGGGAGACGAGCCCGCGCGCGGGGTGCTCCCAGCGCACCAGCGCCTCGACGCCGGCGATGCGGTTCGTGCGGAGCGAGATCACCGGCTGATAGAGGATGCGGAACTCCTCGCGCTCGATCGCGAGCCGGAGATCCGTCTCGAGCTGGAGGAGCGCCACGGCGTGCGCGTGCATCTTCTGGTCGAACACCTCGTAGCGCGACTTGCCGTTCGCCTTCGCGCGGTACATCGCGAGGTCCGCGTCGCGCAGCAGGTCGTCGGGCATGTGGTAGCCCGTGCCCGACAGCGCGATGCCGATGCTGGCGCTGACGAAGACGTCCTGTCCCTGCAGATAGAACGGGCGCTGGAGCTCGATCATGATGCGCTCGGCGACGCGCGTGGCGTCGTTCACGCTCGACGTGTTGTCGATCAGAACGGTGAACTCGTCGCCGCCCAGTCGGGCGACCGTGTCGCCCGGACGGACGCACTGCTCGAGCCGGCGCGCGACGGCGACCAGCAGCTGGTCGCCCACGGCGTGGCCGAGCGAGTCGTTGACGACCTTGAACCGGTCGAGATCGAGGAACAACATCGCGAACGAGTACTGCGAGTCGAGCCGCGTGCGGCCGATCGAGCGACGCAGCAGCTCGGTGAAGCGCGAGCGGTTCGGCAGGAACGTCAGTGCGTCGTGGAAGGCATCGTGCAGCAGCTGCCGCTCGGCCGCCTTGCGCTGGGTGACGTCGCGAAAGCTCCAGACGCGTCCCACGCTGCCGCCGTCGACGCGCTGCGGCACCGAGTAGCGCTCGAACACGCGGCCGTCGTTGAACTCGAGCTCGTCGAAGCTCTCCGTCTCGGGGGAGGCGTAGAGCTCGTGCACCTTGCGCAGGAACGCCTCGGGATCGCGCAGCTGCTTCACCATGTGCGCGAGCGCGCGGTCGTCGTCACGCGACTCGGCGATCTCCTTCGGGATCCGCCACAGCTCGACGAAGCGGCGGTTGAACAGCGTGATGTGCCCCATGCCGTCGGTGGCGAGGATGCCGTCCGCCGTCGACTCGAGGGTCGCGCCGAGGAGCGAGGCCGTGCGGGACAGGTCCTCCGTGCGGCGCGTGAGGTTGGTCTGATCGGTGAAGAACAGCGTGATGCCGTCGTCGAACGGAAACGTCCGCACGTCGAGGACGCGCTCGCCGACCACGTCGGTGAGGTGCACGGCGAGCCGCGTCGCGCCCGCGCCGCGGTCGGCGAGCGAGCTGGCGAGGGTGGTGCCGAGCGCGGTGTTGGCGAGCTGCGGCCACGCCACGGAGAGCGGCTGGCGCAGCGCCGCGGCGCGCGTCCGGCCGGACAGGCGCTCGGCCGCCGTATTCCACAGCAGAACGCGCCCGTTGCGGCCGAGCACGAGCATTCCCTCGTCGATCGACTCGATGACCTCGGCGAGCCGCGCCTGCGAGCGGCGCTCGCGCTCCAGCAGCTCGCCCGCCTGCACGACGCGGAGGCCGAACACGACGAGCAGCTGCGAGAGCAGGAGCACGACGATCACCAGCTCGAACGACTGGTTCGATGCGTCCTCGGCGTCCTGCCGTCGGATCTCGGCGTCCACCTTGTACCGCTCCTGCATCGCCAGCAGGTCGGCGCGGGCGCGGTCGAACGTGATCGAGCCGAACTGGAGGTCGTTCGCGATCGCGACGGCCGACCGTCCTTCCAGGATCGCGGCGATCACCTCGTCGCGGACCGTGAGATACTCCGCCCAGTCGCGCTGGAACTGTCTGGCCGCGGCGATCTCCTCCGGATGCGTGAGCCGCGCCGTGTGCTCGGCGACGCGGCGCTTCACGCGCTCGTCGGCGGCGCGCGACTCGTCGACGTACTTCACCTGGAGGTTCGGATCCGTCGTCGTCAGCGCGTAGAGCATGCGCCGGCGGGCCTCCTGCACGTCGAACTGCAGACCGGCGAGGAGGTCGATGCCGCTCACGAGGCCGTCGTACAGCTGGTGCGCCTCGCGCGCCGCGCTGCGGAGCTGCAGCAGGCTGAACGCGCCGGTGGCGGCGCTCAGCAGCGCGTAGCAGGCGAGGATGACGGTGGTGCCGCGTCGTCGCACGATGGCCCGCGCCCACGCGATCATTGGGCGCTCACCGCGAGACGGTAGCCCGGATCGCCCGGCAGGCGTCCGTCCACGCGGAGCATCTTCACGCTGGCGTCGACGTCACCGGCGCGCACGTAGCCGATCGCGCCGGGCACGTTGTACACGAAGCGCAGCACGCCGTTGGTCGTCGCGAGCGTCTTGGGCGCGTCCGCGGCCTCGCCGGTGAAGAGCGCCTGGAGGAAGGTGCGTCGGTACTCTCCCTCGTCGAGCCCGTAGAGCGCACGCAGAATCGCCTCGCGCTCGGGCGCGCCCGGATCGCGCATCACGAGCGTCACGCGGCGCCCGTTGGACCACCGGCTGCGCTGCCCGCGGAACACGCGTCGCAAGTCGGCAAGGGAGATTTCCGCGAGGGGGTTGCTCTTGTTCACGACGATGGCGAGCGGTTCGGTGTCCTGCGCGCGCGCGGTGGTGGGCACGATGCCGATCAGCGCGACGAGGAGCACGGCGAGGGCGCGGCGGAGGGGAGACATCTTCGGCGGCGCCATCAGAACATGAACGACACTTGGGCGTCGACGCGGTTCAGCGTCGGGCGCGTCGTCTGCGTGAGATGGCTCGCCTGCAGCTTCAGCGCGGCGAGCGCGTCGAAGTCGTAGCGCACTCCCGCGGTGGGCCCACGCCGGCGCCCGAGGAAGGCGAACACCTGGTTCGCCTTCGGGACGTCCACGTCGTCGTAGCGCACGTAGGGTCGCACCACGCCGACCCGCCGCGATGCCAGCACGTACCACCCGCGCGCAACGTTCGGCGCGCCGCCCGACCGCGCGCGATGGCGCATCGCGAGCCACTCGGTCAGCACTTCGATCGCATCCGTCTTGTACAGCGCGTGCACGCCCCCGATCGTCTCGTCGATCGGTGCCTTGGACGTGTCCTGGAGGGTGAGCCGGTCGCGATACGCGGTGACCCCAACCTGCAGCCCGTCCCAGCGCTGGGGCCGCGCGATGAGCGCCACGTTGACCGACGGCGTGTTGTTGTCGGCCAGCGCGGGCTGTGTGGCGATGGCGGCCGACGACTGGCCCGCGCGACCGCTTCCGAGCTCCGCGAGATAGCGCAGGCCGAGCGCACCCGACGGGATGTCGCCCGCGGCCGAGATGCCGAGCGTGTGGCTCGGCAGCAGCCCGATGTCGCCGTCGATCGCGAACACGAGGGGGCGGCCGATCGCCGTCTGGAACCAGCTGCCGTGATGATACGCCGTGTTGTAGTAGCCGATGCTCGTATGGTACCGGCCGGCCGAGGCGACGAAATGGTCGCTCGGCCAGTACGTGAGCAGCAGCCGCTCGAGTCGCGCGTTGAAGTTGTTGCGGGGCAGGGCGGTCAGCGTGGCTTCGGTGAGCACGCTCAGCTCGTTCGAGAGCTGGGACCGGCCGAAGAGATCGAACTGTCCGAGCGAGAAGCCGTTCCGCGCGCCGAGCGAGTCGATGGCGGAGAACTTCACGTCGCCGAAGAGGTGAATGCGGAACCGGGGCTCAAGCGACAGCGCACGATCCGCGTAGGGCTGTTCAGCGTGCTCGCCGTTCGCCTCGTCGCGCGGAGCGTCGGAGACGTCCCGTGGCGAGCCGAGGACGTGTCGGATCGCGGTCGCCGACGACGGCTGGCTTCCCGCCCGGGCGCACAGCGCCGCAACCAGGGCGCGCGTCGTGGAGTCGCCCTCCTCGGGGCCAGCCGCGTTCGCGGGTCCGGCACCACCCCGCACGGGGCAGTCGATGACGAGGAGGCGTGTCACCGACCGCTCGTCCGCCGCCTCGGCGGCCGCGGGCCTCGCGCTGGCGCTGCTCGCCCCCTGCTGCCTCGCCGGATACGCCGTTGACGCCTGGGCCACCGCGGCGGCTGGGAGAAGCGCGAGCGTGAAAACCCGGGCGGCGAGGCGCATGATGCGGGGGTGAGGGTGCCAAGGAGCTGCCGCCGGCGGCTCCGCCCGCGGACCAGCAATACCGTACTCATCCAGACGATCCGAACGAGCGCGCGGCACACGAGAATGGATGCATTCGTAGGCATCCTTCCCCGGCGAAGGTGCTCGGCGCCGAGAGGCCACCATGACCGGTCGGGGTGACCGTTGGACGGACGCTTCGACCGCTCGCCGGTGCGTGCGGAGCAGGGTCCTCATGGCTTGCCGGGGGCGGTTCGTCGCCGGCGGCCGAGTGAGCCGCCGCATCCGGTGGGAGGGTGCGGGTCAGCCCCCGTTCACTGCCGCGGCGATGGCGCGGATGGCGAGCACCGCGACGACGAGCGCTCCAGCCGTGAGGAGCACGAGGCCGAGGAGGGTGGCGATGACGACGAAGCGGCTCGTACGCGTCGTGTCGACGGGGCGTTCGATCGCGCGCTCGAGAAGGGCGAGGTTGCGCGTGTTCGACTTGTAGGCGACGTCGAACAGGTCGCCGAGGAGCGGGACCGTGCCGCCGACCGTGTCCACCGCGACGTTGGCGAGCATCCGCAGAACGACGGCGCGGGGGGCGCCCAACCGCTGGGCGAGGATCACCAGGTAGCCGGCCAGCGCCGCGCCCGCAACGTCCCCCAGCCCCGGCACGAGGCCGAGGAGCGCGTCGGCGCCGAAGCGGATCCCAGTGCCGGGGACCCTGACGGCGGAGTCGAGCAGCCGCGCCAGCGTGCGGGCGCGCGCGAGGGGATCCGACGCCTCCGGCGTCATTCGACGTGTACGCCGACGCGAAGCCCCGGCTCGCCGGCGGGGGCCGGCCGCAGGAAGAAGTTCGCGTAGTGGCCGTCGTAGTGGATTCGCACCGCGTGCATGAGCGCCACCCCTCCGTAGATGAGCGTGATGTCTCCCTTCGAGAGCGACGAGGTCCGCGCCATGAAATCCACATCGCTCACCGAGGCGGTGCGGCCGATCGTGACGTAGAACAATGCAGTCGCGATGCCACCCGCGAGCACGCCGCGCTCGAACGGCCCGCCGCGCCGGTGCGGGACGTCGAGGATGGCCTCGTCGATCAACGCCTGGACGTTGAGCCCCATGCTCGAGAAGAGGAACTGCTCGCGCCTCTGGGTGGTCGCATCGAGCCCCGAGTAGACCGTCGGGCGTCCCTTGCTGAACCCCACCGTGGGGCGGCCGCCGACGGCGAGGGCGGTGACCACGTGCGCCGCCTCGTGCGCGAGCAGGCTCGTGGCGAAGCCGGCGGCCATGCGGCGCCAGTAGCGCGGCGGCCGTGCGCCATGGCGCGAGAGGGAATCCGCGTCCGGTCCCCCGGCGCTGTCGGCGACCGCGGGGGGCGACGTCGGCGCGGCGATCTGCGCGCGCAGAACGGTCGGCGCGACCGTGAGCGCCCCCGACACCGCGATGGCGAGGAGCGTCGGGATCGCGGCGCGAAGCGCGATGCCGGTCGGGCGGCGGAGTCGAGGCACGACGCAATATCGCCGCGGGGCGTGGCCTGCACAGCATCGCCGGGGAGTGATATCATTTCATGCGCCAGCTGGCCGACGCCCCACTCCGCCATCCATGCCACCCCGCCTCTCCGACCTCGAGATCCAGCGCGCCCTCGGCTCGCTTCCGGGCTGGTCGCGCCGCCGGAACGTGCTGACCAAGACGTTCACCTGGCCGACCTTCGCGCAAGGGATCGAGTTCGTGCGCCGCGTGGCCACCGTCGCGGACGCGATGAACCATCACCCCGACATCGACATCCGGTACACGAAGATCACCTGCGCTCTGTCGACGCACGACGCGGGTGGGATCACGGAGCTGGATCTCAAGCTGGCGGGAGAGATCGAGCGGGTCTCGGTAGGCTAGGCCAGGCAGGCAGCGACGATCGCCGAGCGGGCCTCGGACCAATTCGAGCGCCAGTGGATGAGAAGGAGCGGCCCATGCTGACGAAGATCATGCCCGAGCTGCCGAGCGACGACGTCGCGGCCGCCGTCGCCCACTACCGCGACGTCCTGGGCTTCCGGGTCAACTACGCACAGGCGGACATCGGGGTGATGGATCGCGACGCGGTTCGCGTGCTGCTGATCCAGCGCACCGACCGGCATCGGGGAATCGGCTCGACGTACGTGTACGTGCAGGACGCCGACGCCCTGCACGCCGAGCTGCGGGCAAAGGGGGCGCGGGTGCAGAACGAGCCCGAGAGCCACCCTTGGGGCCTGCGCGACTTCTGCGTGCTCGATCTCGACGACAACCAGCTCACCTTCGGCCAGCCGCTCTGGTGAGCCGATCGACGCGCGTGCGTCGCCGCATCGAGGCTCCGCGTGCCGAGGTGTACCGCCTGCTGATCGATCCGGCCGCGATCGTTCGGTGGCGGGTGCCCGACGGCATGACGGCCACCGTGCACGTGTTCGAGGCCCGCGAGGGCGGCGCGATCCGCGTATCGCTCACCTACGACGCCCCGAGCGCCGCCGGCAAATCGGCGGCGCACACCGACACCTACCGCGGTCGCTTCATCCGCCTGGTGCCCGACGAGCTGGTGGTCGAAGCCGACGAGTTCGAGACCGACGATCCCGCTCTCCGCGGCGAGATGATCTCGACGATCACGCTCGCGGACGCGCCGGACGGCGGCACCGACGTCGTCGGCATGCACGAGAGCCTGCCGCCGGGCCTGAGCGTGGCAGACAACGAGACCGGCTGGCGGATGGCGCTCGCGAAGCTCGCCGTGCTCGCGGAAGGCGACGCTCGCGCGGACCGCTGACGAGCTATTCCGTCGACCGAAGGCCGGCGAACAGGCCGTCCCCGCCGCCGGGCGCGCCGATCGCCACGAAGTAGTCCTCCGTCGGCAGCAGGGCGACGGTCTTGAAGTACGCCTCGTGGTCGAGCTGCGTGCGGTGCGCGAAGAACGCTGCGAGCTTCCTGGCGTGCCAGGCCTCGATCGGCACGCGAAGGTCGATCGGTTGCCCCTCCTGCGCCGGCCGGTCGCCAGGGAAGGGCATCGGCCAGGTCACGTAGCAGAGTCGGTCCGGCCGGTGGGGCGCGAGGCCCTCGGACAGCTGCTCGGGAAACGCGGTCGTGCCCGCGAGCAGCACGGCCGACGTCGCGAAGCG
>DASTSX010000169.1:0-4553 GCA_035760455.1 Gemmatimonadaceae bacterium | reverse complement strand
CGCACCTCGTCGAGCGACTGCTCGCTCGCGTCGGCGATCGTCCGCTCGAGCAGGGCATCCGCCGCGGGCAGGTTGCCGCGCGCCGTGAGGATCTTGGACTCACCGATGCGCGCACGGAGCACGCCGATCATGTCGCCCGCCCGCTGCGCGACCTCGCCCGCCGTGCCCAACACCGCCGTCGCGGCGGCATGATCGCCCAGCTCGCGCAGGCAGTGTCCACGGCGGAGGAGCGCGTTCACCGCCACGTCCGCATCCTCGACCGGATGCACGTGGGTCAGGATGGTGTCGTACACGTCCGCCGCCAGCGTCCACCGCGCATCCAGGTCCAGCGACCGCGCATACGCCATGAGCCGCGGCGCCACCGCATGCAGGTCGCCGCCGCGCGCCGAGGTCAGGGCGTCGACGATGCCCGTCAGGAGCGTCCGCGCCGGCATCCCCTCCGGCATGTCCTCGATCGCGGCCCGGACGGAGCGCACGCCCCAGCTGTCGGCGGCGACCACGGCCGCCCCCTCCTCCACCCACGCATCGACCAACCGCAGCACGACGAGCCCCGCCGTCACCGCCCGCCACGAGGAATCCGCATCCCCGTGCGAGGCCAGCTCCGTGAAGAACGCCGAGTGCCGCAAGTGCTCAGTCGTCTCTGATGCCACGCGACCTCCAGGGACGCGGTCAGGGGAGGGTGCACGATTCCCGTCTCAGAGATCATCGGCACCTCCGATCGGCCGCTCAAGGGGGTTTTCTGGACAGAAACACCCCCGTTTTCTGACATTATCCACATTCCACGAGCCCGCGGGCGGCGCCCTACCTTATATGCGCCAGCCACCGAGCGGCGGGTCCGCCGACGAGGCGGGGCGACGCCGAAAGGACGCCGCCCCGCGATGGACCACTGGACCCGCCAGCGGTAACTACTTGGCCGGCGGGACGAACCGGGTGCCGTCCTTGGCGAGCTTGTTCAGGTGCCGGCTGATGTCGGTTCCGATCGCCTCGATCCGGTTGATGCTCTTCGGATTGAACTGCGGATCGTACGGGCTGCGCGCCGGCCCGCCCGCCACCTCGAGCACCGCGTCGAACTTGTAGCTGTGCGTCTTCCTGGTCTTCGGGTCGGTCCAGCTCCCCTGCCACGCGAGCTGCCGATTCTTCGGCCAGATCCCGTACGGAAGAGCCATCGTCCGCACCTTGTAGCCTGCGACCGCCGAGTCGATCCCCATCACGTTGCGCGCGATCTGCTCCTGCACGACGGCGTCCGGATACTTGTTCAGCTTCGCGTGCCACAGGGTGTGCGAGCACAACTCGAATCCCTGGTCGGCGAGCCACTTCACCTTCAGGTGGCGCCATTCCTTCTTCTGGCCGCCGAACTGCGGCTTGTCGCCGAAGAAGTTGTGCCCCGCGGCGCCGCCATTCAGCATGCAGAACACCGCGCGGTTCTTCCAACCGGGATGGGTCCTGGCGAAGTCCAGCCAGATGCCGACGGCGCTCGTCGGATCGATCTCGAGCTTGCCGTTGCGCTCGATGTACCGGAACTGCGAGTCGGACGCGTCGTCGAACACGAACACGGCCGGTGTCGTCCCTGGCGGCAGCTCGCGCCAGTCCTTGTCGAGCATCTGCGCGATCGTGACCGGCCGATAGCCGAGCTTGTACGCTTCCTCGAGGTCGGCCTTGTAGCTCGCGACCGTGCGCGTGTAGAGCGTGTTCTTGTCTCCGCCGATCACGTGGTACTCCAGCACGGGGATGCGCCCCGTGAGGTTGGGCGCCGGTGCGCCGGCCGGCGCGGGAGTCGCGACGTCGCCCGGCGCGCTGCTGAGGGCGGTCGCCACCTGGCGAGTCCCACTGTCCGTCGCCGAGGCGTGAGCGACGGCCGAGTCGGTCGCTCCGACGCGGTTCGGGGAGGACTCTCCGCTGGAGCATGCGGCGACCAGCAGCAGGAGGGCGGCGAGCGTTCGGCGATCCATTTCCGGCCTTCGGGGTGACAAGAGTGATGAGGGAGAGCCGTATCGTTCGAGGATAGCGGGGAGCGTGGCTCCACGCAGGCTCCACGGCCGGAAACCTGCTTCCGCAGCAGCCGTACCAGTATCCAAAGCCCAACGACTGCCCCGTGGCCGACGTCACTCGCTTCATCAAAGACCGGATCGCCGTGCTTCGCGAGCGCATGAATGCGCCCCGTGAGCCTGCCCGCGTCTGGATGCGACGGCAGCGGCGCTCGCTCATCGCGCTCGCGCTCGGCTGCATCGGCATCGTGCTGTTCGACGTCTGGCTCACGACGTGCGGGTTCGCGGGGTGCCCCACCCGCGGTGAGATCCGTGCCTTCCGGCCCGGCGAGGGTGGCAGGATCCTCGACCGCGGCGACCGGTTCCTCGGCCGCATCGCGATCGTCCGTCGCGTGAACGTGCCGATCGACGCGATCCCGCTGCACGTGCGGCAGGCGTTCCTCGCGACGGAGGACCGCCGCTTCTACGAGCACAATGGGCTCGACTGGCGCGGCCTCTTCCGCGCAGCGGCGACGAACGTCCGCCACCTCGGCGTGCGCGAGGGATTCAGCACGATCACGATGCAGGTGGCGCGCAACTCCTTCCTCGTGAAGATGCGCGGCGGTCGCACGCTGCGCCGCAAGCTCATCGAGCTGCGCCTCACGCGGCTCATCGAAGGCGAGCTCACGAAGGACCAGATCCTCGAGCTCTACCTCAACCTCATCTATCTCGGCAACGGGATGAACGGCGTCGAGGCGGCGAGCCGCGACCTCTTCGGCAAGAGCGTGTCGAAGACCACGATCGCCGAGGGCGCCGTGCTCGCCGCCCTGCCCAAGGGCCCCAGCGCCTACACGCCGCGCGATCATCCCGAGCGTGCGCTGCGCCGCCGCAACCTCGTGCTGTCGCTCATGGCGCAGGAGGGCTACCTCACGCCCGGCGAGGCGAGCACCGCGGCGCGCCAGCGGCTCGTCGTCGCCGAGGACGAGTGGCGGCCCAACACCGGGAACGAGCCGCTCGCGCTCGACGCCGTGCGGGTCTTCATCGACTCCATCCTCCCCGATGCGCTGCAGGAGGGTGACGTCACCGTCTATACGACGCTCGACCTCAACGCGCAGAAGGCCGCCGACCGCGCCGTGCTGCGGCAGGCCGCCGCCGTGAGCCGCGAGACGCAGTATTCGGGCGGACGCGTCACCGAGCCCGCCCAGGGCGCGCTCGTCGCGATGGATCCGCGCACCGGCGACATCCGTGCGCTCGTCGGTGGCCGCCGCAGCAAACGCGGCTTCAATCGCGCGTTCCGCGCGCGCCGTCAGCCGGGATCGGCATTCAAGCCGTTCGTGTACGCCGCCGCGCTCCGGGCGGGAATGACCCCCGCCACGCTCGTCGACGACGAGCCGGTCGAGGTGATGCAGGGTCGCACCGTCTGGCGTCCCGCGAACTACGAGGGGAACTACATCGGCACGATCACGCTCACCAAGGCGCTCGCCGTCTCGTCGAACGCGGCGGCGGTGCGGGTGAGCCAGACCGTCGGCATCCCCAACGTCATCGAGGCTGCGCGCCGCAACGGCATCGCGAGCCCGCTGCCGAGCTACCCGGCGATCGCGCTCGGCGCCGTCGACATCACGCCGCTCGAGCTGGTTGCCGCGTACGCGCCGTTCGCGAACGGCGGCCTGCGCGTGCATCCGCGGCTCGTGCGGCGCATCGAGTCAGCCGACGGCACGGTGCTCTGGGCAGCCGAAACCGTGCGGCCCGATACCGTGATGGATCCGCGCGATGCCTACCAGCTCACCTCGATGCTGCGCGGCGTGGTCGACAACGGAACGGCGCGCACGCTGCGCGAGGCGGGGGTGAAGGGCGCGGTCGCCGGCAAGACGGGCACGACCAACAACGCGGCCGACGTCTGGTTCGTGGGCTACACGCCCACGCTCGTGGCCGGCGTGTGGTTCGGCTACGACACGCCGAAGCAGATCGCGCCGCATGCCTCGGGCGGCCATCTCGCCGCGCCGGCGTGGGCCGACTTCTATCTCAACGGCTGGAACGAGCCGGCGTCGTCAGCCGCCGGTTGGAAAGCGCCGGCCGGGATGACGATGCGGCTCATCGACCCCGGCACGGGCATGCTCGCCAACGACTGGTGCCCGATCAAGAAGCGCGAGTACTTCAAGCCGGGCACCGAGCCGACCGAGATCTGCAACGTGCACACGGAGCCGATCTACCAGGAGGAGGAGCTCCCGATCGACATCGGACAGCCCGGCCAGGACCCGGTCCAGCGCGGCGTCGAGGGGATCGGGAAGGTGTTGCGGAAGATCTTCCGGTTCTAAGGGCGTGAGTGCGCTGGTGCGCGAGTGCGCGAGTGCGAGACGGCCTCGGAAGGCAGAAGCGTCCCGAGGCCGGCCGACAACCGACAACCGATAACCGGTCTTACATAACCCCCAGCCAGCCTGGCGCACTGGCGTCGTACCCGGGGAACAGCACCTCCAACTTCCTCGCCCCGAGCTGCTTCGCCGCGACCTCCGAGAACACCGAGCGGAAGTCCGTCGTGAGGGCGAGGTCGCGGCCCTCGTACAGCTGCTCGGGCTCGAGTCCGGGCCAGCG